>NZ_JAGIQL010000135.1 GCF_017813245.1 Streptomyces montanisoli
CGCGAGCAGGCCCGAGGTGTTGGCGGTGGAGCGTCCATGACGTACGAGGATCAGCGTGGCCATGGCCGCCAGCGTAGCCACCCGTCGCGGGACACCGGGTGGCGCCGGGGGCGTGCGCGGGGGACGATGGGGGTGCGGCGGGCACGCCACCGGGCCCGGGGCACCCGCCGGGGCGGGGCCCCGGGTGGGGTTACTCGGCCGGTGGGGGCGCGTGGTCGGCGGCGGGGGCCGGGGCCGGAGGGGCCGTGGCGGGCGGTCCCGGGGGCGCCTCGGCTTCCTGCGTCTTCGCGAGTTCGGCCCAGCGGGCCTTGTGGACGTCGACGATGCGTCCGTAGTGCACGGACGCCCACCACAGCGCGCAGAACGCGGCGCCCAGGATGAACATCGCCGGGACCACGAAGCCGCTCAGCAGCAGCGCCACCTGGAGCACCCAGCCGAGCTGCACCGCGCCGGGGCGGGTGATCACACCGCACAGCAGCAGCGACAGCACCATCGCGGCGCCGCAGACGGTCCAGACGGCCGTCATGGTCAGCGAGTCCGACTTCATCGCGACCAGGCCCGCGAACCCGATGACGAAGAACTCGGCGAGCAGCGTCGACGAGCAGAGCGTACGCATGGCCTTGTGTCAGCCCCTCCTGAGCAGCAGCCGGGCCTCGCCGACCGTGATGACCGAGCCGGTCACGAGCACACCCGCGCCCGCGAACCCGCCCTCTTCCTCCGCGAGCGTGATCGCCGCCTCGATCGCGTCGTCGAGCCGCGGCTCGACCTGGACGCGGTCGTCGCCGAACACCTCGACCGCGACGCCGGCGAGCTCGTCGGCGTCCATCGCGCGGTGGCTGGAGTTGCGGGTGACGACGAGCTCGGCGCAGATCGGCTCCAGCGCCTCCAGGATGCCCTTGACGTCCTTGCCGGCGCTCGCGCCGACCACGCCGATCAGCCGGTTGAAGTCGAACGCCTCGGTGATGGCGTCGGCGGCGGCGCGTGCGCCCGCCGGGTTGTGCGCGGCGTCCAGGACGACCGTGGGCGAGCGCCGCACGACCTCCAGGCGGCCGGGTGAGGCGACCGACGCGAACGCCTTGCGCACCGTGTCCACGTCGAGCGGCTCGTGCCGCTGGGCGCCGACGCCGAAGAACGCCTCGACGGCGGCGAGCGCCACCGCCGCGTTGTGCGCCTGGTGCGCGCCGTACAGCGGCAGGAAGACCTCGCCGTACTCGCCGCCGAGGCCGCGCAGCGTCAGCAGCTGCCCGCCGACGGCGATCTCACGGGCGAGCACGCCGAACTCCAGGCCCTCGCGTGCCACGGTCGCGTCGAGTTCTGTGGCCTTGCGCAGCATGACCTGCGCCGCGTCGACCGGCTGCTGCGCGAGCACCAGCGTCGCGCCGCGCTTGATGATCCCGGACTTCTCCCCCGCGATCTCGCCGGGCGTCGAGCCGAGCCTGTCGGTGTGGTCCAGGTCGATGGGGGTGACGACGGCGACGCCCGCGTCGATGACGTTCGTCGCGTCCCAGGTGCCGCCCATGCCGACCTCGACCACGGCGGCGTCGACGGGCGCGTCGGCGAACGCGGCGTACGCCATGCCCGTCAGCACCTCGAAGAACGACAGCCGGTACTCCTTGGCGGCGTCGACCATCTCGACGTACGGCTTGACGTCGGCGTACGTCTCGATGAAGCGCTCGGCGGAGATCGGGGCGCCGTCCAGGCTGATGCGCTCGGTGATCGACTGGACGTGCGGGCTGGTGTAGCGGCCGGTGCGCAGGTCGAAGGCGCCGAGCAGGGCCTCGATCATGCGGGCCGTGGACGTCTTGCCGTTGGTGCCGGTGATGTGGATGGACGGGTAGCCGCGCTGGGGGTCGCCCAGCACGTCCATCAGCGCCTTGATCCGCTCCACGGACGGGTCGAGCTTCGTCTCGCCCCAGCGGCCCGCGAGCTCCTGCTCCACGGCGCGCAGCGCCGCGTCGACCTCGGGGTCCTCGGGGCGCGTCGGGATGTCGCCGGCAGGCGGGCCGGCCTGCGCCCTGAGGGTGCGGCTGCCGGCCTCGATGGCCGCGAGGTCGGGGTCGCGCGTGGTCTCGTTCGCGACGATGTCCTCGAAGCCGTCGTCCGTGCTGCCGGGGTCTTCGCCGTACTCGCCGTCGCCGCCGTGCTGGGGGGTCTCACTCACGCCGTCCAGTCTACGGACCGCCCGGCGCCGCACTTCCCACGGCTCTGCCCGTGGGAAGTGCGGCCGGGAAGTGCGGCCCCGCGCGCCTACGCGGCCGGGAGGTTCGCCAGCTGCGCGGTGATGCGGGCGATGTCGTCCTCCGCCTTGACGAGGCGGCCACGGATCTTGCCGACCACCTGGTCGGGCGCCTTCGCGAGGAACGCCTCGTTGCCGAGCTTCGCCGTGGCCTGCGCCTTCTCCTTCTCCGCAGCGCCCAGGTCCTTGGTGAGGCGCTTGCGCTCCGCCGCCACGTCGATGGTGCCCGACAGGTCGAGCGCCACCGTCGCGCCGGCGATCGGCAGCGTCGCCGTCGCCTGGAAGCCGTCGCCCTCCGGCTGGAGGCGCAGCAGCTGCCGGATCGCCGGCTCGTGCGCCGCGAGGGACGTCCCCGACAGGTCGAGGCGGGCCGGGACACGCTGGCCGGGCTGCAGGCCCTGGTCGGCGCGGAAGCGGCGGACCTCCGTCGTCACCTCCTGGAGCAGCTCGATCTCCCGCTCGGCCGCCTCGTCGCGGAAGCCGCTGTCGGCGGGCCACTCGGCGACGACCACCGACTCGCGGCCGGTCAGCGTCGTCCACAGGGTGTCCGTCACGAACGGCATCACCGGGTGCAGCAGGCGCAGGGTGACGTCGAGGACCTCGCCGAGGACCCGGCGGGATGCGGCTGCGCCGTCGCCCCCGGCGGCGAACGTCGTCTTCGACAGCTCGACGTACCAGTCGAAGACCTCGTCCCACGCGAAGTGGTAGAGCGCGTCGCTCGCCTTCGCGAACTGGTAGTCGTCGTAGTACGCGTCGACGGCATCGACCGTGCGGTTGAGCCGGGACAGGATCCACCGGTCCGTCGCGGACAGCTTCTCGGCGGGCGGCAGTTCGCCCTCCACGGTCGCGCCGTTCATCAGGGCGAAGCGCGTCGCGTTCCACACCTTGTTGGCGAAGTTCCTCGACGCCTGGACCCAGTCCTCGCCGATCGGCACGTCAGCGCCGGGGTTGGCGCCCCTGGCGAGCGTGAAGCGGACCGCGTCGGCGCCGTACGCGTCCATCCAGTCGAGCGGGTCCACGACATTGCCGAAGGACTTGGACATCTTCTTGCCGTGCTCGTCGCGGACGAGGCCCGTCAGCGCGATCGTGTGGAACGGCGGGACGCCGTCCATCGCGTACAGGCCGAACATCATCATCCTGGCGACCCAGAAGAAGATGATGTCGTGGCCCGTGAGCAGGACGTCCGTCGGGTAGAACTTCTCCAGCGACGCGGTCTCGTCCGGCCAGCCGAGCGTCGAGAACGGCCAGAGCCCGGACGAGAACCAGGTGTCGAGGACGTCCGTGTCCTGCGTCCACCCCTCGCCCGTGGGCGCCTCGTCGTCGGGGCCGACGCAGACCGTCTCGCCGTTCGGCCCGTACCAGACGGGGATGCGGTGGCCCCACCACAGCTGGCGCGAGATCGTCCAGTCGTGCATGTTGTCGACCCAGTCGAAGTAGCGCTTCGACAGCTCCTCCGGGTGGATCCTCACCCGGCCGTCGCGCACCGCGTCGCCCGCGGCCTTCGCCAGCGGCTCGACCTTGACCCACCACTGAAGCGACAGGCGCGGCTCGATGGTCGTGCGGCACCGCGAGCAGTGGCCGACGCTGTGCACGTAGGGGCGCTTCTCCGCGACGATCCTGCCCTGCTCGCGCAGCGCCTCGACGATCGCGGCGCGCGCCTCGAAGCGGTCGAGGCCCTGGAAAGGCCCCGGCACGGTGATCACCGCGCGCTCGTCCATGACCGTCAGCGACTCCAGGCCGTGGCGGCGGCCGATCGCGAAGTCGTTGGGGTCGTGCGCCGGGGTCACCTTGACGGCGCCCGTACCGAACTCGGGGTCGACGTGCCCGTCCGCGACGACGGGGATCGTGCGGTCCGTCAGCGGCAGCTTGATCCGCTTGCCGATGAGGTGCGCGTACCGCTCGTCCTCGGGGTGGACCGCGACGGCCGTGTCGCCGAGCATCGTCTCGACGCGGGTCGTCGCGACGACGACCGTCTCGTCGCCCTCGCCGTACTTGAGCGAGACCAGCTCGCCCTCGTCGTCCTGGTAGTCCACCTCGATGTCGGAGATGGCGGTGAGGCAGCGGGGGCACCAGTTGATGATGCGCTCGGCGCGGTAGATCAGGTCGTCGTCGTAGAGCTTCTTGAAGATGGTGAGGACGGCCTTCGACAGCCCCTCGTCCATCGTGAAGCGCTCGCGCGACCAGTCGACGCCGTCGCCCAGGCGGCGCATCTGCCCGAGGATCCGGCCGCCGTACTCGTCCTTCCACCGCCAAGTGCGGCGGACGAACTCCTCGCGCCCGACGTCGTGGCGCGACTTGCCCTCCTCGGCGAGCTGCTGCTCGACCTTGTTCTGCGTGGCGATGCCCGCGTGGTCCATGCCGGGCAGCCACAGCGCCTCGTAGCCCTGCATGCGCTTGCGGCGCGTGAGGGCGTCCATCAGCGTGTGCTGGAAGGCGTGGCCGAGGTGCAGGGATCCCGTGACGTTCGGCGGGGGGATGACGATCGTGTACGGGGGCTTGTCGCTCGACGCGTCCGCCTCGAAGTAACCACGCTCTACCCAGCGCTCGTACAGCGGCCCCTCTACATCCGCCGGCGCGTACTGCGTCGGCAATTCACGGGGGCCTGCTGTCGGCTGCTGCGCTGAGTTCTCGGTCACCGGTTCAGTTTAGAGGTGTCACGGGCGCGTCCCGAAACCGATTGCGGGGCGCCCGCGGCCGTAAAGGTCCCGCCCCGGAGGACACATGTCGTGCTCACATCCGACAGGATGTTCCGAGTCACATCCATTCGGAGGGGAACCGACGACATGAGCAACGATCAGCCCGGGCCTTACGGGGGGCCGCAGCCTCAGCAGCCGCAGCAGCCCGGGCCCTACGGCCAGTCCGGCCCCTACGGGCAGCCCCCGCAGGGCGGACAGCCGCCCCAGGGCGGACCGCAGCCGGGATACGGCTACCCGCAGCAGCCGGGCGTCCCGGCACAGCCCGGCCCCTACGGAGCGCCGCCGCAGCAGGGCGGGCAGGACGGGCCCAACCCGTACGCGCAGCCGGGGCAGCCGCAGCAGCCGTACGGGCAGCCGGGACAACCGGGCCAGCCGGGACAGCCGGGACAGCCGGGACAGCCGCCCTACGGGCAGAACCCGTACGGGCAGCCGGGCCAGCCGGGCCAGCCAGGACAGCCGCCGTACGGCGCCGCGCCCTACGTGGGCGGCCCGGCGGGCGGCCCGCAGAAGAAAAAGCGGACGGGCCTCATCGTCGCGGCCGTGGTCGTGGCCTGCGCCGTGATCGCCGGCGGCGCGTACTTCCTGACGTCGGGCGGCAGCGGCTCCGACGTCGCGGACGACGGCCCGCACAAGCTCGTCACGCCGGCCTCGGTGCTGGGGGGCCAGTACAAGAAGGACGCCAAGGACACCGGTTCGTCCCCGACGCCGGACAACATGGACGACGCCAAGAAGATGGGTGTGAAGAACGCCAAAGGCGTCTCCTCCGCGTACATGAAGGGCGACGAGTCCAACCCGCTCGCCCAATCGCTGCTGGAGTTCACCGGCGCTTACGGGCAGATCGACGATCCCCGCAAGACGCTGGACTCATTCTTCGCCGACATGAAGAAGGAGTCGAAGAGCCAGAAGAACGGCCAGATGGTGGGGCAGCCCAAAGAGGTCAAGCCGGCCGGCCTCAAGGACGCCGCCGTCATGGAGTGCCAGATCGTCAAGACGCCCAACCCGGACGCCGGCAGCGGTGCGATGTCGGGGCCCAAGGAGTTCACGATGCCGTTGTGCGCGTGGGCCGACCACAGCACGCTCGGCTTCACCGTCCACATCGACATCGCGTCCATCGCCACGGGCAAGTCCGAGCCGGTCGCGGACGCCGCGGCCCTCACGCTGAAGCTCCGCAACGACGTGCGCGTCAAGGCCTGACGCCAGGCGTCCGTCAGGCCGGCCCTGAGCCGGCCGGACGGACGCCCGTCAGGCGGACTTCTCGTGCCGGCCGTCGTTCTTGACGATCCTCGGCTCTCGCGGCACCAGCGTCGGGTTGACGTGCGAGTGCACGACCTCCTCCGTGATGACCACGCGTGCCACGTCCTTGCGCGACGGCACCTCGTACATCACCGACATGAGGACCTCTTCGAGGATCGCCCGCAGGCCGCGCGCGCCCGTGCCGCGCAGGATGGCCTGGTCCGCGACGGCTTCGAGCGCCGACTCGTCGAACTCCAGCTCGGCACCGTCCAGTTCGAACAGCCGCTGGTACTGCTTGACCAAGGCGTGGCGCGGCTCGACCAGGATGCGCTTGAGCGCCTCGCGGTCCAGGTGGTGCACGGAGGTGATGACGGGGAGGCGGCCGATGAACTCCGGGATCATCCCGAACTTCACCAGATCCTCCGGCATGACCTCCTGGAAGAGGTCGCGCTCCTCGATCTCCCGCTTGGAGCGGATCGTCGCGCCGAAGCCGATGCCCTTGGCACCCGCGCGCGCCTCGACGATCTTCTCCAGGCCGGCGAAGGCACCGCCCACGATGAACAGCACGTTCGTCGTGTCGATCTGGATGAACTCCTGGTGCGGATGCTTGCGTCCGCCCTGCGGCGGGACGGAGGCGGTGGTGCCCTCCAGGATCTTCAGCAGCGCCTGCTGGACGCCCTCGCCCGACACGTCGCGCGTGATCGACGGGTTCTCGCTCTTGCGCGCGACCTTGTCGATCTCGTCGATGTAGACGATGCCGGTCTCGGCCTTCTTGACGTCGTAGTCGGCGGCCTGGATGAGCTTGAGCAGGATGTTCTCGACGTCCTCGCCGACGTACCCGGCCTCCGTCAGCGCGGTCGCGTCGGCGATCGCGAACGGCACGTTGAGCATGCGGGCGAGCGTCTGCGCGAGGTGCGTCTTGCCCGAACCGGTCGGCCCGAGCAGCAGGATGTTCGACTTGCCGAGCTCGATCGCGTCCTCACGGCCCGAGCCGCCGCCGTTCTCACCCGCCTGCACCCGCTTGTAGTGGTTGTAGACCGCCACCGACAGGGCCTTCTTCGCGGGCTCCTGCCCGACGACGTACCCCTCGAGGAACTCGTAGATCTCGCGCGGCTTGGGCAGTTCCTCCCACCGCACCTCGGAGGTCTCGGCGAGCTCCTCCTCGATGATCTCGTTGCAGAGGTCGATGCACTCGTCGCAGATGTACACACCGGGCCCTGCGATGAGCTTCTTCACCTGCTTCTGGCTCTTGCCGCAGAACGAGCACTTGAGCAGGTCGCCGCCATCACCGATGCGTGCCACGAGGTGGATCCCCTTCGCCTGGGAGCAGCCTGGTTCAGCGGCTCCTGTGCCTCATACCCGACGGTACCTTGCCCGGCCCCGTGTTCGGGCCCCCCTTGGCGCGGTTCACCACGCTCCCGCCCGGCCGTGGCGCACGGTACGCGGACCGTGCGGGGCCGGCGGGGCGCCTGTGACCAGCCGCGCCAAGGGTGCGCCGGGTCAAGCCGCCGCGGCGGCCGTGGTCTTGCGGGTCGACACGATCTGGTCGACCAGACCGTACGCGAGCGACTCCTCAGCGGTGAGGATCTTGTCGCGCTCGATGTCGTCCCTGATCTTCTCGATCGGGGTCGTGGAGTGCTTCGCCAGCAGTTCCTCGAGCTGCGAGCGCATGCGCAGGATCTCGTTGGCCGCGATCTCCAGGTCGGAGAGCTGCTCGCGCCCCGTCTGGCTGGACGGCTGGTGGATCAGCACGCGCGCGTTGGGCAGCGCGAGGCGCTTGCCCGGCGTGCCGGCGGCCAGCAGCACGGCCGCGGCGGAGGCCGCCTGGCCCATGCAGACCGTCTGGATGTCCGGCTTCACGAACTGCATCGTGTCGTAGATGGCGGTGAGGGCCGTCATCGAGCCGCCGGGGCTGTTGATGTAGATGGAGATGTCGCGGTCCGGGTCCATCGACTCCAGGCACAGCAGCTGCGCCATGACGTCGTTGGCGGACGCGTCGTCGATCTGCACGCCGAGGAAGATCACGCGCTCCTCGAACAGCTTGGCGTACGGGTCGTACTCGCGCACGCCCTGCGAGGTGCGCTCGACGAAGCGCGGGACCACGTACCGGTTGTCCACCTGAGGGCCCGTGTAAAGGCCGCTCGCGGAGTAGTCGTTCATCTGGGTGTTCACCATTCCTGTGACCTTGGGTGACCTGCGGAGGACGGTCTTGATGACGGGGAGGACGGGGCCCTCAGGCCCCAGTGCCGCCGCCGCCCGGGACACCCGAAGCAGCGGTGATGATCTCGTCGATGATGCCGTACTCCCTGGCCTCCTCGGCGGAGAACCAGCGGTCGCGGTCACCGTCGCGGATGATCGTCTCCTCGGTCTGGCCGGTGTGCCGCGCCGTGATCTCGGCCATGCGCTTCTTGGTGCGCAGCAGCTGCTGGGCCTGGATCTTGATGTCGGACGCGGTACCGCCGAGGCCGGCGGAGCCCTGGTGCATGAGGATGTCGGTGTTCGGCAGCGCGAACCGCTTGCCCGCGGTGCCGCCGGTCAGCAGGAACTGGCCCATGGACGCCGCGAGGCCCATGCCGATCGTCACGACGTCGTTCGGGATGTACTGCATGGTGTCGTAGACGGCCATGCCCGCCGTGACGGAGCCACCCGGGCTGTTGATGTAGAGGTAGATGTCCTTCTCGGGCTCGGCCGCGAGGAGGAGGAGCTGCGCGGTGATCTTGTTGGCGATGTCATCGTCGACCTGCTGGCCGAGGAAGATGATCCGCTCGCCGAGCAGCCGACTGTAGACCTGGTCGCCGAGGCCTCCACCGATGGACGGCTCTCCTGCGGCGTGCGGCATCAGATTCGTCACGTGTCCACCTGCTCGTCTCTGACGGCCTCGGCCGTCTCAGCGTCTTCGTCCCGAGATCCGAAAGGCCGGCCGGTCTGCTCCCGGACGGCTTCTCCGGCTCTCGTACTCATGGACCCTAACCCCCTGGTCGGCGGGCGCCATCCCGGTTCCGTAGCTGTTCGCTCGGAGCGCAAGGTAGTTGGCCCGCGTGCGAGCGGTGCCGCCGACCGTATCGCGGGGCCCGGCCGGGCCGGACGGCCCCCCGCCCACCGGCCCGTACGCGCGACGCCCCGCACGCGCGTACGGGCCCCGCGGGGCCGCGCCCCGCGCCCGCGCCCCCGCACCGCGTGGCGGCCCCTCGGGGCGACCAGGGCCAAACGAGACGGGCCCCGGACGTGGTGCGTCCGGGGCCCGTCGTGCGTGCGGTGCGGGTCAGGCGGTGGGCTTGGCCTCGTCGTCGCCGGACTCGGAGGCGGGGGCCTCGGCGGACTCCGCCGCCTCGACCGTCTCCGTGGCCGCCTCGGCGGCCTCGTCGTCGTCCTCGTCGTCGTCGAGGTCGACCGTCTCGCCGTTCGTGTCGACGACCTTCGCCGCCTCCACGACCGCGGCGAGCGCCTTGCCGCGGGCGACCTCGCCGACCAGCATCGGCACCTGGCCGCCCTCGACGACCGCCTGGGCGAACTGGTCGGGGCTCATGCCGGAGGACTGCGCGCGGCGCATGAGGTGCTCGGTGAGCTCCTCCTGGTTCACGTTCAGCTTCTCCCGGTTGACGAGCTCGTCCAGGATGAACTGAGTCTTGATCCCCTTGACCGCCTGCTCCTCGGTCTCGGAGTCGAACTCCTCCCGGGTCTTGCCCTGGATCTGGAGGTACTGCGCGAGGTCCATGCCCATCTGCGGCAGCTGGTGGTTCTCGAGGTTGTGCGTGCGGGTCTCGATCTCGTCCGCGAGCAGCTTCTCGGGCACCGGCACCTCGACGAGCTTGAGCAGCTCGTCGAGCACGCGCTCCTGCGCCTGCGTGGCCTGGTCGTACTGCTTCATCGACACCAGACGCTTGCGGCTGTCCGCCCTGAGCTCCTCGAGCGTGTCGAACTCGCTGGCGGTCTGCGCGAAGTCGTCGTCGAGCTCGGGCAGCTCGCGGGCCTTGACCTCGGTGACCTTGACGGTGACCTCGGCCGCCTTGCCCTCGGCCGAGCCGCCCTTGAGCTCGGACGTGAAGGTGGCCTCGCCGCCGGCCTCCAGGCCGGTGACCGCATCGTCGATGCCGTCGAGCAGGTCGCCGGAGCCGATCACGTAGTCGATGCCGTTCGCGACGCCGTCCTCGAGGACCTCGCCGTCGATCTTGGCCTCCAGGTCGACCGTCACGACGTCGCCGTCGGCGGCGGCGCGCTCGACGGCGCTGGTGGAGGCGAAGCGGTCGCGCAGCTGCTCGACCGACTTGTCCACGTCCTCGTCGCTGACCTCGGCGGCGTCGACGGTGACCTCGATGCCGGAGTAGTCGGGGATCGTGATCTCGGGGCGGACGTCGACCTCGGCGGTGAAGGAGAGCAGCTCGCCGTCCTTCAGCTCCTTGATGTCGACCTCGGGCTGGCCGAGCACGTTCAGCTCACCCTCGTTGACCGCGTCGGTGTAGAACTTCGGAAGGGCGTCGTTGACGGCCTCCTCCAGCACAGCACCGCGGCCGAACCGCTGGTCGATGACGCGGGCCGGGATCTTGCCCTTGCGGAAGCCCTTCACCGTGACCTGCTGGTTGATCTTCTTGTACGCCGCGTCGAGGCTGTCCTTGAGCTCCTCGAAGGGCACCTCGACAGTGAGCCGAACCCGGGTCGGGTTCAGGGTCTCCACGGCGCTCTTCACGGTTCGGTCTCCTTGGTGGCTGATTCTGGGATTCGCATGCCGCGCGCTCATGATCGGCGTCGGCCTGCACATCGGCCCGGCTCTTGGGGTCCTCGGAGACTCGTCAGACACGCGGGCACGCAGCTTGCATAGTAACCGCAAGCATGAAGAGGCCCACAACGCGATCTTCCTGATGCGCGCACGTGCGCGGCCGCACGTGCGCGGCTGGTCGGGGTGGCCGGATTCGAACCGACGACCTTCCGCTCCCAAAGCGGACGCGCTACCAAGCTGCGCCACACCCCGTCGGTGCGACACGTAGGGTACATGCCCGGAGGCACTGCGTCGGAACCCGTTTCGCGGGGCGGGCGACCCCGGCCCGCACACCCGTGTGCGAACGGGGTGCCGGAACCGCTACGATGCTCTGCGTACGCGCTCGGTCCCCCTGAGGGTTTCCGGGCTCGCGCGGGCGTAGCTCAATGGTAGAGCCCTAGTCTTCCAAACTAGCTACGCGGGTTCGATTCCCGTCGCCCGCTCCACATGGCGAAGGCCCAGGTGAGAGGAGTGTCTCCTCTGCCTGGGCCTCAGCCGTTCCTCCGGCCGGATCAGGGCATCGGCGGCGGATCGTGGGAGACCGCTACTGTGCGGCCATCGGCACCGCACGGTGGGAGGGGGATCTCATGCGGCGGCAGTGGTGGGTGGCCGGCAGCGGATGCGCCCTGCTGGCGCTGGGCGTAGGTGGGTGGCTGGGATCCCTGAACAGGGGCTATCCGTTCGGTGACGCGCGGGCTTGTGCGGGGAGCGATGTTCCGTTGCAACAGGAGCTCGACGTCGTACGTCTTCCTCTGCCTGACGGCGCCGAGAACGTGCACTACGTCACGCACTCCACGGCGGCGCCCGGAGATGTCCGTCTGGCCGTGACCTTCCGCAGCACCTCGCACGCGATGCAGGCATATCTTCGGAAGTACAAGATCGTGACTGAGGGGCTGCACACCCTCGACGACGGACGGTTCGCCCTCGGTGACGTCGGCGCCGACCCCTCGCACCTCGGATTGTGCGGGAAAGCCGCCCCGATTCAGGCACCCGCCGTCCTCATCGACAAGCAGCGTGAGGGGCTGGGCAGGCAGGAAGACACCGTCGACATCACTGTCCAACTGAGTCCGGACATCTACGGCAACATCCGGCCCACGACGAGCGTCCTGCTTACGGTCTCGGAGAGCCCACGGCCGTAAGGCCGGCCCGGGCCGGTGAGCGCACCGGGCACGCGCGCTCCTTCCGCGCCCTGTACGTACGACCACGGCCCGGTCGGCGATTTCCTCGCCGGCCGGGCCGTTCTCGATCCTCAGAAGTGGATCTGGCTGATGCTGTCGGCCACCGAGTTCATGAACCTGTTCACGGACGGCGCGATGTTCGTCGAGGCAAGGAAGAAGCCGAACAGGATCGCCACGATGGCGGGCCCGGCCTTGATGGACTTACCGCGGATCATCAGCACAAGGATGATCGCCAACACCACCGCCACGGACACTGAAACGGCCATAACTGATCACACCCTCGGTCGGTCCGCCTAGCCGGCCGCGGGAGCGCGCGCATGTCGCTTCCCGCTGGTCACCATGGTGCCATCAACCTCTGTGTGCGCGCTGCCGGGTGACGCATCATCGACGACCAGAACGCGCCATCCCCGAGGCGCCGCAAACCGTCGCATCCGCAACGTACCGCCGTCGGCGGCCGGACGCGCATGATCAATGCGTAGGGGAATCACCAACGATCTCGCGCAATCGTTTCCTGGGTCACACAGATAATTCACAGGAGGTGTGAACGGTAAGCGCACGGGCATCCGAAACGGGAATGCGTGCGCATCGCCGAGCCTTTGAATCGGTGGCGGTTTGCCCGATTCAATACGGATTAATCGGGGCAATGGGGGTGGTCGGGGTTCGTTCCCTTTTCCACCTTGCCGGTCGGCAGGGTGGTTTTACCGATTGCATTGGACCCGTCTAAGGTGCGTCGAATGGTTCAGGCGTCACAGGGATACGAGAAGGCTTCCGGGCCGGGTAACGGCAGCCAGGAATCGGCGAATACGGCCGTCGCGAACGCATCGGCAGTGGTGGCCGACACGCCGCCGGATCCGAGCGGTCCCGCCGCGCGGACCGCGGTCGAAGCGCCGCGTCCGAAGCGGCGCGAGGCATTCTTCGACAACGCCAAGTACCTGGCGATCGTGCTCGTGGCCGTGGCCCACTCGTGGGAGCCGCTCATGGACGGCAGCCGGGCGACCAAGGCGCTGTACATGGTCGTCTACACGTTCCACATGCCGGCCTTCATCATCATCTCCGGCTACTTCTCGCGCAGCTTCACCGCGACGCCGCGTCAGCTGAAGCGGCTGGTGACCGGCGTCGCCGTGCCGTACATCGTCTTCGAGACGGCGTACTCGCTGCTGCGGTGGGCCGGCGAGAAGCCGCACCACCTGACCGTCAGCCTCCAGGACCCGTGGTTCCTGACCTGGTTCCTGATCGCGCTGTTCGTCTGGCGGCTGACGACGCCGCTGTGGCGGGCGATCCGGCATCCGCTGCCGGTGGCGCTCGTCATCGCGATGCTCGCGTCGTTCTGCCCGTCGATCAGCGGCGACCTCGCACTCCCCCGCGTGCTGCAGTTCCTGCCGTACTTCGTGCTCGGGCTCTGCCTGAAGCCCGAGCACTTTCGGCTGGTGCGGCGGCGCGAGGTGCGGCTGCTGAGCGCGCCCGTCTTCGTGTGCGCGGTGGCCTTCGCGTACTGGATCGCGCCGAGGTTCGCGTCCGGCTGGCTCTACCACAACACCAGCGCGGAGGATCTCGGCCACGCCTGGTGGACGGGGCCCGCGATGCAGCTCGGGCTGTTCGCCTGCTCGCTGGCGCTGACCGCGTGCTTCCTGTCGTGGGTGCCGAACCGGCCCATGTGGTTCACCGTGCTCGGCGCGGGCACCATCTGCGGCTATCTGCTGCACGGCTTCCTGATCAAGGGCGCCGGTTTCGCGGGGGTCTTCGACGACCACCCGTGGCTGAGCGCGCCCGCGGGCGAGGTCGTCGTCACGTTGCTGGCGGCGGTGGCGGTGACGCTGCTGTGCAGCCCACCGGTGCGTCGGACCTTCCGCTGGGCCGTGGAACCCGACATGGGCTGGGCGTTCCGCCCTCAGGACTGAGCGCGCAACTGCCCCACATGCTCGAACCCGTCACGCACCAGGGCGGCCAGGCGCTCCTCCACGGTGTGGGTGTTGCGCAGCGTGGGGCTCGTCACGAGGCGCGCCGCGTCGTCCGGCGGGGCGGCCGCCAGGTAAGCCAGCGTGCGGGCGTGCGCCGCCGACGCGTACGCGGCGAGGTGCTCGCCGGCCGGCGGCGGGACGCGGAAGGCGGCGGCCTGCGCCGCGGTGTGGCCGAGCCCGGTGTCGGCGGGGTCCCACGGCCGCTCGAAACGGCCCGCCCAGCCGTCCGCCGTCCAGAGCTGGGCGCGGCCGAGAAGTTCGGAGGGTTCCGGTCCTGGCCGCGCGCGATGTGCCAGACCAGCCACGCGGGTGTGTTGGCGCCCGGCGGGTACGGGGGCACGGCGTGCAGCCAGTGGTCCTGCGCGTTCGCGTACAGCGCGGTCAGGTCGGCGCGCAGGAGCGCGAACTGGCGCGCCGCGAGGGTGCGCCAGGTGGGGGTCATGGTGCCGTGTCGGCGTCGCGGGTGAGCAGGAGCAGGGCTCGGTCGTCGTTGACGTCCTTCGCGACCGTCTCGATCAGGTGCCAGGACGCGCCCTCGAAGCCCGCCTTCACGTAGCGGTCGGCGGCGCCCGTCAGGCGGTCGATGCCCTCGCTCAGGTCGCGGCCCGGCGCCTCCACCAGGCCGTCGGTGAAGAGCATCAGCACGTCGCCGGGGCGCAGCGCGCCCTTCACCGGGTCGAACTGGGCGCCGTCGTAGACCCCGAGGAGCGGGCCCTCGCCGGACTTCTCCTCCCATCTGCCGGTGCCCGCGTGCAGCTGGAGCGCCGGGAGGTGGCCGGCCGACAGGAGTTCGTAGTCGCCGGATTCGAGGTCGAGCACGAGGTGGATCGAGGTCGCGAACCCCTCTTCCCAGTCCTGGCGCAGCAGGTAGCCGTTGGCCGCGGGCAGGAAGCCGTGCGGCGGCAGCGAGCCGAGCAGCCCGCCGAACGCGCCCGAGAGCAGCAGGGCGCGCGAGCCCGCGTCCATGCCCTTGCCCGACACGTCGGTCAGGACGACCTCCAGCGTCCGGCCGCCGCCCGTGCGGGCCGCGACGACGAAGTCGCCGGAGAAGGACTGGCCGCCCGCGGGCCGCAGCGACCACTCCCGGTACCAGCCGTCCGGCAGGCTCGGCAGGGCGCTCTGCACGCGGATGCGTTCGCGCAGGTCGAAGAGCATGGTGCCGCCGCGCCGCCACGGCACGCCGACGCGCGCCCTGAACTGGGCGAGCAGCAGGCCGAAGAGGCCGCAGGCCGCCACCACGAGCACCGTGCCGGGCGTCACGCGCGCGGGGCCGTGCTGGTAGGGGCCGAGCACGATCGCCTCGACGATCAGGGCAGCCGCGGACGCCGCGTACAGGCCGAGCAGGCTGGCGGGCCGCAGCAGCAGGCCGCCCGCGACGATCGGTACGGCGAGCGCGGCCGGCGCGCACCACATCGGGACGGCGAGCGTCGTCACGGCGATCGCGGGCACGAGCGCCAGCAGGCCGACCATGGCGATCAGGTCGGATCCCTCGCCGCGGAACCAGTCGACACCGGCCCGGCGCACGGAGATGCGCACCCGGTGCAGTCTCCTGCGCATCCGGGCGGTAGACGACTCCGCTTCCGCGACACCGGCCATTGGAGTGGACCCTATCGATCTGTCCGCCCGCCGTGCAGAGGGGCCCCGCGTGTTCGATATCGGATCGTCACGGCGGCGGGCGGCTGGTAGGCATGGGTGCATGACAGAACTGCGGGTGCTGCGGAAGGACGACCGGGATCGCTGGTACGGGACGTTGGAGCGCGCGTTCGGCGGGGCGGGAGAGCCCCCGCGAAAGCGCGAGCTGCTGGACGAACTGACGGAGCCGGACCGTTCCCTGGGGGCCTGGGACGGCGAGGAGTGCGTCGGTACGGCCGGCGCGTTCTCGTTCCGCCTGTCCGTCCCCGGCGGCTCGCTCGTGCCGGCCGCGGGCGTCACCATGGTCTCCGTCGCGGCCACGCACCGGCGGCGCGGGCTGCTGCGGTCCATGATGCGGCGGCAGTTGGACGACGTGCGCGAGCGCGGCGAGCCGATGGCCGTCCTGACCGCGTCGGAACCGGACATCTACGGACGGTTCGGGTACGGGTTGGCGACGAACTGCCTCGCGATGGAGATCGACACCACGCGCGTGCGCCTCGCGTCGCTTCCCGAGGCCGCGGACGCGGTGGAGCTGCGGTACGCCTCGCCCGCCGACCCGGAGGTGGGCCGCGCGATCGAGGACGTGTACGCCCGCGCGGTGACCCGGCGCCCGGGCATGCTCGCCCGGCAGCCCGGCTGGGAGCGGCTGCAACTGCTGGACCCGCCGGAGGAACGCGCGGGCGCTTCCGCGCTCCAGTGCGTGCTCGCGCGGCGCGACGGCGAGGTCACCGGCTTCGCCCTCTTCCACGTGACGGGCGAGGCGGACATGGCGGGCGCCAAGTCCGTGGTGCGGGTCCGCGACGTGTACGCCGGGGACCCCGCCTCGTACGCGGCGCTGTGGCGCTTCCTGTGCGAGATCGACCTGACGTGGACGGTGTCCGTGGGCAACTGCCCGGTGGACGATCCGGTGCTGCACCTCCTGTCCGACGTGCGCCGCTGCGCGCTGCGGGTGCGCGACATCACGTACGCGCGTCCGGTGGACGTGGGCGGCGCCCTCGCGGCACGCGCCTACCGGGCACCCGTCGACGTGGTACTCGACGTGCGCGACGCCTTCTGCCCGTGGAACGAGGGGCGCTGGCGGCTGAGCGGCGACGCGCAGGGCGCGGTCTGCGCCCGCACCGGGGACGCCGCCGACCTGGCGCTGACCGTACGGGAGCTGGGCTCCGCCTATCTGGGAGGCGTGACGCTGCGCGCGCTGGCGGACGCCGGGCGGGTGACGGAGCTGCGTCCCGGCGCGCTCGCCGAGGCGTCGCTCGCGTTCGGCTCCGACGTGGCACCCTGGCTGCCGCACGGCTTCTGACAGGCGACCGCGGGGGCGGGCCGGGGGCCCGCGGGGGCCGGCGGAAAAGGGCGGGCGGCCCCGCCGGTGGCCTGGGTACGCTGCCGCCGTGCGTACCTCACTTCGCGTCGCCGCGTATGCCGTGCTCGTGGACGACGACGGGCGGATACTCCTCTCCCGTCTCGTTCCGCACCTCAGGGACCGGTCGGCCGCCGGTCGGTGGACGCTGCCCGGTGGGGGGATGGACCACGGCGAGGACCCGCTGGACACCGTCGTGCGGGAGGTCGGCGAGGAGACCGGGTACGCGTCCAGGATGACCGCGCTCCTCGGGATCGACTCGCACACGCGGGACGGCTTCCACGAGCTGCGCGTCTTCTACGTGGGCGAGGTCACCGGCGGTGCCCTGCGCCCGGAGGCCGACGGGTCGACGGACCTCGCCGCCTGGCACCCGCTCGACGCGGTCGCGGACCTCCCGCACGTCCAGCAGGTCGACACGGCGCTGCGCCTATGGCGGGAGCGGCCCGCGCTCGGGCGCGCCGGGGCGCCGTCACCTCGGTAGCACGACCAGGTAGGCGGCGGGCTCGCGCTCGGCCGCCGCGGTCAGCGCTGTACGCACGACGGTGGCCTGCTGTCCCGGCGTCTCCCGCAGCTTCTTCGGTGTGAGGTGGACGACGGTGATCCCGAGCCGCTCCAGGTGTTCCCGTTTGGCGGCGCACGCCTCCCACTGTGCGTCGTCGTCGAAGCTGCCGCAGAACCGCGGTGCGCGCGTGTCGAGTTCGACGGCGACGGCCTGCTCGGGCCAGAAGGCGTCCACACCGCCGAGGTAGGGGCCGCCGGGCAGCCGCAGGTCGACGTTCCACAACGGCTCGGGCAGGCCGCCCTGCCGCACGAGCGCGTACAGCCGCTCCTCGGCGCGCGCACGCCCCTCGGCGAGCAGCGCGTCGACCGCGCCCACCACGTGCGGCCTGGACAGCAGCCGCTCCTCGGCCAGTTCCTTGACGATCGCTCCCGGCTCGCAGTAGCCGTCGCGCACGGCCTCGGTGAGCAGCGGCCGTACGCGGCCGGCGTCGGTGAGAGCGGCCACGGCGTCGGCGAGTGCGCGTGCGACCGGCGCCACGGCGATGCCGCCGACGCGCTCGGGCTGCGGCATCGCGGCCGTCCTGATCAGCCGCGCGAACCCGGTGGAGCGCAGCCTCCTGGTGCGCGGCACCAGGATGTCGACGGCGTCCAGCGACGCCGCCGGGGGCACCGACTCGAACCCGTGGACGGCGAGCGCGGCGAGCCCCGTCACCGCCGCGGCCGGGGGCACGGCGCCCGAGGCGC
>NZ_JAGIQL010000136.1 GCF_017813245.1 Streptomyces montanisoli
AGTCCAGACGTGTGCTCTCTGAATCTGGCGAGGCGGAGGAGGCGGACGAGGCCGTCGCGGGCCCTGAGGCGGCCGCGGCGCCCGCGCCCGGCGCGGAGTGGCCGGTGTGCCGCGCGGCGTTCGGGTTGGCCCACACGGAGGAGGACGGCCCGAAGTGGCCGGTGGCGAACAGGGACCCGCCCCGCGCGTGGCCCGAGCCGCCCTGCCCGAACTGGGGAGCGAACGGGATGCGGATGGTGGGCGTCTGCGCCCCGCCCGTGTCGCGCACGACACCGGGCTGGTCGGCGTTGCCGATGGAGCCCGCGCCGCCGGTCGGCGTGCTGGGCGTGATGCCGCCGCTGTTGTCGCGGCTGACGCCGAACGGGAAGCCGCCGTCGTCCGCGGCGGACGAGTCACCCGGCGACGCGGACGACGGCGCGCGGTGCTTGCCGGTGCTCTGCGAGCCGGCGGCGTGGCCGGCCGTCCCGTCGTCGCCGCTCGGGCCGGCCGTCGCGCCGGGGGACGGGGTGCCGAGGACGCCGGCGAGGCCCGAGCCTCCGGAGGACGAGCCGCCGGAGGACGAGGCGTCGCTGGACGGGTCAGAACTCGCGCTGCCCGTCGCGGTGTCCGAGGGCGTCGTGGTCGTCGTGGCGTCCGGCGTGCTCGACGCCGTGCTGCCGTCGGAGCTTCCGGAGTCGCCGGAGCCGCCGGAGTCGCCGGAGCCGCCCAGGAGGCCGCCGAGGACGCCGCCGAGCAGGCCGCCGTCCGAGCCGGTCGAGCCGGTCGAGCCTGTCGAGCCGTCCGAGCCGGTCGAGGCGTCCGGCGAGGGGGTGGAGCCCGGCAGGCCCGAGCTCTCGGCGCAGCCCGACCAGGTCTTCGAGCCCTGGCTCGCGAGGATCTTCTCCGCGACCGCGATCTGCTGCGACTTGGTCGCGAGGTCGGGGCGGGACGCGTACTGGCTGCCGCCGAACTCGTCCCAGGTGTTCTGGCTGATCTGGAGGCCGCCGAAGTAGCCGTTGCTGAGGTTTGCGTTCCAGGCCCCGCCGCTCTCGCACGCGGCCACCTTGTCCCAGGTGGAGGTGTCCGCCGCGCTCGCGCTCGCGGCGGCGAGCAGCGGGATGGCTATGGCGGATCCGGTCACACCTGCGGCCACCACGATGGCGGGGGCCTGACGGGGGCGACGGTGTCGGCCGTTCGCGGACATGCGATTACCTTCCGTTTACGTGGTCACGCGTGGAACGCGCGACGCGCGAAGCGGCTCACCCGCGGTGGGACCCCACCGTGGATCGGCGAACCCGCCGCCGCTGTGGGGCGGCACACGTCACCTGTGACCGGTGAGCCGCTCGGCAACGTAGCGTCAGTCGAACACCTGCCACAAGCGGGTCCAGTGGAGATAACGCGAATATCACAGACTTGACACGAGCTCAGTCACGCAGGGGCGCGAAGCGGACCGGAAGCGTGCGCAAACCGCGCATGATGAGCCCCCCACGCCACCGCAATTCGGCCGGATCGGCCGCAAGCCGCAGATCGGGCAGGCGTGTCAGGAGCGCGGTGAGCGCGGCACGCCCTTCGAGGCGGGCGAGCGGCGCGCCGAGGCAGTAGTGGATGCCGTGGCCGTAGCCGAGGTGTTGATTGTCACGCCGGGCGAGGTCGAGGGTGTCGGGCCCGTCGAACCGCGCGGGGTCGCGGTCTGCGGCCGCGAGCACGACAAGTACGGGGTCGCCGGTGGAGACGGACTGCCCGCCGACGGTCAGCGGCTCGGTGGCGTAGCGCCAGGTCGCGAGCTCCACGGGCCCGTCGTAGCGCAGGAGTTCCTCGATGCCGGTGGTGAGCAGCGCGTCGTCGCCCGCACGCAGCGCGTCCTGCAGCAGCGCGCGCTGGTCCGGGTTGCGCAGCAGGGCGTACGTGCCGTTGCCGATCAGGTTGACCGTCGTCTCGAACCCGGCGAACAGGAGCACGAAGCACATCGCGGCCACCTCGTTCTCCGTCAGCTGCTCGTCGTGGTCGCTGGCGCGGATCAGACCGGAGATCAGGTCGTCGCCGAGGTCCTGCCGCTTGCGGTGAATCAGGTCGGCGAGGTAGGCGCGGATCTTCTTCACGGCGCGCGCCACGCCGCCGCGCGGGCCGCCCCCGTGGCGGATCATCATGCCGGCCCAGTCACGGAAGTCGTCCTGGTCCTCGCGCGGCACCCCGAGGAGGTCGCAGATGGCGTAGATGGGCAGCGGGAAGGCGAACGCGTGGATGAGGTCGGCGGACCCGTCCGCCGCGAAGCCGTCGATGAGCCCGTCCGCAAGCTCCCGCACGCGGGGCGCGAACTCCGCGACCCGGCGCGGGGTGAACGCCTTCGACACGAGCCGGCGCAGCCGCGTGTGGTCGGGCGGGTCGATGTTCAGCAGATGCGTCATCAGATCGGCGCCGCGCTCCCCCGGGATGCCGGTCTTGCCGCGGGCGTGCGCGGGCTCGGCGTGGTGCACGGGGTTCTTGGACAACCGCGTATCGGCGAGCGCGGAGCGCGCGTCCGCGTACCGGGTGACGAGCCACGCCTCGACCCCACTCGGCAACCGCGTCCACCGCACGGGCGCGTGCTCACGCAGCCACGCGTAGGTGGGATAGGGGTCGGCGGCGAACTCCCACGAGAAGAGTTCGGGGACGGGCGGGTTCTCGGGCTGCATAGGAGGACGGTACGCAGCCTCTTTCGGCCCTCGTGAACGCGTCCCTCGATACGTCTTCGACACGCCTTCGGCGGGTCCTCGTATATAGAGGACAGGGAGGCACCCTCCTACCACCTGACAGGACTCTTGTCCCATCACCGTGTAGAGTGATGAAACAAGAGTCCCATCACTTGCTGGAGAGTTCCCATGCGCGTCTTCATCACCGGCGGCACCGGCCTGATCGGTTCCGCCGTCGTCGCCGAGCTGCTCGGCCACGGCCACTCCGTCCTCGCCCTCGCGCGCTCCGACGCGTCAGCCCGGGCCGTCGAGGAGGCGGGCGGTGAACCCCTGCGGGGAAGCCTCGCCGACCTGGACGTTCTCCGCGCGGGCGCCGCGCGGGCCGACGGGGTGATTCACCTGGCGTTCGCCAACGACTTCAGCAGCGCCCAGGCCTGGGACGACGCGGTCGCGGAGGAGAACGCCGCAGTCACCGCCATCGGCGAGGTGCTCGCAGGCAGCGACCGTCCCTTCGTCACCGTCTCCGGTACGCCCGCCGCGCCCGGCCGGGCGTCCACCGAGGCCGACCCGCTGCCGTTGGAAGGCGCGGTCAGCGGCCGCAGCCGCACGGTGACCGGGGTACTCGCCCTGGCCTCGCGCGGGGTGCGCACCTCGGCCGTGCGCATGCCGCGCACCGTCCACAACAACGGCGAGGGCGGCTTCGCCGGCCTGCTCACCCAGATGGCACGCCAGTCCGGTGTCTCCGGCTACGCGGGCGACGGCACGCAGCGCTGGCCTGCCGTGCACGCGCTCGACGCGGCGGTCCTCTTCCGCCTCGCCCTGGAGAAGGCCGAGCCCGGCACCGCGTGGCACGCCGTGGCCGACGAGGGCGACGCGGTGCGCGACATCGCCGCCGTCATCGGCCGGCGCCTCGACCTGCCCGTCAAGTCCGTGCCCGAGGAGACGTACGGCCCGCTCGGCCAGGTCTTCGCCGCCGACCAGCCCGCCACCAGCGCCCACACCCGGCAGGCGCTCGGCTGGCAGCCCACCCACCCGAGCCTGCTGGACGACCTGGAGAACATCCGTCCCTGAGCGGCGGGCGCCGCTGCGGGCGCCGGAGCCTCGCCGTGCGTCCCGGCCTACTTCCCGTGCGGGTCGGTGTTGTTGAGCGCCTCGACGACCTGGTCGTAGTCGCCGCGCGCCTCGCCGTAGCGCAGGAACTTCACGCGCTCGACCTGGATCTCCTTGGCGTCGGGCCGGGACTCGAGCAGGCCGACCGCCTCCGCGACGAACTCGTCGAGCGGCATGGCGTGCTCGTTGTCCTCCTGCCCGGGCATCAGCGCGGTCTGGACCGACGGCGGCTCGAGCTCCACGACCTTCACCGACGTGCCGGCGTACTGCAGCCGGATGGACTCGCTGAGCATGTGGATCGCGGCCTTCGACGCGTTGTAGCTCGGCGTGACCTTGAGCGGTGTGAACGCGAGGCCAGAGGAGACGGTGACGATCGTGGCGTCCGGCTGCGCCTGCAGGTGCTCGACGAACGCGGCGATGAGCCGGATCGGGCCGAGCACGTTCGTCACCACGGTGGACTCGGCGGAGGCGAGGAACGACGCGGGGCTGCGCCAGTCCTCGGCGCGCATCACACCGGCCATGGTGACGAGGACGTTCAGGTCGGGGTGGTCGGCCAGCACCCGCTTCGCGGCGGCGTCGATGCTCGCGGGGTCCGTGGTGTCGATCCGTACGGTGTCGATGCCCGGGTGCTCGGCCGCGATCCGTTCCAGCAGGTCGGCGCGGCGGCCGCCGACGATCACGGTGTTCCCCTTGGCCCGCAGTTCGAGGGCGAGGGCGAGGCCGATGCCGCTGGTCGATCCGGGGATGAAGATGGTGTTCCCTGAGATGTTCATGCGTCCCATCGTCGCCGGTCCCCCGCCCCAGGTGCAGAGAGCGGTTATCGGGGGATCGGCGATCCCTGGCTCGCTGATCAGGCCCGGACGATAATCGCACCTATGGACCGTGCAGCCCTGGCCGACTTCCTCCGCCGCCGCCGCGAGGCGATCCAGCCGGAGGACGTCGGCCTTCCCCCGGGCGCGCGCAGGCGCACCAGGGGCCTGCGGCGCGAGGAGGTCGCGTCACTCGCCGTGATGTCGACCGACTACTACACGCGGCTTGAGCAGCAGCGGGGCCCGCAGCCCAGCGAGCAGATGCTGGCCTCGCTCGCCCGCGCGCTCCGGCTGACGAGCGACGAGCGCGGCTACCTGTTCCGGGTCGCCGGGCACAACGCGCCCGCGTCGCTGTCGGCAGCACAGCATGTGGCCCCGGCGCTGCTGCGGGTGCTCGACCGGCTGGTCGACACGCCGGCGCTCGTCCTGACCGATGTGGGCGAGACGCTCGTGCAGAACAGGATGGCCACGGCCCTGTTCGGGGACGTCTCGCACCACACGGGCCTCGCCCGCAGCGCGATCTACCGCTGGTTCACCGACCCCGCGGAGCGGTCGGTCTACCCGGAGGCCGACCGCGACCGGCACAGCCGCGCCCAGGTCGCGAACCTGCGGGCCGCCCACGGCCTGCGTGGCCCGCGCTCGGACGCAGGCGAGCTGGTACGCGCGCTGCGGAAGGCGAGCGGGGAGTTCGCCGAACTGTGGGCCAGGCACGAGGTGGCGCAGCGGTTCGAGGACCACAAGACGCTCGTCCACCCGGAGCTCGGCGAGATCGAACTGGACTGCCAGGCGCTGTTCACCGAGGACCAGTCGCAGACGCTCCTGGTACTCACCGCGCCACCACGCACCGAGGGATACGAGAAGCTGCAACTGCTCGCGGTGCTCGGCCACGGTCGCTTCGCGGAGGCGGAGAGGTAGTCCCGTCCGACCCGGCGCCGGTGCGGGACGTGCACCTCCTTCATGCCCAGACGACACATCCCCGCTGTGCGAGGCGATCGAGCAGGCTCTGTGACGGCTCGACGCTGTTCCAGCGCAGGTCCAGCTTCTCGAGCGCGGGGAGCCCGGCCAGCCAGTCGGGCAGTGTGCGGAGTCGATTGCTGCGAAGGTCGAGGTGGCGCAGGCGCGGGAGTCCCGCCAGGGCCGCCGGTACGTCCGCGAACTCGTTGTCCCGCAGGTCGAGATGGCGCAGATCGGCCAGGTCCGCGACAGACGCCGGAAGGCCGGTGAGCCGGTTGTCGCGCAGCCACAGCTCGCGGAGCCTGGCGAGGCGGCCGATCGATGCGGGGAGCTCGGTCAATTGATTGCCCTCGGCGCGGAGTTCCACCAGCCCCGCCATGGCGCCGATCGTCACCGGCAAGCCGGTGAGCCGGTTTCCGCCGATGTTGAGGTACCGAAGTTCCGTGAGTCGGCCCAGCGTTCGGGGAAGCGCCGTGAGCCGGTTGTCGTGCAGGTACAGATACTGAGTGAGAGGCAGTTCGGCCAGCTCGTCGGGGATCGAGGTGAGTGCGTTGTGACCCAGATCCAGCGTATGCAGGCGCCTCAGCCGCGCGATCTCGGGCGAGACCTCCGTCAGCGCGTTGTCCGCGAGAATCAGCACGTGGAGTTCGCTGCGCTGCCACAAGGCCTCTGGCAGCTCTGTGAGTTGGCGCTTCCACAGGCTCAGTGTCGCTGTCACGCCGGCTTGCCTCCAAGGCTTGCTGGGACTCGCTGCTCCCGGCAGCCTATGGTCGGTGGTGGCGCAGTCGTGCGACGGGGAACGCCTCCCACCCCACCGCGAGGTCGCCGGCGTGCGACCGTTGTGCGCCCCGGGGGCCTGGCGTTGAGGTGTAGGGCGCGACTGCCGCAAGGCCCGCGTCGCCGCGTCGGTCGGGAAGGAGCACGCCCATGCTTGTGGTGGTCAACGAGGACGCCATGGCCTCCGAACTCGTCGAGTCGGCCCGGGCTCGGCGACGGGCGGTGAACGCACCCCACCTCGTCGCCCTCGTCCGCACCGGAGCCCGCGTCAAACGCGGCTGCCAGGTCGAGCGGCCGAAGGCGACGGCCGCATGATGCCCGAAGAGCGTCAGCAGCGGTGGCCAATGCCGAGGGGCGCACGGCGGTACTGCCTGATCAGGGCGGGACCGCGTCGAGGACGACGCCTGGATGTCGCAACGAGAAGCCGCCCGATACCTGGGCATGACGCTTGTCCACGTTGGAAGGCTGCTCGCCAACCGTCACCTGATACCGGCGGAAAACTCGGCCGGGCGGGCCGGAGTGACAACCGTCAGCGTTGAGGCGGAGAAGGCCTGGCGAGCGAACGCGACGATGCGGGCGAAATTCGTCCGCCTCCTGAAGGACACGGTCAACTGGTTCTGATCGATGATCCACAGGTCTTGACGACGCGTTCGCCGACCGGCCGGGTCCCGGCGAGGCGTAGCGAAGGCCTGCCGCCCGGGGGCAGTGGGCCCGGCGCAGGTGTGGTCGGTTCGGGTGGCGACAATGGGGCCACGTTTCAACGCCTATGAGGGAGCGCCCTTTTGAGCAGACCGCCCGCGCGTCGCGTCACCGTCCTGTACTCGGTATCCGCGACCTGCGCCGTCATCGGTGTCCTGTTGTGGGTGCGTGGGCGGTTCAGTTCGCCGCCCCGCGTGTACGCCGACTACCTGGCGTCCGATGCGTACACCACGTCCGCGTGGCCGGTGTGGAGTCGCTCGGTGACTCCGGATCGGCTCGGTCTGTACCTCGTCGTGGTGGCGGTGGGGTTGGCCGTGGTGGCGTGGCTGTTCTCCGTGCGGCGCGGTTGAGCGTCAGGCGTTCGGCGGGGCGGACTCCGCTGCTCTGATCGCGTCGCGGTAGGCGCGGGCCGCCGTGCGCAGGGACGTTTCCGGGTCGGCGCCCGTCGTCTCCGCGTGCACCGCCATGGCGAGCAGGGCGCGGCCCACCTCGTCGGACTGGGCCGGGACGTCCGGTAGCTCGACGTCGAGTCCCGCCGCCCTGGCGCGGCCCGCTAGTTTCGCCGCGAGGGCCAGGGCCGGCTGGCCGAGGGGGATTCCGTCCGTCACCGACGTGCGGTGGTGCTTCTCCACCGCCTTCGTGCGCAGCCACAGTGCGTGCACGTCCTCCGGGGTCTCCGCCGTCTCGTCGCCGAAGACGTGCGGGTGGCGGTGGATCAGCTTCTCGACGAGCGTCGCGGCGACGTCGTCGATGGAGAACGCGTCGGAGGCGCCCTCCGCGTCCGCCACGTCCCCCGCGTCCTCGGCGATGCGCGCGTGGAGCGCGACCTGGAGCAGGACGTCCCCCAGCTCCTCGCGCAGCTCCGTCGCGTCGCCGGCCTCGATCGCCTCGACCAGCTCGTACGCCTCCTCGATGGCGTACTTGGCCAGACCCTCGTGCGTCTGCGTGGACGTCCACGGGCAGGCGCGCCTGATCCTGTCCATGACCTGCACCAGGTCGAGCAGGCGCGCGCCCGGCACGTCGTAGGAGCCGGGCAGCAGCTCCAGGTCCGGCATGGCGGCGCGGCCGGAGCCCGCGAGGCGGGCGAGGCCGTCCGTCAGCGCGGTGTCCGTGGCGCCGTCGGCCGGCGGGATCACGACGAGCGTGGCGCCGGGGCCGCAGGCGTCGACCAGTTCGGGCGCCGTGGGCGCCGCGATCTCGACCGTGACGCCCGCGTCCCGCACGTACGGCAGCAGCGGGTGCCCGGCGTCGGCGCACAGGACGCGGTCGGCGGCGCGCAGCGTGTCCCAGGCCTGGAAGGACAGCAGGCCCGGGGCGACCCGGTGGCTCACCGTGAGCAGGACGATCCGGCCGGTGGCAGGGCGGGGGGTGGGGTTCTCCGTCACCTTTCCGAACCTACCCGGCCCCGCCCGCCCGGCGTCGCGCGCACCGTCCCGCGCGCCCTCACGCGCCGGTGGGCTCCTGCTGCTTCGCCTGGCCCGTGACCTGCTTGATCCAGTCGGTCTTGGTGTTGCCGAGCGCGACCTTGGTGTCGCTCCAGGTCCCGTAGCGCGGGTTCACGTCGACGTGCATCTCCTTCGACGCCTTCGTGAGCGCCGCGAGGAGCTTCTGCTGGCCGCCCGGCGTGGTGGTGTCGCCGCCGACGGCCTGCGCCACCTTCGACATCAGCACGTCGCGGCGGACCGCGCCGTCGATCTGCCCCGGGGTGATGGCCGCCTGCTGCAGGAGCGTCGCCTCCAGCTGCTTCTCGCCGCCCGGCTGCCCCGCCACCGCACGCTGCCGCGCCACCTGGACCTCGTGGCGGGTGGCGGAGACGCCCGCGTCCTTCGCCGCCCGGTCGAGGACCCGGTCGAAAATCATGCCGTTGAGCTTGGCCTGGTTGAGCTGCGCGCTGTTGCTGATCAGCGCCGCCGCCTGCGGGGACGCCTTCTGCGCCGCGCGCACCTCGTTCACCTGCGCCTGCAGCGACGAGACCGGGATGCGCTTCCCTCCGACGACGGCGGCCGCTCCCGGATGGGCCGAGGTGCCGCACGCGGCGAGCAGCGGAACGCCCGCGACCAGCGCGGCGGACGACAGGATGAGCACGGTGCGGCGGCGGCTGCTGCGGCGCTTCAGGCGGTTCAAGGGGGCCTCCCGAGAGATTGTGCTTCGATGCACAAGCCTTGCAGTGATCGATGGTATGCAGTCTGCGTGGCCTGGGCCACTGCCTGGACCAACGATTCACCCGCGAACCGGGTGCGCGGCCGGGTCCGGTTCAGCCGCGTGGGCCCCGCGCGGCCGGTCCCGGTCGTCAGGGCGCAGCATAATCGTGCGGGAGACCACGAACGTGATGGGGATGGCGGCGGCCGCCGCGATCAGCGGCGCGTAGGTGTCGTCCATGCCGGCCACGTCGACCAGCACGTACACGCCGCCGGTGGTGATGGCGAAGTTCGCGACGTTGGTGAGCGGGAAGAGCAGGAACTTCCGCAGCGTCGGCCGGGTCCTGTACGTGAAGCGGCTGTTCAGGAAGAACGAGCCGACCATGGACGAGGCGAACGCGATGACGTGCGCGGCGACGTACGGCAGTCCCGCCCCGTGCAGGAGCGCCAGATAACAGGCGTAGTACGTACCGGTGTTGACGGCCCCGACGAGGGCGAACCTGACGAGCTGGCCCCAGGCTCGCGCCCGGCGCGCCCGGGTGGGGGCGGGTGCTTCGGCGCCGGCCGCCGTCACCCGCGTACCAGTTCGCCGCGATCGTGCGCACCGGCCGTGGGAGTCGCGCCGGCGGTGGGAGTCCCGCCGGCCGTGGGACTCGCGTCAGCGGCCGGCGCGGGAGTGCCGTCCGCGGCCGCCGCCTCCGCGCGCCGCGCGTCCTCGTCCGTGGCCGCCACCAGGTAGTGCGGGCGGCGCTTCACCTCGTAGTAGATGCGGCCCACGTACTCGCCGACGACGCCGATCATCACCATCTGCACGCCGGACAGCGCCGTGATCGCCACGAGCAGGGTGGCGTAGCCGGGGGTGCCGACGCCGTTGACGAGCGTCGAGACGACGATCCACGCGGCGTACAGCATCGCGAGCGACAGCAGCAGGAAGCCGAGGTAGAGGGCGGCGCGCAGGGGCTTGTTGTTGAAGGATATGAGCCCGTCGAGGCCGTAGTTGAGGAGCTTGCCGAAGCTCCACTTCGAACGGCCCTGCTCGCGTGCCGCGTTCTCGTAGGCGAAGGTCGTTGTGCGGAAGCCGACCCACGCGAAGATGCCCTTGGAGAAGCGGTTGTTCTCGGTCAGGCGCAGCACGGCGTCCACGGTGCGGCGCGAGAGGAGCCTGAAATCGCCTACTCCGTCGACGAGTTCGACGTCGACGAGGCGGTTGATCAGGCGGTAGTAGGCGCGGGCCATGAGCGTCCTGGTGACACGGTCGCCCTTGCGGGTGCGCCGCGCGATGACCTGGTCGTAGCCCTGCGCGTGGAGTTCGAGCATGCGGCGCACCAGCTCGGGCGGGTGCTGGAGGTCCGCGTCCATGATGACGACGGCGTCGCCCCCGGCGTGCTGGAGGCCCGCGAGCATCGCCGCCTCCTTGCCGAAGTTGCGGCTGAACGAGACGAACCGGGCGCGCGGGTCGGCGCGCGCACCCTTCTCCAGCAGGGCGCGGGTGGCGTCCGCGCTGCCGTCGTCCACGTAGACGATCTCGAAGGCGTGGCCCAGGTCCTGGGTCAGCGCGGCGAGTTCCCTCGTCACATGGGAGTGGAAGCGTTCGATGATCTCCGCTTCGTTGAAACACGGGACCACTATCGAGATCAGCACAGAGGAACGACATCCGACGCGCGTGTCCTCGGCGGGGGCCGCACATGAATATCGCGCGGCTCGTGCGTGAACGAATACCGCCAACGCCCTTGACCAGGGCCGGAGCTGGCATATTCGGGATCCATGCCCACCCTGCAATCCGTACGCGGCCGCCGGTCCGGCCGCGCGCCGGCTCTCGCCGCCCTGATCACCGCGTTCGCGGTGTGTGCCGGCGACGCCGTCGCACGCCAGTACCCCTTCGGACGGCACGACCGCGGCGTCAACGACCTCGGGGCGCAGTTCGTACCCTTCCACGCCCACCTGTGGGACCTGCTGCACGGCACGGCGCACGGCGGGCTGCTGCTCAACTGGCAGTCCGGGTTCGGCGCGGCCTCGCTGCCCGACCTCGGCACGTACCTGACCAGCCCGTTCGCCCTGCTCGTCGGCGCCTTCCCGCGCGATCGGATCGATCTGGCCGTGTACGTCGTCACGGTGGTCAAGATGGCCGCCGCGGCCGCCGCCATGGCCGCCGTCCTGCCACGCCTCGCCCGCACGGACGGGGCGGCCGGGCGCGCGAAGGGCAGCGCCGCGCCCTGGTGGGCCGCCGCGCTCCTCGGCGCGACCTACGCGCTGTGCGGCTGGTCCGTCATCGAGGCCTCCTACAACCCCATGTGGCTCGACGGGCTGATCGCGTTCCCCCTGCTGTGCCTGGTGGGCGAGTGGGCGAGGACCGCGCGGCGGCCCGTCGCGGGACCGCTGATCGTCGCCCTCGCCTGGGTCGCCAACTTCTACACCGCGTACATGGCGACCATCGGCGCCACGCTCGTGCTGGTCCTGCGGCTGCTGCTCGACCGGGACACGACGGGACGCGAACGGGCCCGCGCCGTGGCGCGCGCCGTGCTGCGCGCCGCGTGGCGTGTGGTGCTGGGCGTGGCGCTCGCCTCGCCCGTGCTGCTGCCGGTGTACCTGGGTACGAAACACGCCTACCCCGGCTCGGCCGCCGTCTTCTCGCCGTCGCCGTGGACGGACGTGGCGGCCAGGGTGATGCCCGGCACGTACAGCTTCCTGTCCCCCGCCGTCTTCGTGGGCGCGGGCGCGCTCCTGCTGGTGTGCGCGCTTGCCTTCGACCGCGCGGCGCCCGTGCGCGAACGCGTGGGCTGGGTGGGCCTGGTCGCCGCCGTCGCGCTGTCTTTGCAGTGGCGGCCCACCAGCCTCGCCTGGCACGCCTTCGCGATACCCAACGGCAGCCCGTACCGCGAGACGTTCGTGCTGGCCGGAGTGGTCGTCTTGGCCGCGTGGGCGGCGCTGGCGCGCGGCTGGCCCGGCACGCGTCCCGTCCTGTACGGCGCTTCGGTGCCCGCCGTGATCTGGCTCGGAGCCCTGTCGAGCCGGATGGCGAACGTGCCCGCGCTCGCGCTGTTCGTCCTCGCGGTGGCCGGAGCGGGCGTGGGGCTGCTGCTCGCCCGGCGCCGCGGCCGGGCAGCCGCCGCCGCGACCGCCGTGCTGCTGCTCGGCTCCCTGCTCGGGCAGGCCACCACCGCGATGGCGTACGGCGACCACGCCAAGCTGAAGAAGTTCCACGCCTACCCGGCCTGGGACAGCGACAGCGGCCTGAGCGCACGCGCTGCGGCGGTGGCGAAGGCCGACGGCTGGCCGAGGTACCGCACCGATCCTGGCCGCACGCAGGTGAGTTCGGACGATCCGCTGCTCATCGGCGGCGAGGGCGCGGGCTACTACAGCAGCATGACGGCGGACACATACACGCGGACGATGCGGGCGCTCGGCGCGGGCTGGACCTCGGGCGGGCGTGTCATCCAGAGCCTCGACAACCCGGTGACGGACGCGATCTTCTCGGTCGGCGCGCGGCTGCGCACCGCGCCGGGCGGCGCGCCCGTCACCGTACGCGAGGACGTGCCCCCGCTGGTGACGGTGCGGCCCGCGGCGCCGCCGCGCTACGGCGACTCGCCGTTCCGCAACCAGGAGGCGCTGCTCGGCGCGCGCGTCTACACCGTGCCCGCCTCGCGCGCGTGCCCGGTGGGCAGCGAGGCCTACGTGTCCGCGCCGGACTTCTGGGGCACGGCGCGCCTCGGCGCCGGGCTGCCTGCCGAACTGCGCGGCGCCATGCCGAAGTTCCGCGCCGCGCTCGCCCCGCTCGGCACCGTGCGCGCGAAGGGCGAGCGGATCACGTTCCGCACCAAGGCGGGCAGGCCGGCCACGCCCGTGTCGTGGAGCGTCGGCTGCCTCGACCGCGCGCGGCTCGCAGGAGCCGTCGCCCGCCTGAAGGAGACGGGCGCCGTGAGGCTGCGCGTGTCGGACAGCGGCGTGCACGCCGTGCTGCCGCGCGGCTCGACCGGGTATGCCGTGCTGTCCGCGCCGCGTATCGCCGGCTGGACGTGTGACGGCAGGCCCGCCGCGTCCTACCTCGGCCTGGTCGCCGTACGGTTGCACGGCCGCACCGCGGTGGACTGCGCGTTTCGGCCGCCGGGTGTGAAGGCGGGCGGCGCGGCGGGTTTCCTCGCCGTTCTCGTACTCGCGGCCGTCGCGGCGTTCTCCCGTCGGACGCGCGTCACGAAGGATTCATCCGGCCACCATCCGCCCTTGGCCCGCCGGGAGGAGCAGCTGGCATAGGTTCCGGCGCATGTTCGCTCTCACCAGAAATCCGCTGGCCCGGCGGGTCCTTCGGCCCGCCGCCGCCCTCGTCGACCGGCGCATCGAACGCAGGACGGGCCCGCTGCGCCCCGAGATCAACACGCTCAGGCGCGAGGTGGCCGCGCTGCGCGAGGGCCACAACGCGTTCGGGCTGCTGTTCGACGGGACGGCGCGCAGCGGGCCGCGCACGCCGACGCCCGCGCAGCTCGACACGCTGGTCGCCCAGGTCACGCGGGTGACGGGCGCGCCGAGGGACGCCGCGCGCCGCAATGTCGTGATCGCCTACCGGAACGTGATCGCGCTGGAGATGCTGGCCGTCGGCCGCCTCGCGGGCTCGACGCAGAACATCTGCGGCAAGCTCGCCACCGTCCCGCTCCTCGCGCCGCGCGCGTACCGGGACGTCCTGGAAATCGGCACGCTGTACGGGCTGTTCTCCGCGTCGCTGATGCGGATGCTGCACCGCGCAGGTGTGGAGCCGCGGATGACGATCGTGGACCCGCTGGCCGGCAGCCAGCTACAGCCCGGCACGAGGGAGGCCGCCGACCCGACGGGCACGCCGGTGCGTGAGGACGTCGTGCGCGCCAACCTGGCGTTCGGCGGTGCGCCCGGCGCCGAGGCGCGGATCGTGCGGGGCTTCTCCGGCGACGACGACGTGCGCGCCCGGGTCTCCGACCGCGAGTACGGCGTGATCGTGGTGGACGGCGACCACTCGGCCGAGGGCGTGCGTGCCGACCTGGAGTGGGCCGAGAAGATCGCGGCGCCCGGCGGGATCGTGGTCGTCGACGACTACGGCGACGACCGGTGGAGCGACGTGAAGAGCGCCGCGGACGCGCACCTCGCGCGCCCGGGCTCGCGCTTCGCGCTGCTGGGCGCGGCGTCCACGTCGGCGTTCCTGCGCGCACGGGACTGACGGCGCGCGGGACTTCGCCGGGGCGTGGGACGCAGGGCGCCGGGCGCGGGTCTGACGGCGCGCGGGGGTTCGTCGCCGCCCGGCGGCGCGCCTCGGGCCCCCGCAGGGCCGAACCAGCGCACCGTTCCGTCGCCGGGCTCGGCAGCCGGAAAGGCAGAGCGAGGACGTCGACATTGCCGGGATCGAGCGGCGGGCCGGCGAAGTGCCCCACCCTGGGCGGGAGGCGCCGCCTCGTCGGCGTCGGGGTCCGTGACGGGGAAACGGGGCAGTCGTCGGCGCCCGGGGCCACCAGCAGGTCCGCTCAGGACGCGGTGAACCGTCCGAGGTGGTCGAGGGAGCGCCCCACCTCGACCGCCAGCGGGTGGTAGGCGCCGTACACGCGGATCACGTCGTACTGGAGCGCTGCCAGCCGTGCCTGCGCCGCGGGGCGGTCGCCGAGCGCCAGCAGGAGCTGCGCCATGCGCCTGCGCACCTCGAACGCGGTGTCGCGGTCGCGGCCGTCGCGGTTCTCGCCGCCGCCCGCAGTGCCGCCGCCGCCGTCGTCGTCGTAGTACGGCAGCACGGCCTGGTACTCCGCCAGCGCGCCCGCGCTGTCGCCGACCTCCTCCAGGCAGCGGGCCACGTCCTGGCGGAACCCGAGCACCTGCGGGTCGGCGGGCCCGGCCTGCGCCGTGCGGTCGGACACGAGCCGCCGCAGCTCGGGCAGCGCCCTGCGGTACTGGCCGTCGTCCATCAGCGTCGCCGCGTACTGCTTGCGCAGGATACGCACGATCGGCGACGCCTCGCCGTGCTCGGCGGCGGCCGCGGGCAGGATCGAGCCCAGGATGTCCACGGCCTGCGTGATGCCGCCCTCGCCGAGCAGCCGCTTGACCTCCTCGACGGCGGCCGCCACGTCGGTACGGGCAGTGGGCGCGGCCGGGCCCGCCGCCGGAACGGCGGGCGGCGGCGGGGCCGCGGCACGGTCGGGCCAGGGCGCGTACGGCCGCAGGAACGGGCGCGTCGGGTCGAGCGGCCCGCTCACCGCGCCGCCGCGCTCCGGCAGCAGCGGGGCGAGCCGCTCGTAGACGGCCTGCGCGCCGGAAGGGCGGTGCTGCGGGTCCTTCGCCAGCAGGTGCAGGACGAGCGACTCCAGGGCTCCCGGCACCTCGGGGCGCAGCGTGCGCAGCGGCCGGGGCGCCTCGTGCAGATGGCGGTGCAGCACGCCGAGCACGGTGGTGCCGGCGAACGGCGTCTCGCCGCTGAGGAGTTCGTGCAGCAGCACGCCGAGCGCGTACAGGTCGGTCGCGGGTCCGACCGCGCCGCCCATGGCCTGCTCGGGCGCCATGTAGGCGGGGCTTCCGATGGGCGAGCCCGTGTGGGTGAGCCGTGTGGTGTCGGCATCGACGACGGAGGCGACGCCGAGGTCGAGCACGGTCACCGTGCCGTCGGGCCGCACCATCACGTTGCGCGGCTTGAGGTCGCGGTGCACGATCGGCACCGCGTGCACGGCGGCCAGCACCGCGCACAGTTGCGCGGCGACCGCGACGGCCCAGCGCCACGGGTACGGCTCGTGCTCGGCGAGGTGGTCGGCGAGGTCGGAGCCCTCCACGTACTGCATGACGAGGTACAGGTCGTCGGCGTCGCTGCCGGCGTCGTGCACCGTGACGAGGCCCGGGTGGCCGACCTGCGCGGTGACGCGGCACTCCCGCACGAAGCGGCGGCGCAGGGAGTCGGCGGTGGAGGCCGCGGCCATGTGGTCGGGGCGCAGCAGCTTCACGGCGACGCGCCGGTCGAGCCGTCGGTCGTAGGCCGTCCAGACCTGGCCCATGCCGCCCTGCCCGATGACCGTGGACAGCTCGTAGCGCTCGGCGATGACGCGGCCGTTCACCGGCCGTCCTGCTCCTTGCGCAGGAGGTCGCTGAGCTCGTCGAGCTCCGCGCGCACCTGCTCGATCCGCGGGTGCGCCGGGTGTGCAGGGGACTGCGGCGCGGGAGGCTCGCGATGCGCCGGGTGCCGCGTCGCGGGAGGCGCCGTCGGCATCGGCGGCGGCTGCCGGTACGCGTACGTGCGGGGCGCCGCGGGCGGCGTAGGCGGCGCGGGCGGCGTGTAGGGCGGCGGGTAGCCGTACCCGTACCCGGGTATGGCGGGCGCGGGCGATATGGGCGGCACCGGCCCGCCTCCGTACGGCTGCGGCACGCCCGCCCTGGCGCGCTGGTGGTGGCGTATGTCGAACACGAGGAAGTACACGGCCACGGCCACGGCGATGAACAGCAGCGTGCACATCGCGATGTTCGTGGCCGCCGAGTCCTCCGGCTCGCTGCCGACCACCGCCAGCAGGACGCACGCCCCGGGCAGTGACACGCTCGCGAGCGCCCAGTCGTACCACCGGCGGCGCAGCACGGCTATCCGCAGCAGCGGGACGAACGCCAGCAGCCCGATCGAGCCCAGCGAGCACACCATCAGCAGTACGCGCAGGGCGACGGCGGCGACGCCTGACATGCGTGTGCGTACCGGTGGCGGCTGCACGGCACCGTACATCGGGCGCTCCTCGGACGTCGGACGGCTGGGCGCGCGGCAGCGGCGGCCACCAGGGAACGGCGGTCCGCACCACGCGAGAAGACGAGCGTATACACCGACACCGACAACGGCCCCCGGGTTGTACGGGACCGGCCTTGACCAGGTGTCGCACCGGTCACACCAGCAGGCCGGCAGCGGGGATCATATCGCCGGACGGCGGGTCACAGCGTCAGCGAACCGTCGGTCAGGCCGTCGTACAGAGCGCGTACGAGCTGGTCCCCCAACTGGCCCGCACGCCGCAGCGCCTCCTCGAACGCGGCGATGGCGCGGAAGCGTTCGCCGTAGTGCCGCTGGTCGGCGAGCGGCAGCCTCGGCAGCTGGAGCCTGCGCACGTCGAGCCGGGTCGCGGTGGACGCGTAGCTGCTGGCCCGCCGGTTGTTGGCGGTGCCGCGCAGGAACCCGGCGAGGAACCACGGGTCGAGCGCGGCCGGATCGGGGCGCAGCAGCTGGAGGTTGCGGCCGAGCGCGGCGCCCGCCGCGGCCTCGTCCACCACGCGTGCGACGGAGCCGCCGCCGAGTACGGGCACGACGACGTCGCCCGGCCTGACGAGTACGGGCTCCTCGCCCGGGCCCTCGGGGAGGATGCCCGACGGCCCCTGGCCGGTCAGGACGTCCTGTTCCGTGAGGACGCGCATGGGTCCTGCGGGGCCGGTGCCCGCGCCGCCCGCGCGCAGTTCGAGCGCGCCGGTGCGGGCGAGTTCGCCGACGGTGGTGGACGTGCGGGAGGGTGGCTCGGTCTCGTCGGCGGCGGGCGCGGGCGCCGGGGTGAGCTCGACGGTGGCGCTCAGGGTCTCGGCGAGCCGGTCGTGCAGGGCGGCGAGTTCGGCGCTTCCGCCGGGCGCGGCCGGTGTCGGCAGGTGGCGGGCGGGGGCCAGGTCCACGTCGTCGTCGAGGAGTTCGATGGCGGGCACCGAGCGGCTGACGCCGGGCCGCTGCGTGAGCGTGCCGTCGCCGTCGAAGGCGCGCCACGCGTCGAGCGCGGTGGCGCGGACGGTCGCGCAGGCGGGGCCGGCAGGGCCGGGGTCGGGAGAGCACGCGTCTGAACTCCAGGGGGCGAGGGAGCGGGGGAGGCGGCGGGAGCGGGAGAGAGGGGGGGGGGGGGGGGGGGGGGGGGGGGGGGGGGGGGGGGGGGG
>NZ_JAGIQL010000137.1 GCF_017813245.1 Streptomyces montanisoli
TCTCTCTCAGGCAGACGCCCACTCACGAGTTGATCGAGCACACGGCCTACAACGATCTCCTCTTCCGATCCGCGCTCGGGGCGCCCGCGAACACACGAAGGCCGGCTCTCAGGGGGGGCCCGCCCTTCTGTGCCTTCTGCTGGTGGGCGATACTGGGTTCGAACCAGTGACCTCTTCGGTGTGAACGAAGCGCTCTCCCACTGAGCTAATCGCCCGGCAACGCGTCGAACCATACAGGGCCCCGCGGGATTCCAACAAACCGCTCCCCGCGGGCCGCGAGCGCGCATGACGAAGCCCCCGGAAGGATCTTCCGGGGGCCGCGCGGACGTGGGCGATACTGGGTTCGAACCAGTGACCTCTTCGGTGTGAACGAAGCGCTCTCCCACTGAGCTAATCGCCCGTGCGCAGAGCACACATTACCCCATGTCAGGAGCGCCTCCGCACGGGTTTCGCGGTCATCGGCGGATCTTCCACGGCATGACGAAGCCGAAGTTCCACACGTACAGGGCGATCAGCCCCGCGACGACCACGACGGCCGCGGCGGTGATGGCGATGTTCCTGCGTCTGACCCGCGGGTCCATGGCCTTCCGCGCGCCCTCCGTGACCTTGCGCTTCGTCCAGCGCAGCACTCGCTGCGCCCAGACGAACTCGGTCCCCCACACCGCCATGCCGCCGAAGATGATCAGCCACCCGGGGCCCGGCAGGGGCAGCAGGACGATCCCTCCCGCGACGACGGCGAGGCCCACCACGAACACGCCCACCCGCCATGCCGTGTGCAGGGGCCGGGACGCCTTGACGAAGCCGGGTGCGCGGGAGCCGAGCCCCGCGTCGTCACTCTCCGCGTTCATGCGGGTAAACGTACCGGATGCGCCGGCGTTCACCGGATTGGCCGAATGGGGCGAATCACACCACCGCCGTACGAGTGGCCTCAACTGCCACAAAAAGGTCAGAGGGGTTTACAACGGCACCGTAGGTGGCATGTCGATTTCGCCGACGTGCGAATCCCCGAGCGCACACTGAGCGAAAGGCCCTGGCGCTTATGAACACCACGGTCAGCTGCGAGCTGCACTTGCGCCTCGTTGTGTCGAGCGAGTCCTCTCTGCCTGTACCGGCGGGCCTGCGGTACGACACGGCCGATCCCTACGCCGTACACGCCACCTTCCACACCGGAGCCGAGGAGACGGTCGAGTGGGTCTTCGCCCGCGACCTTCTCGCCGAGGGGCTGCACAGGCCCACCGGCACAGGCGACGTCCGTGTCTGGCCCTCCCGCAGCCACGGTCAGGGCGTCGTCTGCATCGCTCTGAGCTCCCCGGAGGGCGAGGCCCTGCTCGAAGCCCCGGCGCGGGCGCTGGAGTCCTTCCTGAAGCGTACGGACGCCGCGGTGCCCCCCGGCACCGAGCATCGTCACTTCGACCTCGATACGGAGCTCTCACACATCCTGGCCGAGAGCTGAGCCAGGAGCGAGCTGCCCGGTGCCGTCCGACTCGGGGAGACGGCACCGCGCGGGCAGGCGTGAGCCGGTCAGGCGTCGCTGCCGCGGAACCCACCGCGGCCGCGGCGCCGCCGCGTTCCTCGGCGCGGTGTCCGGCGGAAGGCGCACTAGAGTCGCATGGTGCAGATCCCCCATGACACCCGGATCGCCCTGGACACGGTGGTCGACCTGGTGAACACCGCCCCCGACGGCGGTCACGGCAGCGAGCCCGCGGACGGACTGGACGACGTCGACGCCCTGCACGCCTTCGTGCGGCTCCACCGCATCAGCGACGTCGGGGGCCTCGACGCCCGCGACCTCAGGGCGATACACGCGGTGCGCGGCCGCTTCGCCGAGGTCTTCGCGGCGCCGGACGCGGCCTCGGCGGCCGCGCTGATCAACCGTCTCGTGGCGGAGGCGGGCACGACGCCGCGCCTCACCGACCACGACGGCTACGACTGGCACGTGCACTACTTCGCACCCGGCGCCTCGGTGGCCGACCACCTCACCGCCGACTGCGGCATGGCACTGGCCTTCATCGTCGTCGCCGGGGAGCAGGAGCGCCTGCGCCGCTGCGAGGCGCCGGACTGCGGACGCGCCTTCGTCGACCTGTCCCGCAACCGGTCGCGCCGCTACTGCGACAGCCGTACGTGCGGGAACAGGCTCCATGTCGCCGCCTACCGCGCGCGCCGCAAGGAGGCCGGCAGCCGGGCCTGACGAGGCACGGGCCGGGCGCGGCACCACGGGACCGCGCGGCACGGCGGGAGTACGCGTCACCGCGGGACTACAGGACTAACAGGTCGTGGAGCGCCGCCGCGAGCAAGAGCGAGCCGATCACCGCCAGGAAGATCATCAGCGGCGGCTGGGACAGTGCGAAGAGACAGCCGCGCTGCTCTTCGGAGGGAACGTACTGTTCCGGCGGTGCGGGGGACTGATCCCCGGAGGTATCGAGCATCTCGGACAGATGATGACGCAGCCCGGCCGATGCTCATGACCAAGAACGCCCTCGCGACCAGGAGTTCACCTGAATTCGTCGATGACCGTCCAGTATGTGAGCAGCCTTGATCACCGCGCGACTCCTGCGGCTCAGATGCCGTGCTTCTTGAGGATCGCCTCGATGTCGCTGAAGTCCTCCGGCTTCCCTGCGTCCTTCCCGGCGCCCTTCGGCTGGGCCGCCGCCCTGGCCTGCGCCGCGGGCCTGCCGCCGCCCGCGCCCAGCGACGGCGCCGAGGCACCGGGGGCGACCGCGTCGCGCTGGGCCGCCGCCTTCGCGGCCTCCCTGCGCTCCTTGCGCGACATGCCGGAGCGGCGGTCCACCGCCCTGCTGACGAGGTAGAGCACCGCCGCGATCGCGAGGACCCCGAAGCCGGCCCAGGCCGTGGGGCTGAACGCCGTGTGCGCGACCCACTTCACCACGCCGGTCATCGCGAGCCCGATGGGCACGAGCGAGTAGGCGGCGATCTTGGTGGCGGTCAGGAACCGCTTGCGGTACGCCGTGACCGCGGCGATACCCAGCCCCGCGGCGGACACCGCGGCGCAGATGGTCTCGGCAATCATCCGGTCCTCCTGGCGGTGAGCCGCCGTCGTCCTGTCGTACGTCCTGTCGTGTTCGAACCCGTATCCCCCTCTCCATCCTGCACCCGGCACACCGCCATCGGCCACGTTCCCGGCGGACCTCAGGGAGAAGTCCGGGGCGCGATCCTCCCCAGGTGCCGCGCGGAAGGTGCCGTTCGAGCACAGGCAGGCGCCGTGCGGGCACGGGCCTCGGTCCTGCGAGACTGGCCCCCATGAACGACTCCCCGGCCGCCGCCGTCGTCCTCGACGTGTGGTGCGAGCTCCAGTGCCCCGACTGCTTCAGCGCCCTCACCGACCTGGACCTGCTGCGCGAGAGGTACGGGGACCGCCTCGACGTGCGGCTGCGCCACTTCCCCCTCGACAAGCACCGCCACGCGTTCGCCGCCGCGCAGGCCGCGGAGGAGGCGGCCGCGCAGGGCAGGGGCTGGGCGTACGCGGCGGCCGTACTGGCGCGCACCGGCGAACTCGGCGAGCGCGGCGAGGAACTGCTCGTGGAGGTGGCGGCGGGTCTCGGCCTCGACGCGGAAGAGTTCGACACGGCGCTGGTGGACGGCCGGCACATCCTGGCCGTGGACGCCGACCACGCCGAGGGCAGGGCCATCGGCGTCACGGGCACGCCCACGTACGAAATCGGCGGCCGGCTGCTGGACGCGAGCAGCAGCCAGGCCGGGGTGCGCGAGCGCATCGAGGAGATCGCCGACGGGCTGCTCGCCGGCTGACACCGGCCGCCGCCGCTACCGTCCCCGACGGCCCTCGGCCGCTGCCCCGGGCTCCCGTGCGGCCCTCAGAGGAGGGGCTTGCCGAAGTGGCGGACGGTGACCTCGTAGCCGAGGGATGCGTACAGCCGTACCGCCACGGTGTTGTCGCTGAAGACGTGCAGGCCGAGGCCGGTCGCGCCCCAGCCGAGCGAGACCCGCTCGGCGAGCAGCATCAGGGCGCGCCCGTACCCGCGTCCGCGGCTGTCCTCGTCGACCCGCACCTCGTAGACGTACCCGCCTGGCCGCCCGGGCTCGACCTCCTGCCGGGCGACCCAGACCCTGCCCACGGACTCGCCTCCGGCGAGCAGCAGGCGGAAGGCGACGCCCGGGGTGGCGAGCCCGTCGGGCAGGTTCTGCCTGAGGCTCGCCCCGGCCTTGGCGCGCGCCTGCTCGTGGGTCATCCCGCGGCTGACCCAGTTCCGCACGAACTCGGCGCTCGAAGCCGCCGACCACCGCGTGAACTCCTCGTCGGTCATGGCGCGTTCGCCGATCCCGTCCGGTAGTCCCGGCGCGGTTTCCGGCAGGGTCTTGACCATGGTACGGCCGCGCTCCGCGTAGCCGAGGGCGTCCAGCAGGCGGAGCGCCGCGGGGCGGCCGGCGGGTACGGAGGCGAGCACCTGGTGGCAGCCCCAGCCGCGCAGCACCTCCTCGGCGGCGAGCGCGGCGACGGTGCCGCGCCCCCTGCCCCTGTCCGGCTCGTCGATGCGCAGCGCCAGCACGACGCCGGCGGTGGGGCCGAAGGCGGGGTCGGTGCCCAGCTCGGCCGCGCCGACGGGACGCCCGTTCACGCACACCTGGTACGCGCGGTTCCTGACGCCGTCGGGCGTCTCGGTGAGCGGCCCGGTCGGCCGCAGGGTCGTGGTCATCAACGGATCTTCTACCCACGGGCGCCCGGCGCGCCGTCCCGGGGGCTCACGGGTCGATGTCGTCCGCCGCACGCTCCTGGAACAGCCGCAGCGCCTTGGCCGTGACCGGCCCGGGGGCGCTCGTGAGGTCGCGGTCGTCCACCCGGTGCAAGGCCTGCACGTCGCGCAGGCTCGACGTCAGGAAGACCTCGTCCGCCGTCCGCAGCACGTCCATCGGCAGGTCCGTCTCGCGGGCGCCCGTCCACTCGATCGTCAGGGCCCTGGTGATGCCGGCCAGGCAGCCCGACGCGAGCGGCGGGGTGTGGAGCTCGCCGTCGACCACGACGAAGACGTTGCTCCCCGTGCCCTCGCACAGCCGTCCCGCCGTGTTCGCGAACAGCGCCTCCGACGCGTCCTGCTCGTGCGCCTTGGCCAGGGCGACGACGTTCTCGCCGTACGAGGTGGTCTTGAGGCCTGACAGCGCGCCGCGTTCGTTGCGCACCCACGGGACGGTGATCGCCGCCGAGCTCCCGGCCGGACGCTGCGCCTCGCCCAGCGCGACGACCAGCGTGGCCGACGCGTCGCCGCGGTCGGAGCCGAGCGGCGAGAGACCGCCCGTGAAGGTGATGCGTAGCCTGCCGAGCTCCATCGGATTGGCCGCGAGGACGGCGTCGCACGCGGCGCGCACCTCGTCGAGGTCGGGCTCGGGAAGGCCGAGGCCGCGTGCGGAGCGCGCCAGCCGGTCGAGGTGCCGGGTCAGCGCGAACGCGCGCCCCGACACCGCCTTGGCGGTCTCGAACACGCCGTCGCCGACGGTCAGTCCGTGGTCGAAGACCGACACTCGCGCCTCGTCGGCGGGGCGCAGGCCGCCGTTCACCCAGATCTGCATCTAACCGATCCTCCCAGTCGCCGCGTACGTATTCGACGCTATCGCGAGCAGCCGCGCGGCCTTCAATTCCGTTTCCGCCCATTCCCTGGCCGGGTCGGAGCCCCAGGTGATGCCCGCGCCGGTGCCGAAGCGCACGACGGGCGCGTGGCCGGCCTCGCGGTCGAGCCAGAAGGTGCGGATGCCGACGGCGAGCGCGGCCGTGCCGCGGTCCGCGTCCACCCAGCCGACGCCGCCGCAGTACGGGCCGCGGGGCGCGGTCTCCAGCTCGCGGATGATCGACAGGGCGGACTGCTTCGGCGCGCCGGTCACCGAGCCCGGCGGGAAGGTGGCGTCCAGCAGCCGCGCCCAGCCCGCGGTGGGCGCGAGCTCGCCCCGTACGGTCGTCACCAGGTGCACGAGGCCGGGATAGGTCTCCGGGGCGCAGAGCGCGGGCACGGTCACGCTGCCCGTCGCGCACACGCGCCCGAGGTCGTTGCGCACCAGGTCGGCGATCATCACGTTCTCGGCGCGGTCCTTGCCGGTCAGGTCGGCCTCGGTGCGGCCGGTGCCCTTGATCGGCCCGGACTCCACGGTGCGCCCCGCGCGGCCGAGGTAGAGCTCGGGCGACGCGGTGGCGATCTCCACGCCGTGCGCGGGCAGCCGCAGCGTCCCCGCGTAGCGGCCGGGGTTGCCGCGGGCGAGGCGCGCGGCGAGGGCGTCGACGTCCGCGCGGGCGGGGTCGGGCAGCTCGGCGGAGAGCACGCGGCAGAGGTTGACCTGGTAGACGTCGCCGGCCGCCACGTACTCGCGCACGCGGCGCACGCCGGCCGTGTAGGCGGCCCGGTCGAGCGACGACGTCCAGGCGGCGGGCGCGGGCCCGAGCCAGCCGCCGGATTCCGGCGCGGTGGTGTCGTTGGCCGCGTTGGCGGCGCGTACGTCGGCGAAGCGTGCGCACGTCAGCCGGCCCTCGAAGTCGGCGGCGACCGCCCAGAAGCCGGCGGAGTCCAGGGCCTCGGGATCGTGGGTGACGTCCCGCAGACCGGTGGCGACGAGGCCGCCGAAGCGGGCCAGGGGGGCGAGGGGCTGCACGCCGGGGAGTCTATGGCCAGCCAGACGCGCGGGGCCCGCGTCGCGGCCGCCCCGCCCCTCCCCCGCGACCTGCACGGCGTCCCGCGTCGGCACGCTGCGTAAACGCGTTTTTGTGCTGGCCCGCGGATCCGCTAGAGTTCACTTCGTCGCCCGGCACGCAAAACGGACCGGAAACGACAGGCGGACGTGGCTCAGTTGGTAGAGCATCACCTTGCCAAGGTGAGGGTCGCGAGTTCGAATCTCGTCGTCCGCTCGATGTGGGGGTCGTCCTGCTCGACCTCCGCGCACTCCGGGTGGAGTGGCCGAGAGGCGAGGCAACGGCCTGCAAAGCCGTCTACACGGGTTCAAATCCCGTCTCCACCTCCAAGGACGATTAGCTCAGCGGGAGAGCGCTTCCCTGACACGGAAGAGGTCACTGGTTCAATCCCAGTATCGTCCACGCAGATCAGAGGCTGTTTCCCACCAGGGAGACAGCCTCTGACGTTTGCTGAGTGACTAACTGCGTGACTACCGGGGCCGCCCGTCGTCAAAGATGCGGTCCATGGTCACAGCCCCGGTCTGGATCACCGGTCGAATCTGCTTCCGGTAGACCCGCTCCGTGACAGACGTGCCGGAGTGACCGACCAAGCGCGAGATGTCTTCGAGCGGTACCCCGCTGTCCGAGAGCAACGACACGAAGCTGTGCCGCAGCTCCCGAGGCGTCCAGTCGGCAGCGTCGATGCCCTCGACGTCGGCGAGAGCACGCCGGAAGGCCCGCCGGACGTTGGCCGCATCCAGCTCGGTGCCGGTCGCCGAGGTGAAGACGAGGCCGTGTTCCTCCCACTTGTCCCCGGCAGCGAGACGGTCCCAACCCTGGTCTTCCCAGTGCTGCCACAGCGCGTTAACGCAACGTGCGGGGAGCGCGAGCGTCCGCCGGGACTTCCGAGTCTTCGTGTCTCCCCCGGAGCGCACAGAGCGCCATACGGCCATGTAGGGCCCCACGGCCGGATCGGCGTCCGGGTCCCCCTTCAGGAAGACGTGATCCCAGGTGAGTGCCCGCATTTCCTCGGTCCGGGCGCCTGTCAGCAGCGCGACCACGATGTATGCGTGGAGGGAGGTGCCGGCGGCAGCCCGGAGCACTGCTTCTGCCTGAGCGAAGGTGAGCGCCTTGGACGGACGACCGGTCCGGCCGGCGGGGATCGCGCAGAGCTCCACGACGTTCCGCTTCACCTTGTCGCGCGCCATGGCACGCCTGACCGCGCGGTTCAGGCACGAACAGATCACTTGCAGGGTGTTCGTGCTCAGCGTCTTCGCCTTGGCCACTAGCCACTTGTCGACATCGTCGGCGCTCAGGTCGCGGAGCTTCCGGGCACCGAGCGCCGGAATGACATGCTTGCCACACAAGGTCGTGTACTTGGACACGGTCCCCGCGTCGAGACCGGCCAGGCCGTACGTCAACCAGTCGTTCACCGCGTGCGCGACCGTGTAGCCGGATGACGCGATGGCCAGCCCGTCCTCATGGTCACGCAAGACCTCTTTGAGCTTGGCCTTGGCCTCAGTCTTCGTCCGTCCACTCCCCCGCTTGACGAGCCGCTTGCCGGACGCGTCGAAGCCGAGACTGGCGGAAGCGATCCAGCGTTGCCGCTTCTTGTCCCAGTGCAGGCCACCGTCACCCCTGCTCCGGCGCGCGGTCAACGTGCTTCACCTGCCTCACGTTCCAGGAGTGCCACGTACTCGCCGATGGCGGAGGCCGGGACGAGGCGCGTACGGCCCTCCGTGACTGTCCGGAGGCGCCCGGTACGGATCAGGTCGTAGACGACGCTCCGACTCAGGTTCAGCACACGCGTCGCGTCGGCCACACGGAGCAGGACAGGCCAGGCCGACGCCCCCGGCCCCTCGTAGGTTGCGGTTGTCACCATTCCCCCGTTTCGTCTTGGTCGAGTTCGGCGCGGTGTTCACGGGCGGTGTCACGGTTGTGTTGGATGTCGCGGTGGAGGTTGGCGGCGAGCCAGGACTCGCCGGGAGTGTGGCCGTGGCCGGCGTAGGCCCAGTGCGCGAGGGTGAGCGTGGTGGCCTCGGGGTTGTCGTCGGGGTCGGGCAGGCCGAGCGCTTCGCGTTGCTGGGCAGCTCGGTAGTCGGCGCGGACCCGACGGAGGGCGCCGAGGGTGGTGGAGTAGCGGCGCGACTTGGTGGAGAAGTGGCCCCGGAAGCCGAGCATGTGGGCCCAGCGCCACAGCTTGCGGTCCGGGTACAGGGCGTCGAGGTCCCAGCAGGCGCGGATGAGGCGGCGGGTGTGGTCGGGCAGCTCGGGCAGCTTGTCGACTTCGGCAAGTTCCCCGATGCGTCGATCCACGGTGCCGGTGGTCTCGGCGGCCTTGGTGGCGTACTTGGCCACGTACGAGGCAACCGCCTGCTCGGTCAGATCCTCGCCGTGGCCGAAGGCGCCGATGGGCTGGACGTCGAGCTGTGTCCCCCAGCGCAGGACGCGGGCGGGTTGGTCGCCGGCGGCGGGAAGGGCGACTTCGGCGCGGGCGGCGGCGGCGCGTAGGGCGTCGTCGAGGAGGTCGAGGGTGGCCCACGGTGGGGGTGGGGTGTCGGGGCCGTCCGGTCCGTCGAAGCGGATCACGGCGTGGAAGTGGATGGCGCCGCGCTTTTGGTACTCGGCGACCTTGCCGTACGAGACGCGGAGCTGTTCTTTGAGGGCGCGTTGGGTGAGGCCGGCGCGGGCGGCGAGTTCGCGGGGCAGGTAGATGGTGACGTAGCGCCACAGGTGCCCGGCGTGGTTGTTCCACAGCACGGCGCCCGCGTACTCGTACGTGCCCGGGTCGAGCGCGGTCCCCAGCTCCGAGGCGCCCTCGGGGTGGTGGACACCGCAGCGGCAGCGGCCGGAGGTGGGCCGGTTGTGGACGGGTCCGAAGGAGGGCGCAGTGAGGGTGGCGAACACGCGGGGGTGATCGCGGACCGTCGTGGTGACGCCCTTCGACGCGTCGCCGGTGAGACCGGCGCGGATGAGGTGGTAGGTGTCGCCCGCGTACGTCCAGGCGCACGCCGGGCAGCGCGAGGCGCGGCGGTTGCCGCAGGCGACGCGGAGCCGGCCGCCGGGTTCCCGGTCGGTCGAGTAGGCGTGCAGGACCGCGCCTGTCGTGGGATCGATGGTCTTGGTCGTGCCGGTGAGGTGGATGGGTTCGGCGCAGCCGCCGGTACGGCGGATCTGTTCTTGCCAGCGGTCGAAGTCGGCCGACCCGGCCACCCTCAGCACGTCGCCGAGGGTGAGCGGGTCGAGGCCCGCCGCCGCGAGGGTGGCGGAGGAGGTCACTTGTCGTTCTCCTTCGGCGGGTGGGCGTCGATCCAGGCTTCGGCGCACACCTTGTGGACCGGCTTGCCACGGTCGGAGCGCAGCGGGGTGGGCTTGTCGCACAGGACGCACGGCTTGTCGCCGGTGTGGTCGTAATGCTCCGGGGAGCGCCAGTTCAGGAGGGCCACGCCGCTCACCTCCCGACCCGGACGACGACCGCCGAGGCGGCGGTGGGGCGGGTGTGGCCGGTGCCCTTGCAGGCCGGGCAGACGGCGCGGAGCGTGGCGCGGGTGCCGTCCGGGTGGCGGGTGTCGGTGGTGATGTGGACGGTCGGGAAGCCGTCGCAGTGCCGGCAGATGGGCAGGGCGGGGGTGCGGTCGGGCATCATGGGGTTTCCCTTTCGGGTCGTTTGGTCTGGAAGGGGTTGCAGGCGCCCGGCGCGGCGGAAGTTTGGCGACCGAGGCCGCGCCGGGGGCCGTTCAGCGGTGGGTGTGGTGCTCCTTGAGCAGGGAGCGGATGACGAGGGCGCACACGGCGACCGAGGCGCCCGTGACGGCGACGGCGAGGAGCATCGAGACCAGCACCGTGCCGATGACGAGCACGGCGGTCGTGCCGCCCACGGCGAGGGTGATCAGGGCGCCGGGCGTGAGCTGCACCGTCGGCCGCGTCGAGACCGGGGCCGGGGCGGGCGCGGCCGGGGTGTGGGCGTGGCCGCAGGTGCAGGCCGGGGCGTGGCCGTCCGGGACGATGGGGACCACGGGGGTGACGGTCGGCACGGTGCTGGGGTTGGGGGCGGTGTCCGGGCGGGGGTACTTGGGGGTCAACACGATGGGGTGTCCTCCCTGGTCAGGGCTGGCAGCGGTGGGTTTTGGCGGCGAGTTCGGCACCGGCGCGGTCGTGCTTGTCGGTGGAGAAGGAGCAGCCCGGGGCGGTGCACGTGGCGGTGTGCTTGGTGTGGCCGTGGCCGTCGTAGTAGGAGGCGACCTGGACGGGACCGATGCGGATCACGTCGTAGAAGCGGCGCGGACGCGGCATGACGAACTTCCCTTCTGTGTCAGGCGAGTTGGGCAGTGATGGAGGAGGCCAGGGCCGCCGGGACGCCGAGGCGGGCGCGCAGGGTGTCCGCGTCGATCGGCCGGCCAGTGGCGGCGTGGTGGGAGTCGGCGAGCTTTCGCGCGTGATCGAGCAGCGCGGGCGGAACCGACACCGCAGCAGGCGCAGGCTCAGCGGCGGGCAGCTCGGCGGCGGCAGGCGCCGGGGGCATGTCCGGGGCAGGAGCGCGGTCGAGGGTGATCTCTTCCGATGCTGTCGCCGCGTCCGGCACGGGGTCCGAGTCGGCCGGTCGGTCGCCGACGAGGTGGTGGACCTGCCGCATCAGGGCGCCGAATGCGAGCAGGGCAGCGGCCGGGGGGACGGCAGCGACGACGTAGTGCAGGGGCGGTTGGCCCGCGCCGACGCCGGCGACGTTGAGGCCGATCGAGCCCGTGGAGCCCGCGACCGTCAGGGCGACAGCCCACCAGTCCGTGACCGTGCGCAGTGCGGCGCGGAACATGAGGACTTCACCGGCCACGATGAACAGGTCCAGGGTGGCCGGCCATGCCCACATGCGGGCGGTCGAGGTGGCCAGGCCGTTGGTCTTGGCCACGTCCGCGAGGTGCGCGTACGAGAGCCAGAACGCGGCGGCGGTCAACGCGAGGATGACGACCCCGGCCGTGAGAATCGCGATCCGCTCGGCATCCTGCTTCGTCATCATCAGGCCCCTTTCTGGGCAGGTCAGGCGTCTGCGTTCGGGTCGAGGCCCGAGCCGAGGCAGGTCAGGCACAGGCCCTCCTGTCGGCCGACAGCGCGGTGGCGGCGACCGACGCGGACGGTTCGAGCGACCGTCCCGGTACCGGTGCAGGTCGGGCACGACGCGGGCTCGACCGCCGGCGGCTTGGCCGAGGTGCGGCGGGTGGTGGTTTTGCGGGCCATCGGGAGTGCTCCCTTCGGGTTTGCGGCATGGGCGGGGTAGGGACCTGGCGCGAAGCGGTCACGCCGACCATGGAGCGGGGGAAGACGGTCAGTCGGTCACGGGACGCGGCTTGACCAGCGAGGGACCCTGACCTGTGGCAGGCTCCGGCGCGATCGCGGGCCGGAAGGGGTCCAGGAACGGCAGCTCAGGCACGAGGTGCGCGTGAGCACGGCACACGGCGGCGGCGTCGGCCGGCGTGGTTTCCGGGGTGCGGATTCGGGACCAGCCGCCGGAGGAGTCACCGGCCACCGCCACACCCGGACGATCCGCCGGGATCGAGGTCGCGGCGAACACCGCATCCGGTGCCACGTCACCGAGACCCATCTCGGCGGTCTGCTTGTCGTTGACCCGGTGCACCACACGGCCCGTGAGCTGAGCCCGCAGGGCGGTCGCGCCACGGCCGAGTTCGGAGCCGAACCGCTGCCCGCAGACTTCCAGGAAGATGCCGACCGCGCGGGCCATCTGCGCGAGGCGCACCATGTGCTGAACCATGCGGTCGCGGCGTTCCTCCTCCTTCTTGACGGTGGTCAGGAACAGTTCCGCGACCTCATCCACGAGCACCACCAGCGGCACCGGCCGTACCTCGTCGGGCAGGTCCCACAGGTCCGAGACGCCATGTGCGCTCAGCAGGTCGAAGCGTCGCTCCATCTCGGCCACAAGTGCGTCCAGGAGGGCGCCCGCTTGGTCGGGGGTGGTGGCGAGGGCGGACAGGCGGGGTGCGTAGGTGCGCTGCTCGACACCGCGTTTGCAGTCGATGCCGACCAGGCCCACCGGCAGCTTCGCCAGCGCCGCCACCAGGTTGCGCTGATACATGGACTTGCCCGACTGGTTCGCCCCCAGCGTCAGCGCGTGCGGCACCTGCCGGTAATCACGCACAAACGGCGTGCCGTCCTCCCGCAGAGCGACCGGGACCACCATCGGACCCGACACCGCACGGCGGCGGTGCGGCATGCGTACCCGGCGCAGCACGTCGTAGCCGGTCATGCGCAGTTCCACGAAGCCGGGGCGGGGTGTGGTGACGTGCACGGAGTGGACACCCCAGGCGTGCCGAAGCCGCTCCGAGGCCGCCGTGACGTCGGCGGGTTCCAGGCCGGCGGGCAGCCGCAGCGTGACCCGAAGCCCGGTCGAGGTGCCCGTCACGCGGCGGACCTTCGGCGGGACCGGCTGCACCTCAGCGCGCCGGGCGACGTTGCGGACCAGGAACGACCGCAGCCGCGAGGGCGCCACCGTCAGCCCGCAGGCGTCCATGGTCGAGCCGTAGGTGAAGGTGAAGCGGCCCCACGTCACCGGCAGACCCACCAGCGTCCAGTACGCGCGCGGGGCGCGGACCTTCGCGTAGCCGATGCCGCCCGCGCTGGCGGCGACGCCGGACAGTTCGAGCAGCGTGGTCACGTCCGTCACGACGATCAGGCCCCCACCACGATCGAGACGGCGCGGAAGGAGATCCCGTGCCGCTTCTGTCCGTTGAACTCGTTCTCCCAGTCCCGCGCCTTGAGGCCGACCACCGAGACCGGAGTACCCGGCGCGAGCCCCTCGGGGATGCCGGTCTCCGGAACGGTGACCTGGTAGAGGTTGCCCTCTCCCTCATCCGAGATCAGCAGGCCCACCGTCGACAGGCTCGCACCGGTCTCCCGGTCCACGGCCCGCTCACCGGTCTGCTTGCTGACCAGCTTCGGCGCCGGCGCAGTCGCCACGAACACCACAGCGGTCGAAACGTCGATCTTGAAGGACGGCATTGCATCTCCTCTAGTGGAGTGAGTCTCCTGCACTCATGTACATGAGTGACAGTTAGAAGAGTGCCTGACTCATGTACATGAGTCAACCGTCTACGGAAAGAATCTTGAAAGCGCGTCAGGATGTGACGGCAAGTCAGTCCTTCGCAGCGAAGCGGTAATCCAAAACGAACTGGTCAGCGGCCATGACGGTGTCGCAGACCTCCACAACCTGCCCGCTCTCAGTCATCGCGTTGCGTACGAGGTGGATCACGGGTGAGCCGGGGCTGAGCGCCAGCGCGGCAGCCTCCGCCTTGGTCGCCAGGCGAGCCCGCACGGTCTCTGTGAACTCGGCCAGCGTGTGGCCGTGTTCTTCCAGGCGGGCGTAGATCCCGCCGCCGCCCGGGTTCTCGGCGAACGTCTCGGGGATGTCCCTGACCACGTCCCACGGCAGATAGGAGGTGGCCTCTTCGGTCGGCACACCGTCCCGGAAGTAGCGGCGTTTCCTCGCCAGGACCTGGGCGCCCGCCGGCACACCAAGGCGCTCCGCGATGTCCTCGGGAGCTTCCGCCGGCCCGATGAACAAGACCTTGACGGAGGGCTTGCCGCCCGACTGTTCGGCCTCAGCCAGATAGGCCGCCTTGCCCGCCTTCCGATGCGAGCGCCGGAAACGGTCGGACGACTTCCGCTGCACAGGCGGACGGGAGCGCACGAAGGACCCGCGACCGTGGTGGGTCTCGATGAGCTGCGTGGTACGAAGCTCCGCCACCGCCTTGCGGACCGTGCCAGAGGCCACGCCGTAGCGCTGCATCAGCTCTGACTCACTGGGCACAGGTGCACCAGCGGGAAGGGCGCCCGAGTGGATCTGCGCCGCAAGGTCATCGGCGATCTGGAGGTACTTCGCTTTGGCTGTCGAAGCCACGTCACCACTCGCCATAGTCCTTCTGCATCTCCTATTCTCCTGTACATGAGTAGCAGCCCCGGACAGAAGCCGTCAACGCCACTCCACTCCGTGTCCGTAGCCGGCGTGGTCGTGCGGGAAGACGGGCGTGTGCTGACCATCCAGCGCGCCGACAACGGAACCTGGGAGCCGCCGGGCGGGGTGCTCGAACTCACGGAGTCACCGGAAGACGGGGTGCGACGCGAGGTCTACGAGGAGACTGGCATCAAGGTGCACGTGGAGCGGCTGACAGGCGTGTACAAGAACACGTCGCGAGGCATCGTCGCACTGGTCTTCCGCTGTCGCCCCGAGGGCGGACATGAGTCGCTTTCCGACGAGTCGACGGCGGTCGAGTGGCTTCACCCGGACGAGATCTCCCGCCGCATGCACGAGGTGTACGCAGTCCGCGTCACCGACGCCCTCACGGCCAACGCAGCCCACGTACGCTCCCACGACGGTCGCAAGGTCGTCAGCACGGGCGTGTGAGGCCCAAGAGGGCTGTTACAGGTTTCTCTACTTCATCAAGGCACCCGGCTGCGCTCCGCTCCGCCGGGCGCGCTCCCGGCTCCGCGCCGGGCGCCGCTCCTGCCTTCGGCCCGCTCCGCCCACGCTGCGCCGACGCGCGCCCACGAGGGGGAAGGCCGAGGCCATGAGGGCGAGAACCGCGAGACGCCACGGCAGGCCACCGACAAAGCATGCCTCCGGCGGGGGCGCTCACGCGTCCGGGGTGGGATGGCCCGTCCTGCGGGTGCCAGCATCGTTGGGGTGAGCGTGGTGGGCTCCCATCCCGACCACCTTCGACCCAGGCAGAGCCGAGCAGACGAGGCCCAGGGCGTCAAGGTCGTTCGTACAGTGGCGCGCTCCACCTTGACGCCCTGAACCACGCCCGCTCCACGGTGTGTGGGTCGAAGGCGGACGGGATGGGAGAAGGAGGTATTGATAGTGCCGATGGGAATCAGCTTTACGTCACTACTGCGCGGGCCTCGCAGCTACGCCCAAATCGACCATACGCCGGCCGTTGTCCCCACAATCAGGCCCACTAAGGCTAGCCAGGCAGGCCCCGTCAGGTCTTCCAGAGCTTGCTTCAAAATCATTCGCTGCACCCACTCGAAGGTGTACGTAATCCTGCCCCAATTGGCTTCTGGCGTGCGGATTTCCTCCATGGCTGCCGACTTTCCCCCTGGCCCCGGATAGTCCGTGTCTGGCGCATGGATCACAGCGTCAATCGCATCTAGATCAGCAACGAGCTTTCGGAAGTCTCGCCTGGTCAGCAGCCACCCCCATACCAGGGCAACCAGCGGCAGAGCTCCACCCAAAGCAGTACATACTGCCAGAATTATTTTCATTGCAAGCACCCTAGAACGTGCACATCTATCGCCTCGGAGATCTCTAAACTATTCTCGCATTGGTTCAGGAATTAGCAAAGTGACAAGTTTCGGTATTTCAAAGTGTTCGAATGGTTCTTTCGGTAGCTCAGCCAATTGCCCGTCAGATCTGCGCACCCAGTGCAATCCTGCCACATCACTAAATGCAATCTCAGCGGCAGGTGACCGGTGCATCCCTTGCCATCCCTCCGGAGCAGGGACCTTCCAGATCCCCGGAGGGAGAACTGTCAGACACGCTCGATGGTCGGGAAAGTCCTTGAGTTCCTCACCTGTGCGAGGGGCGGCCCCTCGCACAAAGACCATGGACGCGACCACCTTGTAGATTGGGCTGTCCGATCGATTGAGCAGCACCAGCGAGTTCCTCTCGTCGCCGGACAGCCGGCCGCCATACCAGGACGAAACCTGAAGAGCCTGACTTCTCTCCTCTCGCCTCAGGCTCGCCCTCTCCGAGTCCTCGCGAAGTCGTCGCTCGCGCCTCAGAGTGACCAGTGCCGCGGACCAAGCACCAGCAGTCGCGATCGCCGTGGTCCACGTGGCACAGTCCCCCAACTCAATTGTCATATCGGTAGTCTGCCTGACCCGGCCCCCCTCTCTCCTCGCCTGTCGAGCGCACCTACGACGGCAGGAGCCCGTGCGCCTACAGCAAGCTGCGCAGCGCGACGGGCGCCTCAGACCGGGGTCGTCGCCCGTGACGCCGACTGAGTGACTAACTGCGTGACAACGAGGGCGGACAGCGGCGTACGGCCCCGGACGATCATGGATTTGCCGTGGGGGCCCCGGACGTGTCAATATCTCTTCACCAGCCCAGACGGGCGGCCCGCGCGATTAGCTCAGCGGGAGAGCGCTTCCCTGACACGGAAGAGGTCACTGGTTCAATCCCAGTATCGCGCACAGCAGGAAGCCCCGGCGGATTCGTCCGCCGGGGCTTCTTCGTTGCTCCGGGCGGGCGGGCCCGGAGCAGCGGATCAGGTCGAGAAGAGCATGTGCGCGAAGCTCTTGTGGTGGTGGCCGTGGCCGCCGTAGTGGCCGCCTCCGTAGTGGCCTCCGCCGCCGTGGCCGCCGCCGTACGGGGCGCCCCAGGCGGGGCCGGGGGCCGGCGGGTAGGGGGCCGCCGGCGGGGGCGGGGCCGGCTGGGACCACTGCGACTCGATGCGCGTCAGGCTCTCCAGCTCACCGAAGTCGAGGAAGATCCCCCGGCAGCCGCTGCACTGCTCGATCTGGACGCCGTTGCGGTTGTATGTATGCATCTCCGCATGGCACTTGGGGCACTTCATCCGGTCTCAGCTCCTCGACGTGTGGACGGTCGCTCCACCCTACGACGACGCGGCGGCGGCCCGTACGGTTGCCCTGACCTGTGCCAGGGAGGTCAGCCGGCCGCGAGCGCCGCGATCCGGGTGCAGGCCTGGATCATCAGCTCCTCGGCCTCGTCGGCCTCCCTGCCCTCCTCGGCGGTCTTCGCCACGGCCAGCGCGGCGGTCTGGACGGTCAGGGCGCGCGCGGGCACGTCGAGGCGGGCCCAGGGGTCGCCGTCCGCGGGCACGGCGGGGCCGCCCGCGGCCCGGTACGCGCCGAGGAACCGCGCCCAGACGTCCGGTGGCAGCAGCCCCGCCGCGAACCACGCGGCCGGGCGTGCGAGGTCCCACGCGGGGTCGCCGGTGCCGAGGTCGTCGATGTCGATGAGTAGCCAGCCCGACCGGCCTGGCCCACGCACGAGTTGGCCGAGGTGGAGGTCGCCGTGGCACAGGACGTCACGCGGCCCGGGTGCGGCCGCCGCGGCGAGCGGCAGCGCGCGGAGGGCCTGCTCGACGGCGGTGGCCACCGCACGCGCTAGATCGGATGAACACACGGTTGAACTTCTGTCATCGATGTATCTGGTATGCCATCTTCT
>NZ_JAGIQL010000138.1 GCF_017813245.1 Streptomyces montanisoli
CCCCCCTCCCGCCCCCCCCCCCCCCCCCCCCTCTCCCCCCCCCCCCCCCCGCCCCCCCCCCCCTTTATACAAGCAAAAGACGGCAAACGAGATAGATGGGTGACGGGAGTTCAGACGAGTGCACTAGCGATCTGGGCGAGTACACGCGCTCCCGCATCGCGGCGGCGCTCACGCCCGCGGCGGCCGGGCGGATGGTCCAACTGCCGCCCGGCGTCGACGAGAAGACGTTCCACCCGGACTCGGGGGGCGCGGCCGTGCGGGCCCGCCTCGGCCTCACGGACCGGCCGGTGGTCGTGTGCGTGTCGCGGCTGGTGCCGCGCAAGGGCCAGGACACGCTGATCGACGCGATGCCCGCGATCCTGGCGGCCGTGCCCGACGCCGTGCTGCTGATCGTGGGCGGCGGCCCGTACGCCAAGGCGCTGCGGGAACGGGCGGTCAAGGCCGGCGTCGCCGCGTCCGTGCACTTCACGGGGCCCGTCCCATGGGCGGAGTTGCCCGCGCACTTCGGGGCGGGCGACGTCTTCGCGATGCCCTGCCGCACCCGCAGGGGCGGCCTCGACGTGGAAGGGCTCGGCATCGTCTACCTGGAGGCGTCGGCGACGGGCCTCCCGGTGGTCGCCGGCGACTCGGGCGGCGCACCGGACGCGGTGCTCCAGGGGGAGACGGGCTGGGTGGTACACGGCACGGACACGTCCGCGGCGGCGGCCCGCATCGTGACGCTGCTCGGAGACCCGGCCGCGCGCCGCACGATGGGCGAGCGCGGCAGGCGCTGGGTCGAGGAGAAGTGGCGCTGGGACCTCCTGGCCGAGCGGCTGAGGGCGCTGCTGTAGCGCGGGGCCCCGGTCGCCGCGGCGGCCACCATGCCTTGGGGGAAGCGCCCGTGGATCGACCTGGGCACCGGGAAGGAGCTGCCCCGTGAGTGAACGGTCTCGCCGGGTCCTCAGTCGGTCGCGACCGAAGCGGCATACATCATTGCGTCGACAGGTGGTGTCCGGCATCCGGTCTGGAGTGTGACCTGCCGGGCTGCCTGGTGCACGAGCATGGGGAGCCCGTCGACAGAGCGCCGTCCCGCGGCCTCGGCGGCGCATCCGAAGACTGTGAGCCGGGGGCGGTAGACGACGTTCATGAGAGTGCCGGTGGCGCGTGTTCGCGTCCAGAGCGGGGCGAGCGCGTCGGCAACGCCGGGTGGCAGCGCGGAAATGACAAGGTCGGCGGACAGGTGGGCCGCCGCGGCTTCCCACGGCTCGACCCGGACGCGGATGCGGATGCGCTCGCCTGCGGCCTCGATGGTCGGGCGGGCGCGCCTGGCGTCGCGGGCGATCACCGTGGCGTGGTCGCAGCCCAGCTCTCGGGCTGCGGCCAGGGCTGTGCACGCGGTCGCTCCGGCGCCGAGCACCGTGACGTGGGCCGCGGAGGTCACGCCCGCCTCGTGGAGCGCCTGCACCATGCCGTGCAGGTCGGTGTTCTCCCCGACGAGCCGGCCGCCTTTCACGACAACGGTGTTCGCCGCCCCGATACGCGTCACCGTGTCCGACACCCGGTCGAGGAGCGGGACGGCGAGGCGCTTGAGCGGCATGGTCAGCGACAGGCCGGCCCACGTGTCGTCGAGGGAGGCGAGGAAGGGCTCCAGCCTGTCGGGGGTGCAGTCGATCGACCGGTAGGACCAGTTCAGTCCGAGGGTCTGGTAGGCGGCGCGATGGAGTACCGGGGAGAGCGCCTGGCCGATGGGTGAGCCGAGGACGGCGAGCCGTTTCATCGCGAATGGTGTGCGTGAGCCGGGGTCCGGTGCAGCATGGCGGCCACGCCCTCCCCGGAGGGGGTGTAGGCGATGCCGCGCAGCACGGCGACCGGGGCGCCGCGGCCTCGCTGCCCCAGGATGATTCCGGCGGCGCCCGTGATCATGTCGGCCAGGGTCTCCTCCTGCCGCTTCCCGTGGTGCTCGGTGATCCGCAGGGGTGCGATTCCGGCGGCGCCGATGGAGATGCAGGTTGCCCCGCGCCGGTCCGCCCGGCCGTCGGAGTCGGCGATGACGACCGCCACGTCCGCGCTGGTGCAGGCGACCAGGGCGTCGCGCAGTGCGCGAGCAGAGGCGTCCGGGTCTACGGGCAGCAGCCATGCGCCCTCGGCCCCGGCGCGATCGATCCCGGCTGAGGTGAGCTGATAGCCGAGGGTGTGCCGGGCGATGATCGGTCCGCGTTCGGTGGCCAGGAAGTGCTCGGTGGAGTTGTCGAGGATGAGCTGCACGACCTCGGCGGGCTTGCCCGTGGTGGCGGACAGCTCTTCGGCCTCGTGAGAGGGATGGATGCCGGCCAGATCGACGTACCGCTGCTCCGCGATGGACACGACCTTGCTGGCCACCACCACGATGTCGCCGGTCTGGAGGGTGGTACCGGTGTGCGTCAGAGCGTCGGTGATGGCGCTGGCCAGGTCGGCACCGGGCTGGAGTTCGGGGAATGGCTCCAGGGCGAACGCGGTGAAGCTGGAGGTGGGGGTGGTCATGACGAAGCTCCTGCTGGTGGGATGAGGGTGATCTGGAGACGGGCGTGCGCGGCGGCGAGCATCCGGGTCCGCTGCCGGGTGGTGGCCTGCTGTCCGCTGGTGAGCCAGTCGCGGACGCGGTGGAGATAGTGCGGCCACAGCTGGTGGGCGGCGTCGGCGGCCGGAGTTCCGGAGTTGACGGCGCGCCAGGCGTTCGCGACGGGCAGCGGCCAGGGCCAGTCATCGTATCGGCCCGAGGACGCGGCGAAGCTGTCCAGCGTGGTCAGCATGGTCTCGGCGCGGTGGGGTGGGAGCGCCCGGTCTGCGCATCGGTAGACGACCGGGCCGCTGTCGGGCGGGGTGATCGGCCGACTCCCGGTCGCAGTCATGTGCAGGAGGACGGGGACGGCCTGGTGGAAGATGACGGGGAGGTGGGGGAAGGATCCGGCGTGCCGCTTGGGTTCGTCGAGCCGTACAGAGTCGATGGGGCCGACCGTGGCGGCCGTCAGCAGCAGGAACGCGTCGATGCCGTACCCGTTGACGCATGCCGCGAGCTCGCCGGGCAGTGCGGCGGCTGCCCGCGCGGCGGCCGCCAGGGCCTCGCGGGATATGGCGAGGTCTCCGGCGAGCGGTTGGGGCACATCGTGTCCGGTGGCCGCAGAGATCAGGGGCCGGGCGACGTGGTTGGTGAGGTTGGCCTCGTCCCAGTGGCGCGGGTAGTCGGCGATGGCCATGGACGCCCCGCGGCGTACGCGAGACACCAGCGCGCGGTAGATGGTCGGGTCCGGGTTGCGGGTGTCGGTGTCCGCGATCAGTACCACGTCGGCTTCGGAGATCTCCGCGCGTCGGGCCGCGGCGAGGATCTGGGCACCCTTGCCCCGTTGAAGTCCCGTGAGGCCGACTTTCCGGGCCCGGGAGCGGGCGGCAGTGAAGTGCTCGGCGGTGTCCGGCCCGTCGGACGAGTCCGCGTGCAGGACGACGGCCCGCGCATCGTCCAGTGCGGCGTCCACCGCGGTGGAGACGGCGGCGATGGTGGCGGCTTCATTCCGGCTGGGAAGGATCGCGGCGGCGGTCTTCGGCGTCACACGTACTCCTCGGTGATGAGGTCGGCGGCGGACTGGGGATCGGGGGCGTACAGGTAGCTGTACGGGTGCTGTTCGAGGCGCGCGATCAGGTGGGTTCGCCAGCGGGCGAGCGAGGCGTCGTCCAGTGGCCAGACGGGTCCGTACGGTGCGCCGGTGGGGCCGGTCAGCGGGGTGGGGAGCCCACTGATGTACCGGGCCAGGGCCTCGTGGAGGCGAAGCTGCTCGTTCACGGAGAACGGTGTGGCCGGCACCAGCAGGGGGCGAGGGACGGCGGGGTGGACAGTCAGGCGGATGATCCCGGCCACGGGGACGGGGACACGGAGAAACGGGGCGAGGTCAACGATGGGCTTCGGCGCTTGCCACAGCTTGGGGTCCTGGGGGCGGACGGCGGCCGTCGCCTTGCCCGGGAGGATCAGCAGCTCCGTGTCGTCCTCGGCCAGGACGGTCAGATCGTCGCCGGCGAGGGTCCAGCCGCGTCCGCCGAGGGCCAGGGTCACGCTGGTCTTGCCGGCGCCCTTGTTGCCCAGCAGCAGGACGCCGCGCCCGCACGGCGTGACAGCGGCATTGGCGTGGAGGGTGAGCATCTGCCGCTGCTGTCGAGCCCGTTCCAGCGCGGTGTACGTCGCGTAGGCCAGCGTCGAGGAGCGCGCGACGTCGCGGGGAAGGCTGATGCGGACCGTGTGCCCGCTGACGGTGACGGCTGGTTCTCCGTCGGCGTACGTCACCGTCACGGCCGGACCGTCCGGGCTCCCGGGGCTCGGGGTGGAGAGGTGCCAGCCGCCGGGGAGCCGATTGGCCGCCGTGACGGCCGGTCCTGTGTCCAGCCCGGGAGGAAGCTCCAGGGCAGCGGTGAGGTGGCCGGTCGCCACGGCGGCCGGGTTCACGACAGCGTGGGAGGGTCGAGTTCGGCCAGCAGCCCGGCCACGGGCAGGACGGTGGGCAGGTACCGCTGGTTGTTCACGAGATCGGGCGCCCAGTCGGTGCGGTGCAGCACGTCGCGCACGAGTTCGGCGTCCGACGAGGCGGGGCCGGCGGTGGTGATGTCGAGGGAGGCGGGCTCGGGGTAGGGGCTCCCGTTGCGCCACATCACCGCGATGCGGCACGGCGTGCCGGTCTTCTCAGTGAGCGTGCGGCTGGCCTCGTCGACGAGCCACCCGCCGACCTTGCCGACGTGGTAGGCGGGGTTCTTCCCGAACAGGGCCTCGTTGCCTGCCTGCTGGCCGGGGGTGATCAGTCCGGAGCGGGCATTGCCTCGGCCTACCAGCCCGTCTTCGCCGTAGTCGATCGCCGATCCGGAGAGCGTGAAGTACTGGCCCGACAGCGGGCCGGTGCGGCGGTTGCGGGTGTTGCACACGACGTTGACCGGGCCCGGCAGGCGCTTGAGGAGCTGGATGGCGAGTTCCTGGGCGGCGTCGTTGACGGCGTCCTCGAACTCGGCGCTGCTGGCGAGGTGCCCGGCGACGGCCGGAACGCACGCGGTGACGTTCAGCGCGCGCCCGTCGCGGATGACGAGGGCTTTGATGTCGCTGCCCGCCCACGGCTGCCGGCGGAACCACGCCTCGGTGAGCAGCGCCACGGTCTCGGCCGAGGTGCGCGGCGCGGTGCCGACGAGGAACGCGGTGTCGTTGGAGAAGGCCGTCGGGCGCTCGGGCAGGTCCTCCAGGCCGTGCGGGGCGAACCAGCGCTCGAACTTGGAGGAGTCGGTCGTCTCGTGCTGGGCTCGCCAGGTGATGTGCTCGAAGCCCGGGAGAGTGGTGCGCAGTTGCTCGGCGGCGGCGTCTTCGAGGATTTCCCGCACGGGGATAGCGCGACCGGCGAAAGTCTTGGAGATCCGGCCGCCGAAGATCACCCGTACGGGACGGTCGTAGGTGCCGTCCGTGTCACCGAATCGGGCGCGGCCTCCGAGGACGGCGACCTTGTCGAGGTTGTGGTGGAGGATGGCGCCGAACTCGCGCAGGCAGTACTCGCTGTAGCGGATCGAGGCGAGCTCGGCGATCGAGTCGGCGAGGGTGTCCGGGTGTCCGACACCTTTGCGCTCGACGACCTCGACGCCGAGGTCATGTGGCAGAACCGGCCTCAGAAACGGTGCGCGCGGTGCGGTAGGCATGGTCGATGACCTCCAGGGTGCGGCGGAGCTGAGGGAGCGGGAAGAGAGACGGATGGCGGGGGCCGCCGTCGTCGGCGGGCAGGGACCGGTACATGGCCTGGCGCAGCGCCAGGTCGCTCGGCGCGGACTGCGGTTCGCCGAGGCCGGCTTCGAGGTTCCGGCCGCGCACGTGCACCTGCTGTCCGTCGGCCAGGTGCAGGCTCACCTCGTGGCGCCGTGGCTCGTCGCTGTCGACCCGGGCGTCGACGCTCAGGAGCGTGCCGTCCTCGAACGACAGCGTCGCGGTGATGCGGTCCTCGGATTCGGCCCACCGCCGGACGTGGTGAATCTCGGCCGTGCAGGAGGTGATGGGCGCGGGCGGCAGGAGGCGCAGGGCGAGGGCCAGGCCGTGGATGGCCTGCTGGTGCAGAATGCCCCCGGCGGTGGCGAACCGGGTGCGCCAGCCCCGGTAGTAGGCGCGGTCCCGGCGGCACACCAGCGTCACCGCGGCGCGCCGGACCGTGGGCACCTGGTCGAGCAGACTGGCGAGGCCGGGAGCGAAATGCGGCTGGAAGGCGACGAAGACCCTCGCGTCCTCCGGTGCCGGTGCCAGCTCGGCGGGGGCCAGCGTGACCGGCTTCTCCACCAGGACGACCACGCCGCGCCGCGCGGCAGCGCGTGCGGCCACCAGACCGGTGCCGGGCGGCGTCGCCACGACGACCGTGTCCGGAGCGAGGCGTTCGAACGCCCGTTCCCACTGGGCGAGCAGGGGCACCCCGGCGGGTGGGGCAACGGCCGGGGAGGGGTCGGCGACGCCCACCAGGTCCATCCCATCGGTACGGGCCAGGGCCTTGGCGTGCTTGGCGCCGACCTCTCCGGAGCCGATGAGGAGGACCCGCCTCACGCCAAGCCGCCCGGGATGGTGCCGCGCAGGAACGCCGCGCCGCGCGTCAGCGCGTCGCCGGGACTCTCGCGCACGTGCGTCTCCAGCGCGTACGGCAGCACCGGCCGCACCCGGTGGAGGACGGGCAGCAGTTCCGCGTACGGCACGTCGCCGGCGCCCGGCGCCACGAACTGCTTCATGCCGTCGTCACGCGGCACGTAGTCCTTGATGTGGACGTACTCGACGTAGGGGGCGAGGGCGTCGACAGCTTCCGCCGTGCCGTGGCCGACCTCGTACAGGTTCCCCAGGTCGAGCCAGAGCCCCAGCCCGGTGTTCTCACGGAGCGCGTCCAGGAGGGGCGCCGGTTCGGCGACGGTGCACACGGGCTCGTTCTCCAGCAGGAGCCGGGTACCGGCCCGCTCGGCGGCCTTGAGCGCGTACGTCAGCAGCGGGTCGTTCCGGAAGTCCTCCGACTGTTCGCCGACGGACAGGTGGGAGAAGACGCGGACGCGGTCGGTGCCCAGGATGTCGGCGACGGCGAGCGCGCGGTCCACCCAGCGTTCCCGGTCCTCGGCCGGCACCTGCGTGGGGAAACCGAAGCTGTCGACCTTGCCGGGCTTGGCCTCGGGCCGGCACCACTTCCACAGCGGGGACGCCAGCGCGGCTACGCGCAGGCCCCGTTCGTCGGCCAGCTGCCGGACTTCACGGAGCTGCGCGTCGTCCAGGACGAGGGCGTTCGATCCGTAGGCGGTACGGATCTCCAGGTGGCCCACGCCTAGCGCGAGGGCCAGGTCCATGCCGACGGCGGGGTCTTGGCCCAGCTCGTCGGGGTTGAGCACGGTGATTCCCTGCACGGTGTTCTCCTTGTCGGTGCGAGCGCTTGAGACAGCGGTGGTCGTGCACCCCGCTGGAAACGTGGTGCACGACCTGGTGCCGGAGACCTACGCCCCGCCACCAGGCGGGGGCGGAGTCGGGAGCGGGCCCGGCGGGGGCGGCGGCGGGGGCGGAGAAGGTGGGTTGGGCATGTCGGAACACTCCTTCGGTCAAGGGGTGAATCCAGCGCTGAGCTGCGGAAACCGGACGGTTGCCGAGGTCTGCGCCGGGGGGTTCTCTGTGCACTCCCAGACTCGGAAGAAAGCCGAGGGAAACCCATCCGACGGCCCTATAGGTCGGGCCTCTGGCGCCCCGGTCAAAGCGCTGACAGGGGGTCACGGCACCTCTACGCTGAGGCAAGGTCATGCCGCCGCCCCGGAGGGGGAAAACACCGTGCGCAGCCATTCCCAGGTAGCCGTTCCCGCTGATCTGTGGGATCACGAGAAGGCCCGACGAGCCCTCGCAGCGCGCGACCTTGCCGCCGTGATCAAGCACTTCCGGCAGTACACGGGCGCCAGTCAGACCGTCGTGGGCTCCCTCACCGGGCTGGCTCAGTCCGACGTCAGCGCGATCGAGCGCGGCGTGCGCCAGGTCCAGAGCGTCGATGTCCTGACGCGGATCGCTGATGGGCTCGTCATCCCGCTGTCTCTCCTGGGCCTTGCCGACGAGAGGGGCGGAGGCGATCGCCTCTCTCGTCGCAGCGCGCCCGTGCCGCCGCCCACGGCCGCTAAGGTGACCGGAGCCGAGCTGGAGGACGATGTGCGACGTCGGGAACTGATGGCTGGGGCGCTGGGCCTCGGCGCCAGCTTGATCGCCGGGGCCGGATCCGATGCTGCTGCGGCGGAACCGGCAGCCCAGAACCCGGCCGCCGCCATGGAGCGGGCCCTGTTCGAGCCGATCACCGGAAGACCTACGAGCCTGAGCGATCTCGCCGACGGTCTCACGACGGCCCGCGAGATGTTCTCGGGCGCCCGCTACTCCGCTCTCGGCAGCGCCCTCCCCCCGTTGATCGCGACGGCGGAAGCCACCCGGGACATCTCCACCGGCCGCACTCGCGAGCGCGCCCAGGCGGCCGTCGCCCGCGCCTACGTGCTGGCCACCGAACTCGCCGTGAAGCAGCACTCCGAGGCGGCGTGGGCTACCGCGGACCGAGCGCTCAGCGCCGCGCGGGCCAGCGGGGACCCTCGGCCCCTCAGCGACGCGGCCCGAGTCCTGGCGATCACTATGCGCCGCGCCGGCCGCAGCTCTGCCGCCGTCGACTTCCTGGCCCGCACCGCGACCTCCCTGGTCGTGGAGAAGGACCGCCCGCAGGCTGACGCCCTGGCCGCCCGCACCTGCCTGCTCATGACTGCCGGCTACACAGCCGCGTCCGGGGGACGGCGCAGTACGGCGCTCGACCTGCTCGGCGAGGCGGAAGAAACCTCCGGCCGGATTCCCGTCGACCGGGGCGGTAAGCCTGTGGGTCTCTTCACGATCTCGGCGAGTCCTGCCGAGGTCGCGATGTACCGGATCAGCAGCTTCACGGCCCTTGGCACGCCGGACGACGCCGTTCCCTACGTCCGACGCGTCCAGCCGGCTCAGCTCGCGAACACGGAAAGGGTCGCGCGCTACCTCACGGACACGGCCCGCATGTGGCACCAGCTCGGTGACGGGCGACGCACGTTCGGCGCCCTGCGGGCCATCGAGCACACGGCGCCGGAAGAGGTCCGGCGGCCCGCGATCCGCTCGCTCACGGCCGACCTGCTCTACCAGCCGGGCAGTCTCGCCGGCCTTCGGGAATTCGCCGTGCGTACGGGTGCCGTGGCGGCCTGAGGTGTTCCTCACGCCGATCCGGGAACGGCTGCGTTGCATGCGTCTTGACCTGCGGGTACCTCTCGCGCACCTCTACCGGATCCGGGTGTCGAACGGGAGGGTTCAGGCATGAGAGCCGTTGATCGTTCGAGCTGGCGTCTTCGCCTGAGGGAGCTCACCGTCGAGGACGTGGAGGCGATCTACGCGATCTACGGGAGTCCGGAGGCGACCGCGCATCTCAGCTTCGAGCCGCGGTCGCTCGCCGACGTAGGAAGGATTGTGGAGTGCTCCATTGCGTCAGCCACGGCCAATCCACGTAGCGAGTACGCCCTAGTTGTCGAGAAGCGGGAGAGCGGCGAGGTCATCGGCTTCGGCCGACTCGCCACAGATCCCCACCAGCCGGGCGCAGCCACCTTCGGCTTCGCGCTGCGCCCCGACGCATGGGGTGCCGGATACGGGCAAGAGATGGTCAACCTGCTGCTTGCGCTTGGCTTCGAAGAGATCGGGCTGCACCGTGTATGGGGGGCCCGATCCCCACTCAACGAGGCCTCCGCCAGGACCATGAGAGCTGCGGGGATGACGGAAGAAGGCACCATCCGGGAGCACATCAGAAAAAACGGCGTCTGGCGTGACTCCGTCGTCCACGCCATCCTCGACCGCGAGTGGCGTGCTCTTCACCAGAGCGTCTAGCTCTGCGGATCGATCGGCGCGGGACTGGGGCCGTCGAGGACCCCGGCCGCCAGAGCCAGCGCGCTCGGCGCGACGTGACCCGTCCGCGCCCGCCCGGGCGCGGACCGGTCACGTCGTGTACAGCGCCTCGATCTCCTCCGCGAAGTCCTTCGCGACCACATTCCGCTTCAGCTTCAGCGACGGCGTCAAGTGGCCGCTCTCCTCCGTGAACTGGCGTGTCAGGATGCGGAACTTGCGGACCGACTCCGCCTTCGACACCGCCGCGTTGCCCTCGTCCACCGCCTGCTGGACCTCCGCGAGCAGTCGCGGGTCGAGCCGCAGTGACGCGACCGTCGCGTCGGACGGGGTGCCGTGCTCGCGGGCCCAGCGTGCGAGGAACTCCTCGTCCAGCGTGATCAGCGCGCCCACGAACGGGCGGCCGTCGCCGACGACCATGCACTCCGCGACGAGGGCGTGCGCCCTGATCCGGTCCTCGATCACCGCGGGCGCCACGTTCTTGCCGCCCGCCGTGACCAGGATCTCCTTCTTCCTGCCGGTGATCGTCAGGTAGCCGTCCTCGTCCAGCGACCCCAGGTCGCCCGTGCGGAACCAGCCGTCCGCCAGCGCCTGTTCGGACGCCTCCGGATTGTTCCAGTACCCCGTGAACAGGTGCTCCCCGTGCAGCAGCACCTCGCCGTCGTCGTCGATGCGCACCACGGAACCCGGCAGCGGCTGGCCGACCGTGCCGATCTTCTGCCGGTCCCACGGGTTGAACGTCGTCGCCCCGCAGGACTCGGTCAGCCCGTACCCCTCCAGCACCGTGAAGCCGATGCCGCGGAAGAAGTGGCCGAGCCGTTCGCCGAGCGGCGCGCCGCCCGAGATGGCGTACTCGCCGCGGCCGCCGAGCACGGCGCGCAGCTTGCCGTAGAGGAGCCTGTCGAACAGGCGGTGGCGCAGGCGCAGGCCGAACGACGGGCCCTGCGCGGTGTCCAGGGCGCGGCTGTAGGCGACCGCCGTGCTCGCCGCGCGGTCGAAGATCGCGCCCTTGCCGTCCTCGTACGCCTTGGCGCGCGCCGCGTTGTACACCTTCTCGAAGACGCGCGGCACGCCGAGGACCAACGTCGGCCGGAACGCCGCCAGTTCCTCGGTCAGGTTCTTCGTGTCCTCCAGGCACCCCAGCTTGACGGGCGCCATCACGCACGCCAACTGCACGATCCTGCCGAAGACATGGGCCGCGGGCAGGAACAGCAGCAGTGACGAGTCACCCGTGCGGAACAGCGGGCCCAGGCGCTCGACGATGTTGCCGCACTCGGCGAAGAAGCTCCGGTGGGTCAGGACGCACCCCTTGGGCCTGCCCGTCGTCCCCGAGGTGTACACGATCGTGGCGGGTGCGTCGGCCTTGCCCGCGGCGGCGCGCTCCTCGAGCGCCGCGTCCGGCACGTCCGCGCCCGCGGCCACCAGCTCCGCGAGGCCGCCGCCGGCCAGCGACCACACCGAGCGCAGCCCGGGCAGCCCGTCACGCACCGACTTCACGGCCGCCGCGTGCTCCTCGCTCTCCACCACGGCCGCGACCGCGCCCGAGTCGCCGAGCACCCAGCGCACCTGCTCGGCCGAGCTCGTCTCGTACACGGGCACCGTGACCGCGCCCGCGCTCCAGACCGCGAAGTCGAGCAGGACCCACTCGTACCGGGTGCGGGACATCAGCGCGACCCGGTCGCCCGGCTCGATCCCCGCGGCGACGAGGCCCTTGGCCGCGGCCCGCACGTCGTCGAGGAACCGGCGCGCCGTCACGTCCTCCCAGCCGCCCGCGGCCTTACGGCCGAACAGTGCGGTGTCCGGGTACTGTGCGGCGTTGCGGCGCACGAGATCGGTCAGAGTGCCGTCCGTCGGGACCTCGTACAGGGCCGGAAGACTGAACTCACGCAAAACTGCTGCTCCTCATCGGGCGCCGGCGCCGCGGCCCTGACGCGCCCCGGCTGCGGTACGCACGGACCGCCCCGAGAGGTTACCTGCCGGTACGGTCGTGTGGACGGTGCCCTGGCCGGATGGTTCCGGTGTCGCACGGTTTTTGCGACTCCCGGTGCACAGTAGTCCAAGGGGCGGCCGCGGGGTGATCGCCGTCGCCCCTGCGCCGCCGGACGACGGGCGCGCGGCGAGCGGACGGGCGAGCACAGTGAGGTGACAGGTGACCAGGGTTCATGTGGTGAGTGACGTCCACGGCAACGCGGCGGGGCTCGCCGCCGCGGGCGAGGGGGCCGACGCCCTCGTCTGCCTCGGCGACCTCGTGCTCTTCCTCGACTACGCGGACCACTCCCGCGGCATCTTCCCCGACCTGTTCGGCGCCGAGAACGCCGACCATCTCGTCGCGCTGCGCACCGAGCGCCGCTTCGACGAGGCGCGCGCGTTCGGCGCCGGGCTGTGGGCGGGCCTCGACGCGACGCCGGCCGCCGCGATCGAGGCCGGCGTGCGCCGCCAGTACGAGGAGCTGTTCGGCGCCATGCCGGCACCCACGTACGCCACCTACGGAAATGTCGACATGCCCGCCCTGTGGGCGGAGTACGCGCGCCCCGGCACGACCGTCCTCGACGGCGAGCGCGCCGAGATCGGCGGCCTCGTCTTCGGCTTCGTCGGCGGCGGCCTGCGCACCCCCATGCGCACGCCGTACGAGATCCCCGACGAGGAGTACGCGGCCAAGGTCGAGGCGCTCGGCGAGGTCGACGTCCTGTGCTCGCACATCCCGCCCGAGGTGCCCGACCTCACCTACGACGTCGTCGCCCGCCGCTTCGAGCGCGGCAGCACCGCACTGCTGGACGCCATCCACCGCACCAGGCCGCGCTACGCGCTCTTCGGCCACGTGCACCAGCCGCTCGCGTCCCGGATGCGGATCGGCGCCACCGAGTGCGTGAACGTCGGGCACTTCGCCTCGACCGGCAGGCCCTGGGCCCTTCAGTGGTGAGAGGCTGGTGAGAGGCTGTCGTCCTGAAGGGTTTCCGGGGCGCGGGACCGCGCAGGGGGCGCCGCGAGGGCCGCGATAACCTGCACGCGGCGTACCCAGTCTGCGAGGAGCACCGCGATGGCGGAACACACGATTTCGAGCATCACGATCGAGGCGGCCCCCGCCGCCGTCATGGCGGTGATCGCCGACTTCGCCCGCTACCCCGAGTGGACCGGGGAGGTCAAGGAGGCGGAGGTGCTCGCCACCGACGCCCGGGGCAGGGCCGAGCAGGTCAGGCTGGTGCTCGACGCGGGCGCGATCAAGGACGACCACACCCTCGCCTACACCTGGGCGGGCGACGAGGTCACCTGGACGCTCGTCAAGTCCCAGATGCTGCGCTCGCTGGACGGCTCCTACCGGCTCGCGCCCCTGGCGGGCGGCGCCCACACGGAAGTCACCTACCGCCTCGCGGTCGACGTCAAGATCCCGCTGCTCGGCATGATCAAGCGCAAGGCCGAGAAGGTCATCATCGACCGCGCGCTCGCGGGCCTCAAGAAGCGCGTCGAGTCCACCGAGACCGCGGGGGCCTGACCCGCATGTCCCCCCGTACGGTCTTCGTCACCGGCCCCGGCGGCGCCGGCCGTACGACCGTCGCGGCGGCCACCGCACTCGCGGCCACCCGCCGCGGCGACCGCACCCTGCTGCTCACGGCCGACCCCGCGGCCGAGCCGGTGCTCGGCGCCGCGCCGGGGCCCGACGCGGCCCGCCCCGCGCGCGTCACCGACGGCCTGTGGGCCGCACGTGTCGACTCTGCGGGCCACTTCCGCACCGAGCTGCTCGCCCTCCAGGAGCGGGCCGCGCCCGCACTCGACCTCCTCGGCGCCCCGCGGCTGCGCGGCGAGGAGCTGACGGAACTGCCCGGCAGCGACGCCTTCGCCCTGCTGCACGCCCTGCGCACCGCCGCGGACGCCGACTGGGACGTCCTCGTCGTCGACCTGCCGCCGCTGCCCGCCGCGCTCCCGCTGCTCGCCCTGCCCGAGACGCTGCGCCGCTACCTGCGGCGCCTGCTGCCCCCGCAGCGGCAGGCGGCGCGTGCGCTGCACCCGATGATGGCGCAGCTCGCCGGCGTTCCCCTGCCGTCCAGGTGGCTGTACGAGACCGCCGGCCGCAAGGACGCCGAACTCGCCGCGGTACAGGCCCTCGTCGAGGACGCGGCGACCTCGCTGCGGCTCGTCGCCGAGCCCGGCCGCGCCGCCGACGAGGCCCTGCGGACCGCGCGCGCCGGCCTGGCCCTGTACGGCCTGCGCGCCGACGCGCTCGTGGCCAACAAGGTGCTGCCGCCGGCGGACGGCCACCCCTGGCTGACGGCCATGGGCGAGCGGCAGCGCGAGAGCGTCGCCGCATGGCGGGAGCCCGCCGCGGCCTGGCCCGCCGTCCACGAGCTGCCCCACCTGGGCCGCGACCCGCGGGGCGCGGGGGACCTGGAAGCCCTCGGACTCCCCGCCCCCGACGAGGCGGGCGCGGGCGCGGCGGGCGCGGGCACGTCCGGCGAGACCGCGGCTGATCCGTGGTGGGTGGAGGACCGCATCGCCGCCGACGGCCTGCTCGTGTGGTGCCTGCCGCTGCCGGGCGCGGGCAAGAGCGAGCTGAACCTCGTCCGCAGGGAGCACGAACTGGTGCTCACCGTCGGCCCGTTCCGCAGGATCGTGCCGCTGGCCCCGGCGCTGCGCCGCTGCACGGTCTCCGGCGCCGCCCTCACCGATGGCGTCCTGCGCATCCGCTTCGCCCCCGACCCCGGCCTGTGGCCGAAGGACGGGCCCGCCGGGGCCTGAGAGGCTGTTGTCTTGCCCCCTGCGGGGCCCGAGTCGCCTGGCACAGCCATCTCCGGCGTTGTCTCCCCCAGCCTTCGGCCGGGAGGTGCCCCCAGTCGCCGACGTCCCCCAGCCTTCGGCCGGGAGGTGCCCCCACCGCGTCGACTCCCTCCTCCGCCTTGGATCTTCCCCCAGCCTCCGGCCGGGAGGTGCCCCCAGCACCAGCCCCCTCGACCTGATCCCACACTGGGCAAGACAACAGCCTCTGAACCACCCGGCCCTCTTCGGGTACCGTCGAAGGTGTACATCTTCCGCCGCCGGGCGGTGGAAGACCTTGCCGGACGCGGGAGTACCCCATGAGCGATGCGAGCGAGCGGCCCGACGCGGATGCCTGGGCCACGGCGTGCGCCGAGGACCTGGCGGCGGAGAAGGCCAGGCGCCGCGCGGTCTACGGGCCGCCGCCGTCCTCGGCCGCCGACGAGCTGCGCAAGTTCGCCGATGCCGTCGCCGACAGGCTGACGTCCCTCGACAACCCGCTGTTCGGCATGGCCGCCCAGGGCGCCGTCCAGCAGTTCGTCAACCAGGCGAAGGCCGCCGTCGAGCCCGTGATCCAGCGCAACCCGGACTTCTTCGACCACCTCGCGGCCGCCGGCGGCGAACTGCTCGCCGCGTACCGCTCCGCCGTCCAGGACCAGGAGAGCCGCTGGACGCGCGGCGCCGCGTCCGACGACGCCGCCACCCGCGGCGGGACGTCGGGCACCGCGGAGCAGGGCGGCGGGAAGCTCGGCCCGAAGGACTCGCGGCAGTCCCTCGACCCGAGCGACCCGAGGGACGAACGGCCCGGCCCGGACGGCCACATCGACCTGGACTGAGCAGGGCGGCGCCGACCCTCGGGTACCGTTGGGCCCAGCGGGGCACGACCGAAAACTGAGGGACACATGGGACTCACCATCGGCGTCGACATCGGCGGCACGAAGATCGCGGCGGGCGTCGTCGACGAAGAGGGCACCATTCGCGATGTGCACAAGGTGCCCACTCCGGACACCGCCGAGGCGATCGTCGACGCGATCTGCTCAGCCGTCTCGGGGGCCGGTAAGGGGCACCAGATCGAGGCCGTCGGCATCGGAGCCGCCGGCTACGTCGACGACAAGCGTGCGACGGTCCTGTTCGCGCCCAACATCAACTGGCGGCACGAGCCGCTCAAGGACAAGGTCGAGCAGCGCGTCGGCCTGCCGGTGGTCGTGGAGAACGACGCGAACGCGGCGGCCTGGGGCGAGTACAAGTTCGGCGCCGGCAAGGGCCACGACGACGTCATCTGCATCACCCTCGGCACGGGCCTCGGCGGCGGCGTGATCATAGGGAACAAGCTGCGGCGCGGGCGCTTCGGCGTCGCGGCGGAGGTCGGCCACATCCGGGTGGTCCCCGACGGGCTGCTGTGCGGCTGCGGCAGCCAGGGCTGCTGGGAGCAGTACGCCTCGGGCAGCGCGCTCGTACGGTACGCGCGCCAGCGTGCGGGCGCGCAGCCGGAGAACGCCGAGGTGCTGCTCGCGCTCGGCGACGGCACACCCGAGGGAATCGAGGGCAGGCACGTCAGCGACGCCGCCCGGCAGGGCGACCCGGTCGCGGTCGACTCGTTCCGCGAGCTGGCGCGCTGGGCGGGCAGCGGACTCGCCGACCTGGCCTCGCTGTTCGACCCGTCGGCCTTCATCATCGGCGGCGGCGTCTCGGACGAGGGCGACCTCGTGCTCGAACCGATCCGCAAGTCGTTCAGGCGGTGGCTCGTCGGCGGCGAGTGGCGTCCGCACGCGCAGGTGCTCGCCGCGCAACTGGGCGGCGAGGCGGGCCTCGTCGGCGCCGCGGACCTGGCACGCCAGGGCTGACCCCGCCCCGGCCCCGACGCGCGTAACGCATTCGTGCCCGCCGTACCCCCGTGACCAGGGGGACGGCGGGCACGCGCGTTCCCGATCTCCCGTAGGGTGAGGGCATGGCAATGCCCCCGCTGCCCGACTCCCGTACCGAGCCGGACGGTTCGGCCGTGATCAGGGTGCTCACGTACAACATCCGCTCGATGCGCGACGACCGTGCGGCGCTCGCGCGCGTGATCCGGGCGTGCGCGCCCGACCTGGTGTTCGTCCAGGAGGCCCCGCGCTTCTTCCGCTGGCGCAAGTACGCGTCGTGGCTGGCGCGCGCGACGGACCTCGTCGTCCTCGGCGGCGGCGCCACGGCGGCCGGCCCGCTGCTGCTGTGCTCGCTGCGCGCGACGGTGGAGTCCACGCGGGACGTCTTGCTGCCGCGCACCCCAGGGCTGCACCGCAGGGGCTTCGCGACGGCCGTCGTACGGTTCGGGCGCGCCCGGCTCGGCGTGCTGAGCTGCCACCTCAGCCTCAACGCGGGCGAGCGGCTCGACCAGGCGGGGAAGGTGCTCGACCAGCTCAAGTCGATGGACGCGCCCCACGCCGTCGCCGCCGGTGACATCAACGAGGCGCCCACGGGCCGCGCCTTCAGGCTGCTCGCCGACCAGCTGCAGGACGGCTGGGCCACGGCGCCCTGGGGGACGGAGCACACGTACGGCGCGACGTCGCCGAACCGGCGCATCGACGCGGTGTTCGCGACGCCGGGCGTCGAGGTGCTGACCTGCGGCGTCCCGGCCGGCCTCGACGGCCTGTCCCCGCGCGACCTGCGCAGGGCGAGTGACCACCTGCCGGTCCTGGCAACGCTCAGGGTCCCGGCGCCGTAGCCGGGCCCCGGCCGCCGTCCCGACGGGCCGGGCCCCGGCATGGCGCGGCCCTGGGCGCGGGCAGCGCTGCCAGCAAGCGTACGGGGCGCGACCCGGGCGGAGCCCGGCTGGTCGGTGGCGCGTGTTGTCCAGACTGCGGGTACCCCGGGAGGACGGCGCGTCCTGCGGACGGCGGCGGGCCCCGGCAGGCGTGGCGCTGAGCACGCACACCTGTGCCGGCAGGGGCACGGGGCGTGGCCCCGTGATCAGGTGGCACGGCGCCGGAGGCGCACGCTCGGTGAGCGGTCCCGCACCAGGCGGCGCGGGGCCCGCCCTCCAGTCATCGCCGGGGCGGCCCGGACCGGCTCAGAACGGAAGAGCACGCGGCTGAACTCCAGTCGCCGGTGTGTCTCGTAAGCCGCTTCCTCGATGGGAGAGCGGGGGGGGCGGGGGGGGGGAGGGGGGGGGG
>NZ_JAGIQL010000139.1 GCF_017813245.1 Streptomyces montanisoli
GGTCCTGCCGCCGCCCGCCGCGCCGGCCGGCCCCCCCGGCTGAACCGCCGCGGGCCGGGTGTACCCGAGCCGCGGGCCAGGCGTACCCGGTACGCAGCCGCCGCCCTCCCGGTGGGGAGAGGGCGGCGGCTTCGTCTACCGGGGTGTGCGGTCAGGCGGCCCGCTCGCCGCGCCCGCGCGCCGCGCGGATGATGTCGGCGTAGCGGTACCCGCTGCCCTTCACCGTGCGCACCTGTGTGGCGTAGTCGACGTGTACCAGGCCGAACCGCTTGTCGTAGCCGTACGCCCACTCGAAGTTGTCCATCAGCGACCAGGCGAAGTACCCGGCGACCGGCGCGCCCTTGGCGGCCGCGCGCGCGACCGCGGCGAGGTGGTCCTCCAGGTAGCGGGTGCGCTCGGGATCGTCGACGGTGCCGTCGGGGCGCACCACGTCCTGGTAGGCCGAGCCGTTCTCCGTGACGTACACGCGCCGTGCGCCGTACTCGTCGGTGAGCCGCAGCAGCAGCTCCTCCAGGCCGTCGGCGTACACCTCCCAGTCCATGTACGTGTGGGGCCTGTCCGCGACCGGCGCGTCCACCATCTCGGCGAACGGCGCGGGCCCGCGCGGATCGTCCCGCACGAACTGGCGGAAGTAGTAGTTAAGACCCAGCCAGTCGAGCGGCGCGGCGATCGTCTCCAGGTCGCCCTCGCGCACCGGCAGGTCGACGCCGTAGACCTCCACCATGTCCTGCGGGTAGCCGCGCCCGTGGATCGGGTCGAGCCACCAGCGGTTGGTGTGGCCGTCCGCCCGCACGGCGGCCGCGCGGTCCGCGTCGCTGTCCGACGCGGGCAGGATCGGGCTCAGGTTGTTCACGATGCCGACCCGGGCGCCGGGCGAGGCGGCCCGTATCGCCTGCACCGCCAGCCCGTGTCCCAGGTGCAGGTGGTACGAGGTGCGCACGGCGGCCGTCAGGTCGCGCACGCCCGGCGCCATGGCGCCCTCCAGATGGCCGATCCACGACGAGCACAGCGGCTCGTTGAGGGTCGCCCAGTCCTTGACGCGGTCGCCGAGGCGCTCCACCACGACCGACGCGTACCGTGCGAAGTGCTCGGCGGTCTCCCGCACCGGCCAGCCGCCGCGGTCCTGCGACGCCTGCGGCAGGTCCCAGTGGTAGAGCGTCGCGAAGGGCGTGATGCCCGCTTCGAGCAACCCGTCCACCAGCCGGTCGTAGAAGTCGAGGCCCGCCTCGTTCACGCGGCCGTCGCCGTCGGGCACGATGCGCGGCCAGGCCAGCGAGAAGCGGTAGGCGTCCACGCCGAGCCGGCTCATCAGGCCGATGTCCTCGGGGACCCGGTGGTAGTGGTCGCAGGCGACGTCGCCGTTGTCGCCGTTCGCGACCTTGCCCGGTGTGTGGGAGAACGTGTCCCAGATCGAGGGGGAGCGGCCGTCCTCGGCGACGGCCCCCTCGACCTGGTACGACGCGGTGGCCACGCCCCAGGTGAAGTCCGCCGGAAGGGCGTCGAGGTCGTTCACGTACTGCCTTTCGGGTTCTGTCACTTGACCGCACCCGCGGTGAGGCCCGTGACGAGGTAGCGCTGGAGCAGGAGGAAGCCGACCACCACGGGCACGCTGACGACCAGCGAGGCGGCCATGATCTGGTTCCAGTACACGTTGTTCTCTGTCGAGTAGTTCTGCAGGCCGATGGCGAGCGTCTTGGTGTTGTCGTTGGTCATGACGGACGCGAACAGCACCTCTCCCCACGCCGTCATGAACGCGTAGACCGCGACCGCCACGATGCCGGGCACGGCCGCGGGCACGACCACGCGGAACAGCGCGCCGAACGGGCCGCAGCCGTCGACCATCGCCGCCTCGTCCAGGTCGCGCGGCACCGAGTCGAAGTAGCCGATGAGCATCCAGATGGCGAACGGCAGCGAGAAGGTCAGGTACGTGATGATCAGGCCGCCGCGCGAGCCGTACAGGTCGATGCCGGTGCTCTTGCCGATGTTGACGAAGATCAGGTACAGCGGCAGCAGGAAGAGGATGCCGGGGAACATCTGCGTCGACAGCACCGTCACGGTGAAGACCCGCTTGCCGCGGAAGCGGTAGCGGCTCACGCCGTACGCCGCGAACACCGCGATGACCACGGAGCACGCGGTCGCGGCCACCGACACGATCGCGGAGTTCAGGAAGAACCTCGCGAGCGGCACGGTCGACCAGATGTCGATGTACGGGCGGATGGTCAGGTGTGACGGGATCCAGGTGAACTTCGACTGCACGTCCTCCAGCGGCTTCAGCGAGCTGGAGATCATCACGTAGACGGGCAGCAGGGTGAACAGGACCAGGATCGTCAGCACGACGCGCCGGGTCCACAGGAACGAGCGCGGGGGAGCGAGGGAGGACCTCGTGTCAGCCATCGGACGCCTTCCTTCCGCGCGAGGTGACCGCCAGATACACGCCGGTGACGACCAGCAGGAACAGCAGCAGCAGGACCGACATGGCGGAGCCGGAGCCGAAGTTCCACGACGAGAACGACGACTGGTAGATGTGGAACGAGATCAGGTCCGCGCTGCCGGGCGCGTTGCCGTTCTTGCCGAACAGCACGAACGGCGTGTTGAAGTCGTTGAACGTCCACAGGAACAGCACGAGCACCAGCACCTGGTTGACCGAGCGCAGCGACGGCATGGTGATCTTGCGGATCTGCTGCCACATGCCGGCCCCGTCGATCGCCGCGGCCTCGTACAGGTCGCCCGGGATGTTCTGCAGGCCGGCCATCACGATCAGGAAGGCGAACGGCCAGCCCTTCCACAGCGACACGACCAGCAGGGTGACGAAGCTGTTGTTGCCGATGAGCCAGAACGACGCGTGGTCGGTCAGGTGCAGCTGGTCGTGGATCAGGTGGTTCACCATGCCGTTGTCACGCTGGAACATGAACGCCCAGGTGATGACGGCCGCGTACACCGGCAGCGCGTAGGGGATCAGGAAGATGGTGCGCAGTGTGCCCCGGCCCCTGAACTTGTCCTGGAGCATGATCGCGGCAGTGGTGCCGAACAGCCAGCACAGGCCGACCGACGCGACGGTGAACACGACGGTGATCCAGAACGAGTGGAGCAGAGACTTGCCCACCGCGCTGTTGAAGTCGACGGCGACCTGGTAGTTCTTCAGCCCCGACCAGGGCGCGGCGCCCCAGTTGTGGATGAAGAACAGGGTGAGCTGCCGGAAGCTGATCACGACCCCGACGATCATCGGGATGACGTGCACGAGCAGCTCGAAGAGGATGGCGGGCAGGAGCAGGACGTACGGGATCACCGAGCGGCGCAGCCGGCCGGGGATGCGCGGCTTCTTGCGCGCACCCCCGGTCCCCGACATGCCCTCGCCGCCCGCGTCACGCGCACTGGGAGAAGTCACGGTGGCGGTCATCGGGCCAGCCTCACTGGGTCATCTGCTGCTGGGCCTTGGACAGTGCGCTCTTGACCGTGGCCTTGGTGACGGTCTTGCCGGCCGCCACATTGGCCCAGAGGTTCTTCAGCGCCGTGCCGACCTGCGTCTCGTACTGGGACTCCGAGGGCACCTGCGGCAGCGGCGTGGCGCTCGTCTGGAGCGTGTTGGCCATGACCTTGATGTCGGTCTGCTGGAACGCGGCGTTGCTGTCGGCGGTCTTGATCGGCGGGACCGAGCCGTACGCCTTGTTGAGGATGACCTGCTCGGCGTCGCTGGTCATGAACTTCACGAACTTCTTCGCGCCGTCCACGTTCTTGGTGTTGTTGAAGATCGCCATGTTGATGCCGGCGACCATCGAGTTGACCTGCTTGCCCTGGCCCGGCGCGCCGGACTGCACGGGCATCGGCACCGCGCCCCAGTCGCTGGGCGACATGTGCTGGGAGTTGAAGTTGCTGGCGGCGGCCTGCCACATGACCATCGCCGTCTTGTTCTTCGCGAAGTCCTGCAGGGACTGGTTCTGGGCGTACTCCGCGTTGCCCGGGTTGATGATCTTGTCCTTCTGCATCATGTCGACGTACTGCATGACCGCGTCGACCGCGCCGGGGGAGGTGAACGTCGGCTTCCCGGACTTGTCGAAGAAGTCAGCGCCGTGCTGCTTGGCGAGGACGTACGAGATGTGGATGTTCTCCTGCAGGTTGCTGCCTTCGAGGCCGAGCCCCCACTTGCCCGACGTGCCGTTCTTGGAGATCTTCTTGCCGTCCTTGATCACGTCCGCCCAGGTGGTGGGGGGAGTGGTGATCCCGGCGTCGTGGAACATCTTCTTGTTGTAGTAGAGCGCGTACGCGAGCGAGTACAGCGGGACGGCCGCCGGATCCTTGCCCGGGGCGCCCGCCGCGGCGACCGCGGACGCGTTGAACCGGTCCTTGCCGCCGATCGCGTCGAAGTTCTTCGTGCTCCAGGGCAGCAGCGCGCCCGTGGCCTGGAGCGACGCGGACCAGGTGTTGCCTATGTTGAGCACGTCGGGGCCCTGGCCCGAGGTGGTGGCCGCGAGGATCCTGTTGAGCAGGTCGGACCAAGGGATGACTTCCAGCTTGACCTTGATGCCGGTCTGCTTCTGGAACTTGGCCAGCTCCGGAGCCAGGGTCTTCTTGTCGTAGGCGATGTTGGGACCCTGGTTCGACGCCCAGTACGTCAGCGTCTTCGGCTGCTCGTTGCTGCCGCCCCCGTCGGACGAGGTCCCGCCGCCGCACGCGGCGAGCAGGGTGCCCATGACGGTGACGACGGTGACGGCTGCTGCGGCTCTGGTCTTGCGCATGTGAGGTGGCCCCTTTCCGGGGGTGGCTGCGTTCGAGAGTCGAACGGCCTCCATGACTTAATTTATGCCGTGATTTAAGAGGTGAGAGAAGGTCGCGTCAAGGCCTGTGACCGGGGTATGTTGCGTCACGGGAGGGAGCACCATGGCTGAGCCCGGCAGACGGACGGTGCGTGACCTGCGGCGGGGCAACCGCGCACGGGTAGTGCAACGGTTGTATTTCGACGGCCCGTTGAGCCGCCAGGAACTCGGCGCGAGCACCGGACTGAGTTCAGGTTCCATCAGCAACGTCGTCGCCGAACTGGCCGCGGACGGCGTGCTGGAGGAGGCCGGAGTCGTCGATTCCGACGGCGGCAGGCCGCGCACACTGCTGCGCGTAGCCCCCGCCGGCGGCGTGCTCATCGGGATCGACATCGGCGAGACACGCGTCAGGATCGAGCTGTTCGACCTGTCCCTGACGGAACTGGCCCGCACCGACCGCCTGCTGGCGCAGCACGGCTACGACGTCGAGCGGATCGTCGCGCACGTGCGCGGCGGTGTCGCCGAGGTGCTGGACACCGCGGGCGTCGACCCCGCGCTCCTGCTCGGCATCGGCATCGGCACGCCGGGCGTGATCGAGCGCGGCGGCCCCGACGGCGCCGTGGTGCACGGACCCACCATCGGATGGCACGCGGTCCCCTTCGAGAAGCTGCTGCGCGAGGCCGTCGACGTACCACCCGCCGTGCCACTGTTCATCGACAACGGTGCCAAGACGCTCGGGCAGGCCGAGATGTGGTTCGGCGGCGGCAGGGGCGCCGGTTCCGCGGCCATAGCGCTGGTCGGCTCCGGCGTGGGTGCCAGCGTCATCAACGGCGCGGCGCTGGTCGAGGAGAGCCGGCGCAGGACCGCCTTCGAGTGGGGCCACACCACCGTGCGGATGAGTGGCCGCAGGTGCCGGTGCGGCTCCGTCGGCTGCCTGGAGGCGTACGCCGGCGCCGAGGCGATGCGGGAGAGGTGGCACGAGGCCGGCGGGCCGCTGCCCGCCGGCGCCGACGACGAGACGGCGCTCGCCGCGCTGCTCGCCGCGGCCTTCCCCGGCGAGGGCGCAGGAGCGCCCGACCCGGTGGCCGTCTCGCTGCTCGACGAGACGGCCGAGTGCCTGGGCGCCGCGCTCGCCGACGTCATCAACATCTTCCTCCCCGACCGGGTGCTGCTCGGCGGCTGGGCCGGCCTGCTGATCGGGCCGCATCTGCTGCCCGCGATCCGCCGCCACGCCGAGCGGTACGCACTCGGGCACGCGATCGCGCGCACCAGCATCGACATGGGGGAACTGGGCCCCGACGCCGTCACCGTGGGAGCCGCCACACTGCCCCTCGCGGCCTTCCTCGCCCGGGGCGGCACCAGGCTGCGTGCCCCGTTCGCGGCGGACGCCTCCGGCCCGGAGCCGGCCGTCCCCGCGGCGCGCGGGCGGCGTGCCCCCGCCGCGGCCGGTGACCCGACGCGCTGACGCCTCCACCGGGCATGCACCGTACGTCACAATCCCGGGCCAACTGCCCGCGGGCTGGCGGGAAATGGACAGCGGCACGGCAGGCTCTTGTCACGGTGCGTACTGACGCCGTAACTTGACGGATTGCGAGACATCCTGCCGCTCAAGGGGGAGTTGACCCATGGCCGTAACCGGGCGTCACCGCCGCTACCAGCCGAGCCGCATCAACCGGGCGTCGCTCACGGTCACCGCCGGCAGCGCCGGCATGGCCCTCCCGCTCATCGGCGCAGGTGTGGCGCACGGTGCCTCGGTGGATGTGTGGAACAAGGTCGCTGCGTGCGAATCCACCGGCAACTGGGGCATCAACACGGGCAACGGGTACTACGGCGGGCTCCAGTTCACCCGGTCCACCTGGGACGCCTACGGCGGCACGGCCTACGCGCCGCGCGCCGACCTCGCCACGCGCGACCAGCAGATCGCGGTGGCCGAGAAGGTGCTCGAGGGGCAAGGCCCCGGTGCGTGGCCGGTGTGCTCGGGCAGAGCGGGGCTCAGCAGGAGCGGCGCCGCACCGCACCTCACCACCGCTGCCGCCACCGCCGCCCGCACGGCACCGAAGAGCGCCCCGAGCGCCCGTCCGGCGGCGGACACGCACAAGACGGAGGCGCGCAAGACGGAGGCGCGCAAGGCGTCGCCCACCGACGTACCGACACGGCGCCAGGGATACACGGTGGCGCCGGGCGACTCGCTTTCCCGGATCACCGTCGACGAGCGGCTCGCCGACAGCTGGCAGCGCGTCTACGAGGACAACAGGAAGGTGATCGGGGACGACCCCGACCTGATCTTCCCCGGCCAGCGTCTCGTGCTGCACGTGCCGGTCACCGGCGACCGGCACGAGGCGAAGCCCGCGCCGGCCAAACCGTCGCACACCACGAAGCCCACGCACACGGCCAAGCCGGCGCCCAAGCCGACCACGAAGCCCACGCACACGGCGAAGCCGGCGCCCAAGCACACCGAGAAGCCCGCTCCCGCCCACACCGCCAAACCGTCCCACACCGAGAAGAAGCCGCACACCGCGGCGAAACCCGCCTCGCGGTCACACCACTCCGGCGGTGTGACGGCGCCCGTCCACGCGGCGATCGGCACGCCCTACCACGCGTCCGGCTCGTCCTGGTCGAGCGGATACCACACCGGGGTCGACTTCCTCGTCTCCACGGGCACGTCCGTCAAGGCGATCGAGGCAGGCACCGTCGTCACGGCCGGCTGGGGCGGGTCCTACGGCTACCAGGTCGTCATCAAGCACGCCGACGGCAAGTACAGCCAGTACGGGCACCTGTCCGCGATCAGTGTCAAGGTGGGGCAGAAGGTGGGCGAGGGGCAGCGGATCGCCAGATCAGGGGCGACCGGCAACGTGACGGGGCCGCATCTCCACTTCGAGATGCGCACGGGGCCCGCCTACGGCAGCGACATCGACCCGCTCGCCTACCTCAGGTCGCACGGCGTCTCCGTCTGACGGCGTACGCACGGCCGGCGGCCCCGATGTGATCAGGACGAGCCCCGCCACCGACACCAGGCCGAAGGCGAGCGCGGCGAAGGCGCCCGCCGCGCCGTACCTGAACCCCTCGCCGAAGACCGTGAGCCCCACGGCCGCCGCGACCACCGGGTTGACCACCGTCACCACGGCGAGCGGCACGGCGAGACCCGCGCCGCGGTACGAGGCCTGGGACAGCAGCAGCCCGGCGACGGCCAGCACGGCGACGGCCGCCAGGCTCGGCAGGCGCACGCCCAGGCCGGTGGCGGACCACCCGTCCGCCACCGCCTTCACGAACACCGAGGAGACGCCGAAAGCCACACCACCGGCGGCCGCCAGCAGCACGCTGCGCGACGCCCGCCCGCCCACCAGCGCCGACGCCACGCACAACACGCCGACGAGACCGAAGGACACCAGCGCGAGCGCCAGCCGCTGCGACCCGTCGAGCACCTGCGCGTCCGCGCCCCGTGTCAGTGCCAGCAGCCCGGCCAGCCCGGCCGTGGCGAGCACCGCGCCCCGCCAGGCCCCGCGCCCCGCGGCCCGGCCGCCGAACATGGCCGCCATCGGCAGCGCGAAGACGATGGTGAGGGCGCCGAGCGGCTGCACCAGGCTCAGGGGACCGCAGGCGAGCGCCGCCACGTGCAGCAGCGCTCCCGAGCCGTTCAGCAGCACGGCCGCCCACCACAGGCCGCTGCGCAGCGGCACCCAGGAGCCCCCGTGCCCGCGCGAGGCCACCCGCTCCTGGAGGAACGCGCCGGCCGCGTAGGCGACGGCGGACACCAGGGAGAGGAGTACGGCTGCTGAGAAGGCGCTCATGCTCCAACGATCTCTTCCCGCGGCCCGCCGTGGCGTCGTCCTCAAGAGGTCAATCGCGTGTACTGCCGGAGGAGTACGCCCTCGCCCGGGGTCCTCCCGCAGACGGTCCGCGACCCTGACCCGGCGATGGTGACAGGGTCTTCCGCCCCGGGCGAATCCGGGTGACCATGACGGGGCAGACGGGGACTGTGTCCGGCTACGACGGAGGAACCGCGTGAGAGTGGGCCTGCTGACGAGGGAGTACCCGCCCGACGTGTACGGCGGGGCCGGCGTCCACGTGGAGTTCCTCGCCCGCGAGCTGCGCGCCCTCACCGACCTCCGCGTGCACTGCTGGGGCGCCGGCCGCCCGGCACCGGCGGGCGGCGGCGAGGACGGCGTCGTGCGCCACCTCGCCGACGGGCGGCTCGACGGCGCGGGCGACGCTCTGCGCGCGTTCTCCGTCGACCTGGCGATGGCCGCGGGCCTCGCCGACCGCGACCTCGTCCACTCGCACACCTGGTACGCGGGCCTCGCCGGCCACCTCGCCAAGCTGCAGTACGGCGTGCCGCATGTGATGACGGCCCACTCGCTGGAGCCGCTGCGCCCCTGGAAGGCCGAGCAACTGGGCGGCGGTTACGCCCTGTCGAGCTGGGCCGAGCGCACGGCGATCGAGGCCGCGGACGCGGTCGTCGCCGTATCGCGCGGCATGCGCGACGACATCCTGGCCTGCTACCCGGCTCTCGACGCCGGCCGCGTCCACGTGGTGCACAACGGCATCGACACGGCGCTGTACCGGCCGGATCCCGGGACCGCGGCCCTGCGCCGCGCCGGGGTCGACCCCGGCCGTCCCTACGTGCTGTTCGTCGGCCGGATCACCCGCCAGAAGGGCGTGCCGCACCTGCTGCGGGCGGCTCGCGCGCTCGACCCGTCCGCCCAGCTGGTGCTGTGCGCCGGCGCGCCGGACACACCGGAGATCGACCGCGAGTTCCGGGAACTGGTGGCCCGGCTCGGGGCGGAACGGGACGGGGTCATCTGGATACCCGAGATGCTGCCGCGCCCCGACGTCATCCAACTCCTCACACACGCGGCGGTGTTCGTCTGCCCTTCGGTGTACGAGCCCCTCGGGATCGTCAACCTGGAGGCGATGGCATGCGGCACGGCGGTGGTGGCGTCCGCGGTCGGTGGCATCCCCGAGGTCGTCGACGACGGTGTCACGGGGCTGCTCGTGCCCTACGACGAGAGTGACCCGGGCGCCTTCGAGTCGGCACTGGCCGGTGCGCTGGGCCGCGTGCTCGGCGACCCCGCGCGGGCGGCCGGCCTCGGGGCGGCGGGTCGCGAGCGCGCGGTGCGGGAGTTCGGCTGGGACCGGGTGGCCCGCCGCACGGCCGGCATCTACGAGGAACTGCTGGGCGACGCTCAACGGTAGCGGCTGACGGTAACGGGTAACGGTAGAACGGGTATCGGCAATGGGCAGGGGTGGGCAGGTATGCGCGGTGGACCTTCGGTGCTCGGGATCGTGCTGGCCGGCGGTGAGGGCAAGCGCCTCATGCCGCTCACGGCCGACCGGGCCAAACCGGCGGTGACGTTCGGCGGCTCGTACCGGCTCGTCGACTTCGTCCTGTCCAGTCTCGTCAACGCGGACATCCTGCGGATCTGCGTGCTCACGCAGTACAAGTCACACTCGCTGGACCGCCACGTCTCCACGACATGGCGGATGTCGAGCCTGCTCGGCAACTACGTCACACCGGTGCCGGCCCAGCAGCGGCTCGGCCCGCGCTGGTACCTCGGCAGCGCCGACGCCATCCTCCAGTCCCTCAACCTCGTGCACGACGAACGCCCCGACTACATAGCGGTGTTCGGGGCCGACCACGTCTACCGGATGGACCCGCGCCAGATGCTGGCCCAGCACGTGGAGAACGGCGCCGGTGTCACGGTTGCGGGCATCCGTGTGCCGCGCGCTGAGGCCTCGTCGTTCGGTGTCATCGCGCCCGGCGCCGACGGCGTGCAGGTGGAGAGCTTCCTGGAGAAGCCGGCCGACCCGCCGGGGCTGCGCGACGACCCGGGCAAGGTGTTCGCCTCCATGGGCAACTACCTGTTCACCACGAAGGTGCTCGTCGACGCGTTGCACCGGGACGCGGAGGACCCGCGCTCCGTGCACGACATGGGGGGTTCGATCCTGCCGATGCTGACCGAGCGCGGCATGGCGCAGGTGTACGACTTCCAGGACAACCACGTGCCGGGCGAGACACCGCGCGAGCACGGCTACTGGCGCGACGTGGGCACACTCGACTCGTACTACGACGCGCACATGGACCTGCTGTCGGACCAGCCCGCCTTCAACCTCGACAACCGCCGCTGGCCGCTGTACACGAGCGCGCACCAGCTGCCGCCCGCGCGGTTCGTCGCGGGCGGCATCGCGAACGAGTCGGTCGTCGGCCCGGGCTGCGTCATCCGTGGGCAGGTGACCCGGTCGGTGCTCTCGCCCGGCGTCACGGTGGCGGAGGGCGCCGTCGTCCAGGGGTCGGTGCTGCACGACAACGTCAGGGTGGGCCGCGGCGCCGTCGTGCGGGGCGCGGTCCTCGACAAGAACGTGGACGTGCCGCCTGGGGCGGCCATCGGCGTGAACGCGGAGCGCGACGGCTCGCTCTACACCGTCTCCGCCAACGGCGTCATCGCCCTCGGCAAGGGTCAGGTGGTGGGCTGACGGCGCGGGCCCGGCGGCGCCCCGCGAGCGCCCCGCCGTTCGCGATGCGGGGCGCCCGGCTCTTGACCGGGACGGGCGGAGGTGCGAAGAATGAGCGCGCCTTGACAACGTTGTCCACATCCCGTCAGGAGGCGCGTCCGCGTGCACCGTCCACAGGCCGAGCTGAGCCGTCGCCGCTTCACCCAACTGGCGGGTCTGGCCGCCGCCGTGGCCGCGGCCCCGGCCTCCCTCGCGGCCGCCGGGCCCGCGTCCGCCGCGGAAACGGCGGCCGGCACCGGCGACGCGGCCGCCCGCACGGCCGCCCCCGACGACGTCGCGGCCACCTACCTCAAGGTCCTGCTCACCCACACCCGCTGGACGGAGACCCAGTGGGACGCGGCCAAGGGCCACTACACCAACACCGACTTCGGGTTCGCCGTCGTGCTCGGCCACGCACTGCTGCTGACCCGCGCCGGGTACGACGCGGGCCTCGCCGGCATCGACGAGGACACGCTGCGCTCCCGCACCCTCGCCACGATCAGCCACTTCGCCGCCTCCAACCGCCTCACGGGCGGGAGCGAGTGGGGCAAGACGCTGTTCTTCGACACCACCTTCCAGCTGTACTTCGTGCTCGCCGCCCGGCTGCTGTGGGACCAGCTCGACGACGCGACGCGGCACAACGTCGACACCCTGGTGCGCGAGCAGGCCGCCTACACCACCTCGCTCGGCACCGGCGACGACCCGCTCTCGGGGTCATGGACACCGCACGGCCTCCAGGGCGGTTACGTCGGCGACACCAAACTGGAGGAGATGGGCGTCTACGCCCAGTCCCTCGCCCCGGGCCTCGCCTGGGCGTCCGACGACAGCCGGTACGCCGCCTGGAACACCGCGTACGGGCGGTGGAGCAGGAACGAGACGGGGCTGCCCGCGGCCGACCTCGCCAACCCGGCCGTGGTGGACGGCGTCGCCGTCAGCGACAACACCGCGCACAACCTCTACGACACGTTCATCGTGGAGAACCACGGCTCCTTCGAGCCGCACTACCAGTGCGAGCTGTGGCGCACGTCGGGCCGCAACGGCATCCACTTCCTCACGGCGGGCAGGCCGCTGCCCGAGGTGCTCACCGCACAGCCCAGCGGCGACGAGCTCTGGGAGAGCATGCTGCTGGTGATGAGCGACGCGGGCGAGCCGATCATGCCGATGATCAACGACCGCGAGCACCTGTACGGCAGGGACGTCATCCCGATCGCCTTCCTCGCCCAGGTGCTCGGCGACCGCGCCGCGGCCCGCGCCGAGACCGCCCTGTCCGAGCGGCTGACGGCCTACCAGGCGTACCCGCCCGAGAACAGGATCACCAAGTTCTCCGGCGAGCCGAAGTACGAGCCCGAGGCGCGCGCCGAGATCGCCATCAGCTACCTGCTGCACGAGTGGCGCGCCCGGCAGGGCCAAGCGGTCCGCGCGCTCACCGAGCGGGAGATGTTCACCAGGGCGAGCGGCGTGCGGGACTTCGGCGCCGGGCCCGGCCTCGTCGCCCACCAGTCGCCGAAGGCGTGGGCCGCCGCCGTCAGCAAGCCCGGTTTCGTGAAGTTCGCCTGGCAGCCGGCACACGACGACTGGCTGTTCACGCTCAGCAGCGCCACCCCGATGTTCCTGCCCACGACCGCGGCGCGGGTGACCGCCCGCTCGGTGACCACCCACACCGCCGTACGCGACGGCTTCGACGCCTCCGCCACCGTCCTCACCCTGGACGCGGGCCGCGCCGCCTTCACCACACTCCCCGGCGGCGAGGTGGTCTACGCGACCACCGGGACGGCGGCGGGCGAGGGCCATCTGGAGGTCTTCAACCTGACCATGCCGGGCGTCGCGGGCCTCGACGGCAGCCGCACGTACACCACCGCCGAGGGCGCCACCACCGTCAAGGCGGCGGACGCGGGCGGCAACGGGCAGCCGGTCACGGGACCACGCACCGACACCGTCACCTTCACCCCCGCCACCTACCGCCACGTGCGGATGCAGGGCATCACCGGCCACCCCAAGTACGGCTACTCGCTCTACGCCTTCGAGGTGCGTGACGGCGCGTCGAGTACGGATCTGGCACGCGGCGCCACGGCCACCGCCTCGTCCGCCGACAGCGGGAAGGTCCCGTCGCTCGCCGTCGACGGCGACGCCGCCACCCGCTGGGCCGTCGCCGTGGCCGACCGGTCGCACGGTGACAGCTGGCTCGCCGTCGACCTCGGCCGGGCACAGCGCTTCGACCGTGTCACGCTCGACTGGGAGGCGGCCGCGGGGCGCGCCTACCGCATCCAGGGCTCCGCGGACGGCACCACATGGACCGACCTCGCCCGCTACCCGCACGCCGACGCCACGAGCGGCGGCGGCTGGGTCAGCGTCGACGGCCGCGCCGGCCTCGTCGTGCGCGGCGCGGCCAACCCGCTGTCCGTGTACGGCGACACGCTCGTGCTCTCCGACGGCCCCGCCGAGCCCCTCCTCGTGGAGGGCCTGCCCGGCGGCAGCCCGGCCGCCGTGCGGGCGGCGGCGCGGCGCCCCGCGCCGAGCGCGGCCGACCCCGCGGTGCGGGCCTCCACCGCGGGCGGCCACCTCTCCCTGTTCAACCTGTCGGACGCCGAGGTGTCCACCGTCGTGTCCGTGGAGCAGGACACCCGGGGCGCCGTGACGCTCTTCGCGGGCAGCCAGACGGTGACCGCCACAGGGACCGGGTACGCCGGCCGTTTGGCCGCCGCGTCCGCCGCCGTCGCCTTCGCCCGCTGCGAGCTGCGCTCGGCCACCGGCGGGCGGATACCGGCAGGCGTACGGGCGAAGGTCGTCGACGCGGCGACCGTCGAGCTGTCGGGCCCGTCATGCCGGCTCACGCTCGCCGCGCCCGGCGGCCGCCCGGTGCGCGTCACGCTGAGCCGGGGCCGTACCCGCAGGGTCACGCTGCACGGGGTGACGCCCTATCCGCTCGCGGACGCGGCGCTCGGCCGGCCGACCTTCCCCACCTCGCCGCTGCCCCCGTCCATGTCCGACCCCGCCGCCGCCGTCGACGGCGACACGGCCAGCTCGTGGAACCCGGGCAGGGACGGCCGGATGGTGGTGGACCTCGGCGCCGCCGTGCCCGTCCGCGAGATCAAGGCCGCCTGGACGGGCGGCCGGGTGCCCGGCGCCTCCGTCGAGTTCTCCACCGACGGCGTGACGTACACCACGGTGGGCCGGCTCAGGCCGCGGGGCCGCGGCTCCTCGCTGCACGCCGGAGGCACCGCGCGCTACGTGGCTCTCGCCGTCGGCGGGCGCGGATCGCGGGACGCCAGGCTGGTGTCGCTCGCCGTCCTCACGTCCTGAGCGGTTCTCCGCCGTCGCCCCGCCGTCGCCCCGGCCGCGGGGCGGCGGCGGGAACACGGACGGCCCCGTCCGCCTTGACCTGAGGTGAGCGGCGCGCACGGTGCCGCACCCCGGCACCGAGGAGAGACATGAGCACGGCGCTCGCCCATCCGCTCGACAACCCGGCGTGGTCCGCCCTGACCGGCCCGCACGCCCACCTCGCCGAGCGCCATGGGGAACTGCTGCGCTACCCCGTCGAGGTGTCGCCCTGGCTCGCCCTGCCCACCGACCGGCCGCGGTGGAGCTGGGACGAGATCGCCGCGTTCGCCGGGCCCGGCGAAACGTTCTCGCTCGCCGGGTACGAGTACGACGAGGACCCGCCGGCCGGCTGGGAGGTCGTCTTCCGCGCGGACGGCGTGCAGATGGACGGCGCCGGCGTGCGGGGCGAGGCCTGGTCCGAGGCCGTCACGCTCAGCCCCGCGGACGTGCCCGACATGCTCGCCCTCGTCGAGCGCACCAGGCCTGGCCCGTTCACGGCCCGCACCGTCGAACTCGGGACGTACCTCGGCATCCGGCGCGGCGGCACGCTCGTCGCCATGGCGGGGGAGCGCATGCACCCGCCGGGCTGGACGGAGATCAGCGCGGTCTGCACCGACCCGGAGCACCGGGGGCAGGGGCTCGCGGGAGTGCTGATCCGCGCGGTCGCCGCCGGCATCCAGGCGCGGGGCGATACGCCGTTCCTGCACGCGGCCGCCGCCAACACAGGCGCCATCAGGCTCTACGAGTCCCTCGGCTTCCGGCTGCGGCGGAAGATCACGTTCCTCGGTGTGCGGGTCCCCAGTTAAGGAAACCGGATTTTGTCCGGGTCGACCGCCTCGGTATGCTCCTGACCTGCGGTGATGGGTGCAATGTCGGATAAAGACCCGCAAAGTACCCCCTCCGGCCAGTGAACGTCCGACCAGCGATCGAGGAACGGCAGCGACGATGACGGTGACACAGGACACCTCCGAGCACGGCGGCAGCACCGTGCCCGAGGCTCAGGCCGTGCCGCCCGGCGAGCGGCCACAGGCCGCCGCCGTCCCGGCGCAGTCCCGCGCGGGCGACGTCCGCGGCCACGGCACCGGCATCGACCCCGAGCGGCTCGCCGTCTGCCTCGACGTGCTCGCCGAGCTGGACGCGCTGGAGGTCGACCACCCCGACGCGGTCGCCGTCCGCCGCGCCACGGCCGGCGTCTACCGCACGGTCAAGCACCGCAGACGCCAGGAGCGCAGGGCGGCCAAGACCGCCCACGACAAGGCGGTCACCGAGGCCACGGCCACCGGATCCGCCGAACGCATCGACGACGAGACGCAGGGCCTGCTGCCGTCCTCCGCCGCGGGCTCGGCGGGCGGCACCATCGCCGGCGTGCTCAAGCGGCCGCGCTCCTGCTACATCTGCAAGACGCGCTATGTCGAGGTCGACGCCTTCTACCACCAGCTCTGCCACACGTGCGCGACCGAGAACCGGGCGCGCCGCGACGCGCGTACGGACCTCACGGGCAAGCGCGCCCTGCTCACCGGCGGCCGGGCCAAGATCGGCATGTACATCGCGCTGCGGCTGCTGCGCGACGGCGCCCACACCACCGTGACGACGCGGTTCCCCGCCGACGCCATCCGGCGGTTCAAGGCCATGGAGGACAGCGCCGACTGGATCCACCGGCTCAAGATCGTCGGGATCGACCTGCGCGATCCGGCGCAGGTGGTCGCGCTCGCCGACTCGGTCGCCGCCGCGGGGCCGCTCGACATCCTGATCAACAACGCCGCGCAGACCGTGCGCCGCTCGCCCGGCGCCTACAGCGAGCTGCTCGCGGCGGAATCCGCGCCCCTGCCCGCGGGCGAGCTGCCGGCGGCCGAGGTCATCGGCGCGTTCGGCAGCGGCGCCCAGGCCGTGCTCCCGTCCGGCCGCGAGTCGCTGACCGCGGCGGACGTCACGGAGCTCGCGCTCGTCGGCGGCTCCGCCTCGCTCGCGCGGATCGAGGCAGGTACCGCGATCGACGCCGGCGGCCTCGTGCCCGACCTGCACGACACCAACAGCTGGGTCCAGACGGTCTCCGACGTCGACCCCGTCGAACTGCTCGAAGTGCAGCTCTGCAACTCGACCGCGCCGTTCATCCTGATCAGCAGGTTGCGCCAGGCCATGGCACGGACCGGCGACGACCGTGCCTACGTCGTCAACGTCTCCGCCATGGAGGGCGTCTTCGCCCGCGGGTACAAGGGAGCCGGCCACCCGCACACCAACATGGCGAAGGCAGCGCTCAACATGCTCACCCGCACCAGTGCGCAGGAGATGTTCCAGACCGACCGCATCCTCATGACCGCCGTGGACACTGGCTGGATCACCGACGAACGGCCGCATCCGGACAAGGTGCGCCTCGCCGAGGCCGGCTTCCATGCCCCGCTCGACCTGGTGGACGGCGCGGCCCGCGTCTACGACCCGATCGTGCGCGGCGAGGGCGGCGAGGACCTCTACGGCTGCTTCCTCAAGGACTACGCGCCCGCCAACTGGTAGGGGCCGAGTGGCCCGAAAGACCCCCCGAAAGTGAGCTCTACGGAGCGAGAAGACGCTCATCTGGTTAATCTAGGACGCACGGTCGGCCGACAAGGGATCCACCATCCCGACGCCCGCCCGCTGGGACAGGCCATGCACACGGTCCCGGTCCCGTTCCGAGTAACGGCGCCACCGCGACGGAACTGCCCCTGTCCCAGAGGTACGCGACACGAAGGAGTGCGCGGTGACACCAGAGATGACACAAGCGGAAGCACGTACGGACAACGGCGCCGAACGGCGGTCCCAGGACCCCGAGAAACTCGGCAGCCTGGAGGTGTGGGCGAGGTCGGCCCCCATCCGGCTCGCGGGCTACGAGGACGATCTCGCCGAGCCGCACATCCTGCAGGGCGTCGACTGAGCGGCTCCTGAGGCCGGCGACAGGGGGGCGAACCGGGCGCGGGGCGCTCGTGGCACCCGAACTTCGGCGGAATTTCACCGAACGCTCTCCGGCAACCCCTGCCCACGGAACTAACATCCCGTTCCGTGCCGACACGCAACGACGACATCGACGACGCGCCCCCCGCGGCGCCGCCGGCCGAGCCGGCCCCCGGCCCCAGGCCCCGGCGCCGCGTGCGC
>NZ_JAGIQL010000014.1 GCF_017813245.1 Streptomyces montanisoli
CCGGGCGCCGGGCCCGGCCCGGGCCCAGACCCAGGCCCCTGGCCGGCCGGACGCCCACCGGCTCCGGGGCCGGACGCTCCCCCGGAGCCGGAGCCGGAGCCGGACGCCCCGCCAGGACCGCCGGGCCCGCCACTACCACCGGGATTACCGGGGCCGCCAGGGCCGCCGGGGCCCGGACCGTATCCCCCGGGAGCCGCCCCGCCGCCGCCGTACCCGCCGTACCCGCCGGGTCCTGCGCCGCTGCCGCCGCCCGCCGTCGGCGGGTTGGAACCGCCGGACGGATCGACGATCGCCTCGATCTTCCACTGCACGTTGAACTGCTCGGACAGGGCCTGCCGCAGCACGTCCTCGCTGCCGCTGCTCACGAAGTTGTCGCGCGCGCCGGCGTTGAGGAAGCCGACCTGGAGCGTGGTGCCGTCGAACCCGGTCACCTGCGCGTTCTGGCTGAGGAGGATCCAGGTGAAGCGACGGCGGTTCTTGACCGCCTCCAGGATGTCCGGCCACATGTTGCGCACCTGTCCCGCGCCGGCCGCGGGGTTGGACGGATCACCGCCGGAGGACGGCGCGGACGGCTGGGCCGGCGCGGAACCACCACCGGGCGCGCCACCACCGCGTGCGGCGCCGCCTCCCCCGCCAGCCGTGGGCCAGCCCCCGGGCCTCCGCGCACCTCCGCCCCCCTCGGCGGGCGGGGCGGCCGACGGCTGCGAGGGCGGGAACTCGGGCGCGGGAGCCGGCTCAGGGGACTGAGGCTGACGTTGCTGCAATGGCTGGGGCGCGTGCGGCTGGGCCGTCTCAGGTACGTACTCGGCGGTGACCGTTCCAGGTCCCTCGGGCCCGGACGGCCGGGGCGGCGGCGTGTACTCGGCGGCCGCCATGGCCGTACCGGCGGCCACGCCCCGCTCCAGGCGCTCGAGCCGTGTACGCACCGAACGCTCGTCGTCGAAGGCCGCGGGCAGCAGCACGCGCGCGCAGATCAACTCGAGCTGCAACCGTGGCGAGGTGGCGCCGCGCATCTCCGTCAATCCCGTATTGACGAGATCGGCGGCCCGCGACAGCTCCGCCGCCCCGAAGACGGACGCCTGCGCCTGCATGCGCTCGACCAGATCGGCGGGTGCGTCGATGAGGCCCTTCTCGAGCGCGTCGGGAACGGCCGCGAGAATCACCAGGTCACGCAGGCGCTCCAGCAGGTCGGCGACGAAGCGGCGGGGGTCGTTGCCCCCTTCGATGACCCGGTCGACCACCTCGAAGGCCGCCGCGCCGTCACCGGCCGCGAACGCGTCCACCACCGAGTCAAGCAGGGAGCCGTCCGTATAACCGAGGAGGCCGGTGGCCATGGCATACGTCACACCGTCCTCGGCGGCCCCGGCGAGCAGCTGGTCCATCACCGACATGGAGTCGCGGACGGACCCGGCGCCGGCACGCACGACGAGCGGCAGCACCCCGTCGGCCACCGGGATCCCCTCGCGCCCGCACACGTCGGACAGGTACTCGCGCAGGGTCCCGGGAGGCACGAGCCGGAAGGGGTAGTGATGGGTACGCGACCGGATGGTCCCGATGACCTTCTCGGGCTCCGTCGTGGCGAAGATGAACTTCAGATGCTCGGGCGGCTCCTCGACGACCTTCAGCAGGGCGTTGAACCCCGCCGAGGTGACCATGTGCGCCTCGTCGATGATGTAGATCTTGTAGCGGCTGCCTGCCGGGCCGAAGAACGCCTTTTCCCGCAGGTCACGGGCGTCGTCCACGCCACCGTGCGAAGCGGCGTCGATCTCGATGACGTCGATGGACCCGGGGCCGTTGCGCGCGAGGTCACGACAGGACTGGCACTCGCCGCAGGGCGTCGGCGTGGGTCCCTGCACACAGTTGAGACAGCGCGCGAGGATCCGCGCACTGGTCGTCTTGCCACATCCGCGCGGGCCGCTGAACAGGTACGCATGGTTGACGCGGTTGTTCCGCAGGGCCTGCTGGAGGGGGTCGGTCACGTGCTCCTGCCCGATGACCTCGGCGAAGGTCTCGGGACGATAGCGGCGGTACAGCGCAAGCGAGGACACGCCTACGACGATATCCGCCACCTATGACAACGCCCCCCACGCACCCGCCAGAGCCAACCTACCCTTGCTGCCTTCCGGCCCTGGGGGAGTTCAGTCAGATAGCGCCACGTGAGGGGCTCCGCACACAGTACCTGATCGGAGGCCCTCCCAACGAGTTCGCGAGCACTCCCCGCGGTCTTGTATGGTTCTCAGCGGAGGATTCGCCTAGAGGCCTAGGGCGCACGCTTGGAAAGCGTGTTGGGGGCAACCCCTCACGAGTTCGAATCTCGTATCCTCCGCTCATGCTCTCACCGGGCATAACGTCGATGGCCCCCGCTGCTCGCAGCGGGGGCCATCGACGTGTGTGGTCTCAGTTCTGGTCTAAGTTGCACGGGGCGGACAGCCCTGGACCTCCACGGACAAGCTCGGGCTGCTCCGTGCCAACGATCAGAACCGCCGGGATCGTGGTGGTCGTCTGCACCGAGTCCAAAATCACCATGACCGTCCCCGGCAAGGCCGGCGGGCTCGTCGATGCCCACGTCCACTCCTTCTCCTGGCCGCCTCCCAGAAGGAAGCCTTCTTTCTGGAAACCCAAGGCACCACCATCCTCAAGGAGCTGCTGACCCTCATCCGCCGAAGCCCGACCGGGGACGACGACGGGGGAAGGCGGCCGCCGTGTATGCCGGAGTCCTCGACCACATCAGGGCAGCCCTCGAAAAAGGACGTCGAACCAGGGTCCGCGAAGTACAGCGCCCTGGCAGAGCGGATCAGGCAGCTGCGTGACCGGGTCACGACCGGGCGCTGCGCTACCTCGTCGGCGGCCCCGACGTGATGCGCGAGCAGTACGACGAGATCACCAGACTGGCCGGGCTCGACAACGTGACCGTTCAGGTACTCCCCCACACCGTGAGCGGGTACAACGCGGTAAGCGACTTCAGCATCCTTCACCTCGGTGACATGCTGCCCACCACGGTCCAGGTGGACAACGCCTGGGGCGCGTCGTCTGTCTCCGACACCCGCGCGAAGTCGCGGAGTTCTCGCGGCAGTTCAACGCCCTGGTGGCGTCGTCCTTCCCATCCGAGGACACCTCGAAGTTCCTGCATCAACTATCGCGAGAGATCACAGAATGACCACACGCACCCGCAAGCTCACAGCACCCGACCTGGACGGTGTGGCCACCTGGTTCAAGTCCTCCTACGGCAGTGGCTTCGGCAACAACTGAGTGGAGATCGCGGACCTGACCCATACCTCCACCGGGGCGGTCGCCATCCGCGACTCGAAGAACGCCGGCGGCCCCGTCCTGCTGATCGAGCCCGAGCACTTCGCCGCCCTCGTTGAAGGCGTACGTGGCGGCCGCATCGGCGCCTGATGTCCCGTCTCCGGCTTGGTGACCAGGTCCCGCCGGGCCTGGCCACGTTCGGGTCAAACTCGGGCGTATGGCCAAAGCTCTCGTGGTCCGCCGTAGGTTCGTGAGGTTCGTGCCGTGCGATGTCGGAGTGGCGGGCATGACGGATCCGTCGGTCGTTGCGCTTTGTTGGGCGGGCCGACCGATGAGTCAGCGGTGGACGTCCACCCAGCCGTCCCGCAGGGCGACCGCGAACACGACCAGGCCGACCGCCGTCAACAGCGTGGTCGCTGGCGCGATGCGGGTGAGCAGTGCCGGAGGATTGCGCTTGGTGAACATGCCGAAGAGCCCCAGGCACGCGAAGACCATGGCGAAGAACTGGAGTATCAGCGTCATTCCGGCGAACGACATCGTTTTCCTGCCTGTCTGCTTGCCACGGGAAACAACCTCACCGGGCACGAAGTCGTCGGGCATCGGACCGGCCGCCGCTACGCGGGGCCGCACCACTGAGCTTGTTCCGCTTTGACGGACACCATTGGTGTGGTGGTCAGGCTGTGAGTGCGGTCTCGTAGTCGGCAGGACTGAGGTAGCCGAGGCTGCTGTGCAGTCGGTTCAAGTTGTACCAGCTCTCGATGAAGTCGAAGATCGCGGTGCGTGCGGTGGCCCGAGTGGTCCAGGTGATCGTGTCGAGCAGTTCGCGCTTGATGGTGGCGAAGAACGATTCGGCCAGCGCGTTGTCCCAACACTGCCCGGTGCGGCCAACCGACAGACGCACTCCGAACTGGTCTGCCAGGGCCGCGAATTTCTGGCTGGTGTACTGGCTTCCGCGGTCCGAGTGGAAGATCACCGATCGCTTCGGGCGACGCTGCCGGCAGGCGGCGGTCAGGGCGTCGGCGACCAGATCGGTGCGCATGTGGTCGGCGGTTTCCCAGCCGACGACGCGGCGTGAGGCGATGTCGATGACGGTGGCCAGGTAGAGCCAGCCCTCGTCGGTCGGGATGTAGGTGATGTCGCCGCACCAGCGGGCGTCCAGCCCGGCGGGGTCGGGCTGAAAGCCCCGGGCGATGAGGTCGGGACGGGTGGCGGCCCGGAGGTCGGGAACAGTGGTCAGGTGGCGTCGGCGGCGATGCACGCCTGCCAGCCCGGCGGCCCGCATCAGGCGGGCAACACGGCGACGCCCGCAGGCGGCGCCGTCGCGCCGGAGAGCTGCGTGGACGCGTGGGGCACCGTAGGTTCCCCACGACCTGGTGTGGACGGCGGTGATCTGCTCGGTCAACTCGGCGTCACGGACCGCGCGGGGACCTGGAGTGCCAGTGCGGCGGGCGTAGTAGGCGGCTCGGGAGACCTTCATCAGCTCACAGGCTCGTTTGATGCTGTGACCTGCACGTTTCTCCGCCTCGATGAACGGGTGAACCGTCACCGGGTCTCCTTCACGAAGAAGGCCGTGGCCCGCTTGAGGATGTCGACGTCCTCGCGCAGTCGGCGGTTCTCCCGCCGCAGCACGGCCAGTTCCTCGCGTTCGCTGCTGGTCAGGCCGCCGCGCTCACCGGCGTCGACCTCAGCCTGCTTGACCCAGTCGCGCACCGCGGTCTCGGTCAGGTCGAAATCCTTGGCGATCTGACCGACCGTGCGGTCACCGCGCTGGCACAGCTCGACGATCTCGGCCTTGAACTGCGGCGTGAACGAGCGGCGAGGGCGTGGCTTCTTCTTCCCCATGCTCTCCATGATGGACATCCTCCCGGGGCAGAACCCCTGATCTCGAATGTCCGTCAAAGCGGATCAAGCCCAGTGGCGACAGCCGTAACTTAGGCGTCTCGGGGGCTGGGCTGCCAGTGGCGAGGCGTATTCGGGCGGATACTCGAAGCCATGGAGACTCGTGTGCATCCCCCGCTCGGATTCATACCCTACGGTCTCCCTGCGGCCTGGCCAGGGGATCGATGGATCGACTTGTACGACTTCCATGAATCGGACGATGGCCCGCCGGGTAGCCCGGTCTGGTCGGTCTGGCTGGAGCATCGGAACGAGGACTCCGCACTGATGGTCCAGACCGTCGAGGACACCCGGCACATCAAGATCATGAAGCCCGAAGACGCTCGTGCCGACATCGCTCTCACCGCGACCTTCGTGCATCTGAACATGGTCCTGCCTCTGGCCACCGAGGCCGATCGTGAGCGGCTCCTCCGCCGGCTCTATGGCGTGGCTGAGGAGGAAGCTGCACGATTCGGCAAGTGGCCGACCGAAGAGTGGCAGTTCCATGATCGGGTCACGGAGACCGTCGTCGGTCACCGCTGGGAGTTCGCAGATCTCTGGACGGTGGTGCTGCCGAGCCACCTGGGCCGTACGGTGATCTTGCACGGTATGGGCCCCAGGCCCGAGGAACGCATTCTGACCGCTGTCACAGACACCTCACCGTACGGGTTCGACCTGGACCAGCCGCTGCGCTACGAGGATCTCGGACGTCAGCGACGGGCATGGCCACTTGCCGATCATGTTGCCGCCTCTACCCACCCGGACATCGTTCGGCGCTTCGGGTTGGATTCCGAAGTCCGTTGAGGCTGACGAATACTCGCACCCGAAGCTGCCGGCATTCACACGCACCTGCGATCTCACCCCCGACGATTCCCCCAGGCCCGCACCGCGGTGGCAACGACGGCGACGGTGATGGTCGCGATCCCCGAAGCGGCCAGCACCTGTCGTGGTCCCATGGCAGCGCTGAGCGGGCCGCCGAGCGCAGTGCCCACCGGGGAGGCGGTGAGAAGGGCGGCACCCCGTACGGCCAGGACCGTGGTCAGCCAGGCTTCCGGGGTGCGGTTCTGGAGCAAGGTGAAGGACAGCGCCGTGAAGGGCCCGTAGATCATGCCGCCGAGACCAAAGCACACCAGAGAGATACCGGTGGACACGCCCAGGCCGAAGGGCACAAGCATCAGGCCCCAACCAGCGACGATCCCCAGAGTGACCGGCCAGTGCGGAAGCTTGCTCAAAGCACCGGCCGCCAGGCCGCCAAGAACGGCACCCACCCCGAAGAGAGTCCAGTACAGCCCAAGAAGGCTCGCACCCGAATGAAGGTCGTCGGTGACATGCAGCGGGAGCGCGACTTCCACCGGCCCATAAAGGAAATTGAACAACCACGTCAACGCGAGAATCCCGAGAAGCTCGGGCTGACTGCGCAACAAGCGCAGACCGGTGGCCGACCGTCGGGCGCCGACCGACGCAGCTGCCGCTACCGCCTTGACACCGCTCAGCCGACCCACCTGGACGGCAAGGAGGGCGAAGGACATGGCATCGAGGCCGATGATCCAGGCTGGGCTGACGACCACCGCCAGGAATCCGGCGACTGCAGGACCGACGATGACAGACGCCGATGCGCTCGAACTGATCAGCGCATTCGCTGCCAGCCGCTGATCCGGCGGAAGCATCTGGGAAATCAGGGAATACTTGCCCGCACTACCCCAGGCATGCAGCACCGACGACCCAGCAAGCAGGCCGACATAGAGAACCGGGTGCAGCACTCCCGCTATCCAGGCGCACGGCACACACCCCAGAAGCACCATGCGGACCCAACTGTCTGTGGCCAGTAACCGCCGAGGCGTCAGGCGACGCAACCAACGGCCGAAGATCAGCGCGCCGGCGGCCCCGGGAAGGGCATAGGCGGCAACCGCAGCGCCGACAACCAACCCCGACTGACCGGGAGGCGCGATCGCAACGGCCAACCACGCCACGGCGACCACACTCATCCCATCACCGAGGTTGGAGACCGCCAGGGCCGGCAAGAACCGTCGGAACTCGGCATGAGCGAACAGCTGCCGATACGTCGGCGGCAACATGCGGGCTGTCGATGAAAGCGGCACTGAGTCAGACTTGTGGTTCAAGCGCGCTTGAAGTCAAGGGGGATCAGTGCGAGAGCTGGGCATCGGTGACCTTGCGCGACAGATCAACGTGCGGCCCTCGGCGTTGCGCTACTACGAGAGCCTCGGCCTGCTGCCGGCCGCCCGACGAGTCGCCGGCCGACGCGTCTATCCGGCCAGCGTCCTACGGCGGATCGCCCTGATCAAAATGGCACAGCGGCCGGATTCACCCTCGCCGAGATCCGCCAGCTGCTGGACTCCGACGCCGACCGGGGCGCCACCAAGCAATGGCGCACCCTTGCGGAACGCAAGATCCCGGAACTGGACCAGTTCATCCAGGAGACGCAAGCCCTACGGAACGCCGTCGCCGACTGCCTCGACTGCGGGTGCATGAACTTCGACAGCTGCCAACTGCTCGCCTCCGGCATGCCCGAAGGTGACGGCTGAGTCCCGCTACGGCCCCAAGCCCTTGGGGGCAATCACGTACTGAGGGGGGTTCGTTGCGTCGGGCTCAAGGTTGCGTTCGTTGCTCCTGCGAGCGCCAGATGTACGGTGTCGTGCCGGCGTTGCGCCGGAAGAAGGTTGTGAAGTTGCCAGGGTCGTCAAAGCCCACCCTGGTTGCGATTCGGGCCGTGGTCAGATGGGTATACGCGAGCAGGCGCTTCGCTTCGAGCGCGATACGTTCGTCGGCGAGCTGCTTGGCGCTGCGACCGAAAGTGGCCTGTGTGGCGCGGTTCAAGGTGCGGGCACTGCAACCGAGTTGCGCGGCGTACCACGCCGTGCCTCGACGTTCCACAACGTGCTCTTCGAGCAGGCGCTCGAACTCACCACACAGCGACGTCGCGGAGGCGCGGATCACCGTCGTCTGAACGGGGGCAACTCGGAGCAGCAGGCCGGCGAGCACGTGTCGAAGAACCGCCGGACGAGAAAGTACGGGGTTCGCGACGGCCACCTCGTGCTCTACGGCGAGATGGTTGACCGCCGACCGGGCCAGGGCGAACTGTTCGGCTCCCAGGTGCCAGGTGATCGGCCTGCCGGACCGGCTGAGCGAGTCCGCGACCGCCGCCGCGGTGGCCGTGAAGAGGACCAGCCGGCCCTGCACCTCGTCCACGTCGGTCCACGCGTGCACCATGCCGGGGCGCAGCCACGCGACTGACCCAGGCAGAAGGTCGTAGTCGACGAAGTCGGCGCGATGCGTCCCGGCGCCGGCTTCCACGAGCGCAAAAACATGGAACGTCGGCCGTTGCAGCCCACGACGCCGTCCCGACCGGTCCATCTGACGCAGGTCCGCGAAGGTGAGCACCTCGACCGGGAGATGGGAAGCCCCCACCGCAGGCTGGTACGGCACCTGCCAGATCACTTGTCCACTATCCACAATGTCGTGTCTTCCTCACCTACGTCGCGCCCGATCTCCCAACCTAACGTCGTGGACGTCAGACAAATACGCGCGGCCGCCCGGCTCGGGCAGCCGAGGGAGGAACCCATGGCGACCATGATCTCGACCGCACTCGACCTTTCTGCGGCCTTCGACAGCCGCCTCAACGACGGTGACCTTCCCAGGCTGATGGAGTTGCTCGCCGACACCGCGGTGAGCCGAACACCGCAGGGCGATGTCCTGACCGACCGCAAGGCGATCGAGGCGGACCTTGCCGGGATGATCACGGCGAAGGCAGTTTTGCACAACACGCCGCGCGTGGTCCTCGAAGCCGATGACGTGGCGCTGCTGCTCATCGACTGGGTGCTCGAAATCGACACGCCGACCGGCCGTGCGGACTTGGCGGGCACAACGGCCAACATCGCACGACGCGACGAGACCGGATCGTGGCGACTGGCCGTCCTCAACCCGGGTGGCACGAACTGACCCACCTGCTGGCCAGGTCCCAACCACCTCATGCCGCAGGCGCGTTCTCCACAGGTACCGGCGAACCCACCTTGCCGCTGTACTACGTCGAGATCACCACGCTGTCCGGCGCATTGGACACCAACGCCAAGCACAATCTCGAGCACGCGATCACCACAGCGATCCTCGAGCTCGAAGGATCCCGCGACCGGCAGCAGCCGAACGACCTCAACCGGGTATGGGTGCGGTTCTTCGACGTGCCTGACGGCGACTTGATCGTCGGAGGAGAGTCGACCTCGCTTGCCGGGCTCCGGGCACTCGTCGCCAGTCAGCACTGAGCACGCCTCGCAGCCCGTCGGCGGTGGCACCGTCCTCGCGCCACAGGGCGAAGCAGTAGAACACCGCCGGCCAGGCCGGAAGATCGTGCGGCAGGAGCCGCCACCGACAACTGGTCCGGTTCTGACCAGTGGTTCGATCAACGCCCACTGCCCGTCGGTCAAGGTCCGCCTCGGCTGCGGGGCGCGGTGGTCTCAGTTCTGGTCTCATTCGCCCCCGTCCGGCTCCGTCCGGAGCAGATCGTCAGTCCCACCGCCGGGCGAAATCAGCTCCGGCCAGCAGGTCCCCGGTCCGCACGATCGGATCGTCGATCCCCATCGCCTGCATCACGTCAGCGGCAGAAGCCACGTATCTTCCCTTCACCTTCGTGACGCGACAGGGAAAGCGATGAGCCCTCACCAGTCCAGGCGCCTTTGACGCGTCCACACCGAGCAGATCTGCCACCGTGCGCAGGGGCACGGGCTCAGTCAGCCACTGCGACAGCCGCATCGCGCCGGGGCTCATTCGACTTCCTCCTGCGTTGCGACGGCCTCGTCGGCATCACCTTCCGGCCCCAGCCTCGGATCCGAGCCGAGGTACTCACCCAGGACCCCGAGGCGATGCAACGTTGCGCCCATGCGCTCGCCGCCGACACGCTCCTTCACCAAGGGATCCTCCCCATCGACCACCTGAATGTCCGATTCGTTGCGGATGGGCGTGTAGCCGTCGTCAATTGGGCTCGCACGGTCGACAAGGCTTTGCGGATCCGTCGTGCGCTCGGCCGGATCCGCCCGCTCGACCATCCAGCCGGCAGCATTGGCGGATCGAACGACCTCATCACGGACGTCATCGGCCCGGGCGCCCAACGCCAGGCCGTACAGAGCACCGAACACCATGGCCGACCTCACGTCTGCAACGTCGACGCAGAGCCTTCTCGAGACTCGCGCGGCTGACTTCCGCAGGTAGGGGATGACGAAGTACAACGCGAGCAACTGGCTACGCTGAGCCAGATTCGGCACGTCGCTGTGAGCATCTCGCCCCACACACCGCCACAACGCATCCCGCAGCGCAACGTCAGTGGCTCCTCGTGCTGCCGCTTCCTTCGCCTCCGAGAGTGTGAGGTGCTCGCTCACCAAGCACCTTTCCCCGGGTGCGTGCGGGCAGATCAATTGCCCACCGAGCAACTCCGGAGCCCTTAGCTCGATCGACCTGAAGATGTCCGCCGAAGGCAGCAAGGACATGGCCTCTCCTCCCTTTGTTCCGCCAACGGGAGGAGGTTCACCATTGCGGAGGGCATCCATCCGCCTGCCTAGCAGCATGCGCTGGAGAGAGTGAATGGCACGCCGTGACCGAGTGAAGCCGCACAGCCCAGAGGCCATGCGTGGGAAGGCCCATGGGTTGGCCTCCGGTCCCCTTGGGTCATCGATCACATCTGCTTCTTGGTAAGAGCAGCTACACCGGGAGTATGGTGACTTGTATGGCAACCAAAAAGGTGACGGTGACGATCCCCGAGGACCTCCTGGACGAGATCCGCGCTGATGCGGCCGAGCGGGGACTCTCCTCCTACGTCGCAGAAGCCCTGCGCTACAAACGCGACCGAGACCGGCTGCTGGAGCTGGTCGACTGGCTGCAGGAGGAACACGGCCCGGTCAGCGAGGACGAGCGCGCGGCAGCACTGGAGGAACTGGAAGATCTCGACACCGAACACGAGCGCCGCCGGACCACCGGTGGACACCACGCCGGGGAAGCTGCGTGAAGAAGCGGGCCGATCGGCGCAGGCCACGGGCACCGCGCGTCTTCGTACTCGACTGCGAAGCTCTGTCTCTTGCTGTGCGTGGAGACCGAAAGATGATCTCTTGGCTCGACCTCGCAGCGCGGGGCGAAGCTGAGGTGGTCACGTCTCCCATGACGCTGGTAGAAGCATATGACGGCAGAACCACCGAGCAGCGATGGGACTGGGTACTCTCCCGGCTCAAGGTCGCCGATATCGGGAAGGACGAGGCCCGCCAGGCGCGCCGTCTGCTGGCCGATGCCAAGCTTCACGGCCATGAATACGCGATCGACGCCGTGCTTGCGGTCATCGCCCGGCAGCAGAAAGGGCAGGTCACCCTATTCACATCGGATGCGGACGATCTAGAAAAGCTGGTCCCGGAGTCGATCGTCGTCAAGCCCCTGTGATCGGCGGCGCGGGTCTGACTCCGGTCTCATTCGCTCTGGTAGAGCACTGTCCATCTTCCGCCCGCGCCAGTCGGCGGAACCCGGGCCCCTCGGCCGTGGCACGCACGTTCCCGTGCGCAAGTTCTCCTGCCGAGCCGTAATCTGCCTCTTGCGAACGACGGAACGGTGAGCATCCATGGCCAAGGCGCACGAGCGGATCGCGGTGCGCCCGCCCGCGCGCGTCAGCGTCGTCACCGCCGTGCACGGGCCGTCCGCTCGCTTTCTGCCCGAGGCGTACAAGTCCCTGTGCGCCCAGGAGTTGCCCGAAGGCTGCGAGTGGCACTGGGTCGTCCAGCAGGACGGCATGACCGGCGAAGTCGCCGAGTACGTGCCCGACGATCCGCGCGTGACGTTCACGCAGGGGCGCTGCGGTGGTCCCGCCACGGCGCGTACGTTGGCGCTCGCGCGGGCGGACGGCGCGTACATCAAGGTCCTGGACGCCGACGACCAGCTGCTCCCGGGAGCTCTGGCGCGCGATCTGACGGCGCTGGAAGCGGACCCGTCCATCGGCTGGGCGACGTCCCGGGTGCTGGACCTGCTGCCCGACGGAAGCACCGCCGGCTTCCCGTCCGACCCGGATGCGGGGCCGATCGAGCGCGGGGCGGTCCTGGAGTTCTGGCGGGCGAACGGCTACCGGGCCCAGGTCCACCCGGCGACGCTCTTCGCACGCCGGGAGCTGGTCGTCGCGCTCGGCGGGTGGATGGCGCTGCCCGCCTCGGAGGACACCGGGCTGCTGCTCGCGCTCAACGCCGTGAGCACCGGGTGGTTCACCCCGGACGTCGGCATGCTGTATCGCAAATGGCCTGGTCAGACCACCCACCAGGCAGCCCACACGAACCCAGCCGAACGCGGGGCGCGGATGGCCGTCGTGGAAGCCAGGGCTCTTCAGCTGTCGCACCTGGGATGGACGTACCCGATGTCGTGAGCGGCCGGGGTCGAGGGATCAATCACCGGGTGCGGCAAGCCTCTTGGGCTTCTAAGATTCTCCAGGGATGCAAAGGACGCAGTTGACTCGGGTCTCTGGGGGACGACTTGGGAACCGGCGAGCAGATCGTGACGGTGGTGGCCGTGCTGCTCGGTGCGCTCACGACGCACCTCACCAACCACCTGACGCAGCGCGGCAAGGTCAAGTACGAGCTGCTGACACGATGGGACAACCGCAAGCTCGACGCCTACTCGCAGTTCGTCGACCGCGTGCGGACGGGCATCTTCCTGGCGGTCAGGCTCTACGAGCACCGCGAGGGCCTGCGGCTCAGCGACATCCCCGAGACCGAGCTGGTCGCCGACCTGGCCGAGGCCGAGCGGTTCCAGGGCCGGTCCTTCGAGCAGATCATGCTCCTCGGCGGGGACGACGTCGTCGAGGCCGCGCACGAGCTGCACGCGGCGGTGCGTGCGATCGACTGGCAGGCCAACGGCAAGGTGACCGGCACGTTGGAGGAGTGGCGGGAGCGCAACCGTGTCGCGTTCCGCGCCATCAACACCTTCCACGAGTCAGCGCGCGCGGACCTCGGCGTACGGGGGCGCGTGACCGGTGAACAGCACCCGGAACGCGACCTGTTGCTGCCGGCCGCCCGGCAGGACGCCGACGCGGCCGGCGAGTAGCGCGCTCTCGGGCCCTCGTGCTCTTGGGCTCTCGGGCCCTTGGGGCTCTCGGCCGAGGCACTCGATACCAACTTTTTGCCTGACTATTCACTCAGTACATGTACTGAGTGAATAGTGTGGCCCCATGAGCACCCGCCATATCCTCCTTGGCCTGCTCGCCATGGGCCCGAGGCACGGATACGACCTCAAACACCGGCACGACGAGCGCTTCCCGCAGGCCCGGCCGCTCGCCTTCGGGCAGGTCTACACAACGCTGCAGCGCCTGGTGCGGGACGGGCTCGCCGAGGTCGAGGAGACCGGTTCCGACGGCGGGCCCGAGCGGACCATGTACCGCAGCACGGACGCCGGCGCCCGCGAACTCGCCGACTGGGCCGGGTCCGTCACGCCGTCCGCGCCGTTCGTCGCGAACGAGATCTTCGCGAAGGTCGTCGTCGCGATCCTGTCCGGCGGTGACCCGGCGGCCTACCTGGCAGCGCAGCGGGCCTCGCACATGCAGCGGATGCGAGAGCTCACGGCGGTGAAGTCCGCGAAGGACGCCGACCTCACCACCGTGCTCTCGGCGGACTACGCCCTCACCCACCTCAACGCCGATCTGCGCTGGATGACGACCACCGCCGACCGGCTCGCCACCCTGACCGCGGAGGTCGAATCAACGTGAACACCACCGAGTCCGCGCACGGCCAACCGCTGCTCGCAGCAAGGGGCTTGTACAAGGCCTACGGTTCGACCCCCGCGCTGCGCGGCGCGTCGGCACAGCTGCGAGCCGGCGAGATCGTCGCGGTGACAGGCCCGAGCGGCAGCGGTAAGTCCTCCCTGCTGCACTGCATGGCGGGGATGGTCCGCCCCGACCACGGGCAGGTGATGTACGGCGACGAGCACCTCGCCCACGCGTCCGAGGATCGGCTCAGCGAGCTGCGCCGGACCCAGTTCGCGGTGGTGTTCCAGTTCGGGCAGCTGATCCCCGAGCTGACAGCGGTCGACAACGTCTCCCTTCCACTGATCCTGGGCGGGACGGATCGACGCACCGCCCATGGTCAGGCGCATTCCTGGCTGGAGCGGTTCGGAGTGCTGGACCGGGCCGAGGCACGCCCCGGCGAACTCAGCGGCGGCCAGGAACAGCGCGTAGCCCTGGCCCGTGCTCTGGTCACCGGCCCGAGGATCGTGTTCGCAGACGAGCCGACAGGAGCACTGGACTCGCTCGCGGGTGAGCAGGTGATGACCGAGCTGACCGCCGCCGCACGGGAGTTGGGCGCGGCGGTGCTGCTGGTGACGCACGACGCGACGATCGCCGCCTATGCCGACCGTGAGATCCGGCTGACGGACGGCCGGACGGGCGCCCTGGAGGTGTCGGCGTGAGAGGCGTTGGCGTGAGAGGTGGCGGCGCGAGTGGTGGCGGTGTGAGCGGTGGCGGTGTGAGTGGTGGCGGTGTGAGAGCGGATCTGCGGCTGGCCTGGTTGCTGACCAGCGGTTCCGACCGGCGTGAATGGTGGCGGATCGGCCTCACGGCCGTGGGCGCGGCCGGTGTGGCCGCCTTCGGTGCGATGGCCGCTGCCGTGGCGTCCGTACACGGGTACGTGCACCTCTCGCTCACCGATGGCCTGCTGGACGCTCCGGGCGAGCGCAGTGGTGTGCTCCTGGCACTGCTGCTTCTGCTGGTACCGGGCCTCGGCTTCCTCGGGCAGTGCGCCCGGCTGGGCGCCGTGCACCGCGATCGCCGTATGGCCCGGCTGCGCCTGGCGGGCGCCGCGCCGGTTCGGGTACGGCGGATCGCCGCACTGGAGGCCGGAGTTGCTTGCCTGGCGGGCTCGATCGTTGGCTCCGCAGCCGTGGCCGCATGCGTGCTCTACGCGGGCCGCCCGCCGGCTCGGCTGTGGTGGCTGGTGGCCGCTGTCCTGCTCGCGGTCCCGGTCGTGGGCGTGGCGGTGAGCCTGACCGCGCTGCGCCGGGTGGTCGCGTCGCCCCTCGGCGAGGTGCGAAGGTTGCGCGGTGGACGAGGCGGCGGCCGGGCCCTCGCACTGGGCGTGTTCCTGGTCGTGGTGGCCGTGAGCGGCGGCATCCTCGCGCCCGCGTACGGGGCGGCCGGGCTGGCTCCCATGTTCCTGTTCTGGGTGTTGCTCCTGGTCGGCGCCGGGGCCCTGGGGGTGAGCGGTGGCATGGCCAGGCTGGCAGGACGCCGGTACGCGGCGCGCGCCGAGAGTCCGGCCCTGCTGATCGCCGCCGAGCGGCTGTCCGCCGATCCCTGGGCCGCGGCGCGCACCCATGCGGCCGTCCTGCTGGTGACGGTGGCGGGCACCGGCTTCGTGGGCGTACGGAAAGCGTTGCTCGAGGGTCTGCACCACAACGACTACGGCCCCACCGACCTGGACTTCTACACCGCCGGGATCGACCTGGCGGGTGCGGCGGTGCTGGTCGGTCTCCTCATCGTCCTCGTCTCGGTCGCCGTGAGCGCCGCCGAATCCGTGGCCGCCCGGCGCCGGGCACTCGCCCGGCAGGTCGCCGCGGGCGTGCCGCGGAAGGTCCTGCGCCATGCGGTACTCCTCGAGACCGCCTTGCCACTGGCACCGGCTCTGCTGATCGCGGGCGCGGGCGGGCTGGTCGTCGGGATCTGGTACGCGTCGCTCGTCGGACACGAATTCACCGTGCCGTACACGGCCCTGGCCGTCCCGCCGCTGATGCTCGCCGCCTGCCTCCTGTCCGTGGCCACCTCGCTGCCCCTGCTGCGTCGCTCGGCGCGGCCGGCGGAGCTCAGGCACGCTTGAGCGTCGCGAAGATAGTGGTGGCGGAACTCTGGCGTACCAGTGGCGGAACTCTGGCGGAGCTGTCCTATGCTGGGCCTGATGGAGGAGATCGAGGAGAAGGAGAAGGGGGAGGCGCGGGGGCAGGCAAGGGCGCCACGCGGGCCCGCGTCGGCGGGTGCGGGTGCGCGGCGCGTGCCGGCCGAGTGGGTGTCGACCCGGCCGAGGGCCGAGCGGGCGCGGCGGGTGGCCGAGGCGCTGCGCCAGCAGATCTCCGACGGGGTCCTCGGCGGTGTGCTGCCTGACGAGCACAGCCTCGCCGACCGGTTGAGCGCGTCCCGCAACTCCGTCCGCGAGGCGCTCGGGATGCTGCGTGACGAGGGCCTGGTCACGCGTCGCCGCGGGGTGGGCACCGTGGTGGTGACGCCGACGTACGGGCACGGCCTCGGCCGGCTCGAGGGTCTCGCGGAGGCGCTGGCCGGACACGGGACCGTCACCAACGAGGTCCTCGTCGCGGAGGTCGTCAGTGACCCGCCCGCCGAGGTCCGCGTGCAGTTGCGCCTCGACCCCGGGGCCGGTGCCGTGCACATCGAGCGGGTTCGTCGCGTCGACGGCTCGCCCGTCTCGCTAGACAGCACCTACCTCAGCGCCGATGTCGGCCTCGGCGTGCTGCGGGGCGACCTGGAGAGCCGGGACATCTTCGCCGTGATCGAGGAGGCCATCGGCTGCCCGCTGGGCCGGGCCGAGATCGAGGTGCGCGCGGCCGTCGCGGATCGCGGAACCGCGGCGCTGCTCGAAGTGCCCGCCGGGGCCCCGGTGTTCGTCATCGACCGGCTGACGCGCCTGTCCGACGGGACGCCGGTCGACGTCGAGACGCTGCGCATCCGCGCCGACCGGATGAGCCTGCGGGCCACCCTGTATCGCGGGCCGGAGGCGCGGCGTTGAGCGCGGCCGGGCTGGTGTTGCTGGGCGCCATCGGCCTGGTCGGCGGGGTCGGCATCACGGCCGTCGGTCCCGGGGGCGTGCTGCCCACGATCGGGCTGTTCGCCCTGACGTCGCTGTCGCCCGCCCAGGTCGCCGGGACCTCCATCGTCACTCACGTCGCCACGGGCGCTCTGGGCACAGCGGCCTACACACGCTCGGGCCAGCTGCGCGAGCCGGCCACCCGCCGGATGGCGCTGGTCCTGGCCGCGACCGCCCTGGTCGGGACGCCGCTCGGCGTGCTGGCCGGGACCGCGGTGTCGCGGCACGCGTTCGCGGTCGTGCTCGGCTGCGTGGTCGCGGCGGCCGCCGGCCTCGTCTGGTACCGCGCCAACCACACGGACGGCACGCAGCCCGCCTCCCCGCCGACGGGAGCGACGGGAGCGATGGCAGGGGCGGCAGAGACGGAAGCGGCGACACCGCCGACGCCGCTGATCGTCGCCCTCGGGCTCGCGGTGTCGGTCCTGAGCGGGATCGTGGGCGTCGGCGGTCCCATGCTGGCCGTGCCGCTGCTCGCCGCGGCGGGCCTGCCCGTGCTCCGCTCGCTGGCGTGTGCGCAGGCGCAGTCGATCGTGATCGCCACCGTCGGCACCGTCGGCTATCTGGTGCACGGAACGATCGACTGGCCCCTCGCCGTCCTCGTCGGCCTGCCCGAACTCGCGGGCGTGCTCGTCGGGTGGAAGATCGCTCACGCCCTGCCCACGCGCGCGCTGAGGAACGCCCTCGTCGTCACGCTCGGCGTGCTCGCTCTCTACCTCGTCGGCCACGGGTGAACCCCGGACGGCACAGCAGCCGGAACGAGCCCGTCAGTGTGCGCCGGCGAGGGCCGGTGCGTGCCAGACATCGATCACGATCTGCTGCCGCTTCGGGGCCAACGCCGCCGCCCTGCCCGCGTAGTTGCGGTCGACCTGCGCCGCCTCCGCCGCGCTGGGCTCGGCGTTGGTGCACGACGGGCCCGGGCCGTGTCCTGACATCAGCTCCGAGCACGGCCCGCTGTAGTCGTCGGGCAGCCCGAGGATGTGCCCGGTCTCGTGCGCCGCGACACGGGTCATGGCGTAGCCCTCGTCGACGGCTTCCTGGCCCAGTTGCACCTCGCCCCTCCTGCCGCCCGGGACGATCGGGCCGAGCGTCGTCTGGGGCCAGCCGCTGGTCGCCACGTAGACGAAGTTCGCCGAGCCGGGCGAAGTCGCGGGCTCCAAGCGCACGTTGTGCACCGCCGCGTTCCAGTTCCGCGCGCCTTGGCTGATCGCGCCCGCCCACCGTCCTGCCCGGCTGGCGTCATAGGTCAGAGTGACCACCGCCGCGTCCGCCTTCGGTGCCGAGTGCGCCGGACGCGCCGGGTGCGCCGGATTCGCCGCGTCCGCCTTCGGTGCCGAGTGCGCCGGACGCGCCGCGTGCGCCGCGTGCGCCGGATTCGCCGAAGCGGCGGCGGACGTGACGCCCAGCATGGCCGGGATCAGTGCCGCAACTGCTGCCATTTGCTTGATCACGAGACTCGTTCCCCTTCCTGACGTCGGTTGCCTGCGAGCATCAAGAGCACCACGTCGCCGACTCGCGTCACAAGTGGGCCTCACAGGAGCCCAGTTGGGTGCGTCCGTCTTCATGGGACGATGAGTACCGGCCGTGGGGCTTACGTGAGAGGCAGCGCAGTGGCAGAGAGCGAATCCATCGCAGCGGGGTCCGACGAGGTCCGGTCGCCCTCAGACGAGGGCGGCAGCCCGCGCGCCTCGCGCTCGCTGCGCCGGCGCATCGGCGGAGCCGTGGTCCTCCTCGTCCTCGTCCTGCTGTTCTTCCTGCCGTGGTGGACGCTGTTCGCCGGCGGCACCGGCTGGCCGTTGCCCGTCTTCGTCGCCGGCACGGTCGTCTTCGCCTGCTCGATGGCCGCCTTCCCCTTCCTCATGGCCGCGGGCCACGGGCGGCGGCGCAACGACCGGGCGGCACGCGTCGCGGACGCCTCCCTCGGCGCGGTCTGGGTGCTGTTCACCTGGTCGGTGCTGGGCGGACTCGTACATCTCGCGCTGATCGGTCTCGGCATCGGCGGCGCCGAGCGTGCCAGGGGCATCGCCGTGGCGGTCGCCGTGGTGTCCGCCGGGCTGCTGGCGTGGGGGCATTACGAGGCGATGCGCGTGCCGCGGGTGAAGCGGCTCGACGTCCATGTCCCGCGGCTCGGCGGCGGCCTGGACGGAACCCGCGTCGTGGTGCTGGCCGACACGCACTTCGGGCCGATCGACCGGGCCGGCTGGTCGAGGCGTGTCGCCGAGGCCGTCAACGCGCTCGACGCGGACGTCGTGGTCCACGCCGGCGACATCGCCGACGGCACCCCGGCCCAGCGCCATGAGCAGTCCGCGCCGCTGGGGACGATCCGGTCACGGCTGGCGAGGGTCTATGTCACCGGAAACCACGAGTACTTCGGCGAGGCCCAGGGGTGGCTCGACCGCATGGCGGAGCTCGGCTGGGAGCCGCTGCACAACCGCCATGTCGTCGTGGAGCGCGGCGGCGACCACCTCGTACTCGCCGGTGTGGACGACGTGACCGCGGAGTCGTCCGGCCTGGCCGGGCACCGCGCCAATCTGAGCGGCGCGCTGGCGGGGGCGGACCCCGGGCGGCCGGTACTGCTCGTCGCCCACCAGCCCAAGTACGTCGATCAGGCGGCCGCGGCCGGCATCGACCTGCAGGTCTCCGGGCATACTCACGGCGGCCAGATCTGGCCGTTCAACTTCCTCGTCCGCGTCGACCAGCCGGTGGTGCACGGCCTGAGCCGGCACGGTGAGCGCACCCGGCTCTACACCAGCCGCGGCACCGGCTTCTGGGGCCCGCCCTTCCGGGTCTTCGCACCGAGCGAGATCACGCTGCTCACGCTGCGGCCGGGCGGCGCGGCGGAAAGCGAGCCGGGAGCCTCCGGGCGTTCGCCGGGGCGTTCAGGCCTGTGACGACCTGATGAGCGGCCAGAAGATGTCGTCGACGATGGACCGGATCCGCTCGGCCGACAGCGGCCGCAGCGTCGTCAGGATGTCGTGGCGCACCAGCTGGAACGGCAGGTCCCGCACGTCCTGAGGGATCCGCGCGAGGTCGATCTCGCCTCGCTCGTGGGCCTGGTGGAACACCTCGTCCGACCGCCACGGGCCGTCGCCGCGCACGATGCGGCGGACGTCCTCCGGGGTGAGTCCCGCGCTGTCGTGCAGGCCCGCGAACGTCGCGCCGACGACTGCCGCGAGCTCCGTCCGTCCCGCGTTGAGGTTCTCGATCAGCGCGACCATGTCGTCGCGCAGGTTGCCGGTGTCGGGGACGGCGACCGGGTGGGTGTCGCCGTAGTGGCGGATGGCGGCGAGCACGAGGTCGTTCTTGTCCGTCCAGCGGCGGTAGAGCACCGCCACGCCGGTCTTCGCGCGGTCCGCGACGGACTCCATCGTCAGCTTCGCGAAGCCGGCCTCCACCAGCTCGTCCCAGGCCGCGGCGAGGAGTGCGCGCTCGAGTTCGGCGCCTCGGCGCCGGCGTTTGACGGCGTCCGGCGCCGGCTCGGCGGGGGCGGTCTGCTCGCTCGTCATGCGCACCAGGATAGGAGATACCCGAATAAGAGAAGCTTGCATTCCTTCGCTATGGCGCCTACTTTCAACACTAAGGAATGAACGCAACTCTTAATGGGGGCGCTATGTCCGTGATGTCCGCTGATGCACCCGCGAACGGCAGAGTCGACCCGAAGGTGCTGAGGACCGCGATGGTCCTGGTCGTCGGGGCGCTCGCGGTGGTCTTCGACACGACGATCGTCAGCGTCGCGCTGCACCGGCTCTCGACGAGCCTGCACGTGCCCGTCTCGACGATCCAGTGGGTGGCCACCGGTTACATGCTCGCCCTCGGCGTGGCCGTGCCGCTCAGCACCTGGGCGCTCGCGCGCTTCGGCGGCAAGCGGGTCTGGATGTTCGCCCTCACGGTCTTCCTCGCCGCCTCGATCGGGTCGAGTCTCGCGTGGGACGCGGGGTCGCTCATCGGCTGGCGCGTCGTGCAGGGGCTGGGCGGCGGCCTGATGCTGCCGGTGATGACGACGCTCATCATGCAGGCGGCGGGGGGACGCGCGCTCGGCCGCACGATGGCCTGGGTCGCGCTGCCCGCGCTGCTCGGGCCGATCCTCGGGCCGCTCGCAGGCGGTGCGATCATCACCGACCTGAGCTGGCGCTTCATGTTCTGGGTCAACGTGCCGTTCTGCGTGGCCGGGCTGATACTCGCGGGCCTCTGCCTCGCCGACGACTCGCCGGCCGCCTCCGCAGCACGGCCACGGCCCGGCTCCGAAGCGCGGCCGCGACCCACCGCGGCAGCGCGGCCGCGGTCGGAAGCGCGGCCACGGCTCGACGTGCGGGGGCTCGTGCTGCTCGCCCCGGGCATCGCGACCGTGATCCTCGGCCTTTCGAACGCCGGCTCCGCCGACGGCTTCGCCCACCCGGACGTCGTCGCGCCGCTCGCCGTCGGCGTCGCCTTCCTCGTCGCCTTCACGCTCTACGCGCTGCGCCGCCGCGACCCGCTCGTGGACATCCGGCTCCTCGCGGCGCGGTCGGTCGGGTCCGCGTCCTCCGTGCTGTTCCTGTCGGGCTTCTCGCTGTTCGGCGCGATGCTGCTGCTGCCGCTCTACTACCAGGAGGTGCGCGGCGTGAGCGCGCTGACCGCCGGACTCATGCTGGTGCCGCAGGGCGTCGGCACGCTGCTCAGCCGTCAGATCGTCGGGCCGCTCACCGATCGGGTGGGTGCCCGCTCCATCGCCGTCGTCGGGTTCCTCGTGGTCGCGGGGACGACCGTGCCGTTCTGCTTCGCCGACACGACGAGCGACGGCCGGCTGCTCGCCCTCTGGCTGCTGCTGCGCGGCGCCGGGCTCGGCGCCGTCACCATGCCGGTCATGACCGCCGCGTACGTCGGGCTCGACCGTTCCCGCATCGCGCACTCGAGCGTGCTGACGCGGACCGCGCAGCAGATCGGCGGGTCGTTCGGCACGGCGGTGCTCGCCGTCGTCCTCGAACGGTCCGTCTCCGGCGGCGGGGCGGGCGCGGTCGTCTCGGGCTTTCACGTCGCGTTCTGGTGGGCGTCGGGGTTGTCGCTCGTCGCGACGGCGCTGTGCGTATGGCTGCCGGGGCGCAAGCAGGTCCTGGCCGCAGCCGCCGCGGCCGCTGCCGCCTCGGCTCCGCCCGCGCTCGCCGCGACCGCCGAGCCCGAGGCTGCGGTTGACGCCAAGGCCGAGGCCGCGACCGCCAAGCCCGACGACGCCGCCGACGCCGAGTAGGCGCTCTCAGAGAGCCCGCAGGCCGCGGTCCGTGAAGGCGATCAGCCACTCGAAGCTCTCGTCCACCTCGGCGCTCCACTGGAAGCCGTTCGCCGACTGGAGGGTGGCGAAGCCGTGGCACAGGCTGCGGAGCATGCGCAGCGCGTGGTCGACGTCCGGCTCCTTGATCGCGTAGCCGCGCAGCACCGCCGTGAAGCCGTCGAGCAGCCGACCGCCGGCGGTGGCCACCGGGTCGTCGGGACCTGACGGCTCGACGCCGATCGTCGCGGCATAGCGGCCCGGGTGGTCGAGGACGAAGGCGCGGAAGGCGCGCGCCGCGGCCGCCAGGGCGTCGCGCCCCGCGTACCCCTGGACCGCGCCGCCGACGGCGTCGCCGGCTTCGCTCAGCGCGAGGGCCGCGATGCGCCGGACCAAATCCTCCTGGCCGGCCACGTGCTTGTAGAGCGACGGCGTGCGCACGCCCACCCGTTCGGCCAGCAGACCCATCGTCAGATTGGCGATGCCCACCTCGTCGGCGATGGCGGCACCGGCCGCGACCACCGCCGCCGTGTCGAGGCCCGCCCTAGGCACGGGCGGCGTCCGAGCGGCGGAGGAAGGCGAGCATCAGCGAAACCGTCTGTTCGGGGAACTGGTCGTGCGGGTAGTGCCCCGCGCCCTCGATCATCTCAAGGCGGCCGAGGCCGGACGGCAGGGCGTCGACGATCGCCGCGCCCTCGGCGCGCGGGTCGGCCCAGTCGGGGTCGAGCGTGCCCATCACGACCATCACCGGGCCGCGGACGTCCGCGAGGTGTGCGCCGGCGTCGGTCGGGGCGCTGCGGCCCATGGCCTGCATGGCCTTCATCCTGCCCGGCTCGCGCAGCAGGGAGTCGATGCGGCCGAGCCGCTCGGCAAAGCCGGCCGGCCGCGCGCCGGGGTAGGCCACCTCGAGGTACGAGCGCCACAGCCGGCGGCTGCCGAACACGCCCGCGCCGAGCAGCCGCAGCATGCCCCGCCGGAAGCGCCGCACCCGCAGGTCGCCGAGGCCGGCCGACTGCTTGCGGGTGAACGGCGCCAGCTCGACGACGGCGGTGATCAGCGACGGCTCAAGCGCCGCCGCGATGGTGGCGGCGCCGCCGGAGACCGAGTGCCCGACGAGCACGGCCGGACCGCCCAGGTGGCGGATCACGGCGAGCAGGTCGCCGGCGATCGCGGTCCTGCTCCAGGCCGGCCAGCCGGTGCTGGACTCGCCGTGGCCGCGCAGGTCGACCGCGGCGACCCGGTAGCCGGCCGCCACCAGCGGCGGGATCACGGCGCGGAACGCGGCGCGGCTGTCGCCCATGCCGTGCGAGAGGACGATCAGCGGGCCGGACCCCGCCACCTCGTAAGCGATCGTGCCGCCGTCGACGGCGAGGTACTCGGTCATGGCGTCTCCCCTTGGCTAATATCGTTAGCTAAAAGCTAATGCTATTAGCCTTAGCTGTCAACGACGCTCCATCCCTTGACAGTGCCGCGACACCGGGCGATTCTCCGGAGAGCGCTCTCTCGCAGCTCCCCCTGCCATGGCCGCCGCGCCCGCGCGGGCGCGGCCGCCGTGCACCCCCATGAGGTGAAGGAGTACGGATGTCGTTCAGACGCAAGCGCGGATGCAGCGAACACAGCGGGCGGACCGGGCGGAGACGGCGGTCGGCCGGCGGTCTTGTGGCCACCCTGGCCGCCGCCGCGGTGGCGTTTGCCGGCGCGCCCGCCGCGTTCGCCGGAGCACCGGCCGCGCACGGCTCACCGAACTCGCCGGGATCAGCGGGCTCGTCAGCCTCTGCCCGTCAGGCCGCCGTGCCCGCGCCGCCCGCCGGGTTCTCGACCACCTGGAGCGACGACTTCAACGGCCCGGCCGGCACCGGCCTGGACACCGGGACCTGGCGGTACGACACCGGCGCCGGCTGGACCTTCGGCACCGGCGAGATCGAGACCATGACCAACAGCACGTCCAACGTCTACCAGGACGGCAGCGGCCACCTCGTGCTCAAGGCGCTGCACTCGGGGTCCGACCCCAGCGCCGGCTGGACGTCCGGCCGAGTCGAGACGCAGGCCGACGGGTTCGGCGCGCAGCCCGGCGGTGTCGTGCGGATGCAGGCGTCCATCCAGCAGCCCGACGTCACGACCGCGAACGGGGCGGGCTACTGGCCCGCGTTCTGGATGCTCGGCTCGCCGCTGCGTGTCGGCGTGCCCTGGCCGGGCTCGGGCGAGGTCGACATCCTGGAGGACGTCAACGGCCGCAGCTCCGTCTTCTCCACCCTGCACTGCGGGGTCAGCCCCGGCGGCCCCTGCAACGAGTCCAGCGGCATAGGCAGCGGCGAACACGCCTGCCCCGGCTGCCAGACGGCCTACCACACGTACGCGGTCGAGGTCGACAGGTCGACGTCACCCGAGCAGATCCGCTGGTACCTCGACGGCACCAACTTCTACACCCTGCGCGCCGATCAGGTGGACGCCACGACCTGGGCCAACGCCGTCGACCACTCGTACTTCATCATCTTCGACCTCGCCATGGGCGGCGGCTTCCCCGGCGCGTTCGGCGGCGGCCCCAACGCGAGCACGGTCTCCGGCGGGCAGATGAACGTCGACTACGTCGCCGTCTACAACAAGCCGCCCGCGGGCCAGTCAGGACTTGGGCCGAACATCGCGCGCGCCAAGCCGACCACGGCGTCGTCCGCGGAGAGCGCGGACTTCCCTGCGTCGAACGCCACCGACGGCGACATCACCACCCGCTGGTCGAGCGGGTTCTCGGACCCGCAGTGGCTCCAGGTCGACCTCGGCCGCTCGTACGACCTGACCCACGCGACGCTGACCTGGGAGGCGGCCGCCGCGTCCGCCTACCAGTTGCAGACGTCCGACGACGGGACCAACTGGCGGACGATCTACACCAACAGCAACAGCCCCGCCGACATCCAGGACACCGCGCTCTCCGGCTCGGGCAGGTACGTGCGCGTCTACGCCACCTCCAGAGCCTCCCAGTACGGCGACTCCCTCTACGAGTTGGCGCTCTACGGCACACCGACGGACGGTGGCGGTGGCGGTGACCCGGGCGGCGGGACGCTCCTGTCGCAGGGCAGGCCGGCCACCGCGTCGTCGTCCGAGAACAGCAGCTTCGTGCCGGCCGCGGCGGTCGACGGCAACACCGGTACCCGCTGGTCGAGCGGGTTCTCCGACCCGCAGTGGCTCCAGGTCGACCTCGGCGCGACGCACACCCTGAGCAAGGTCGTCCTCAACTGGGAGACCGCGTACGCCACGGCCTACCGGATCCAGACGTCCAACGACGGCACCTCGTGGACCGACGTGTACGCGACGACCACCGGGACGGGCGGCACGCAGACCGTGCCGGTCACCGGCTCGGGGCGGTACGTGCGCGTCGACTGCACGGCGCGCGCCACGCAGTACGGCGACTCGCTCTGGGAGTTCCAGGTCTACGGTTCCTGAGCACCGCATCGCCTGCATCCCGCACCTCTCCCGCATCGCCGGGCCCCGGCCGTCGCGCGCGCCGGGGCCCGGCCTGCCGACCCGCGAGAACGCCAACGCACCGTTGACATGCCTACCACCAGGTCTTAGCGTCCGCGAATGCTGAATACGGTGTTGCAGCAAGCGCGCGGCCTCACCCGGGACCAGCGCAACGCCTTCATCGCCGCCTATCTGGGCTGGTCGATGGACGCCTTCGACTACTTCCTCGTCGTGCTCGTCTACAGCGAGATCGCGGACGACTTCCACGTCTCGCTGACCGACATGGCCTTCCTCACGACCGTCACGCTGATCATGCGGCCGGTGGGCGCCTTCCTCTTCGGCCTGTGGGCCGACAAGCGCGGCAGAAGAACACCCCTGATCGTCGACGTGCTGTTCTACTCCGTCGTCGGCTTCGCCTGCGCCTTCGCGCCCAACTACGCGGTGCTGCTGGTGCTCCGCCTGCTGTACGGCATCGGCATGGGCGGCGAGTGGGGCCTCGGCGCCGCCCTCGCGCTGGAGAAGATACCCACGGAGAAGCGCGGCTTCTGGTCGGGCATGCTGCAGGGTGGCTACTCCTTCGGCTACCTGCTGGCCGCGCTCGCCTTCCTGTTCATCCAGCCCACCTTCGGCTGGCGCGGCCTCTTCGCGTTCAGCCTGATCCCCGCGATGGTCGCGCTGTTCGTACGCAGCAGGGTCGGCGAGAGCGAGGCGTGGCAGGAGTCGGTGAAGCGCAACACCACGCCGGCGCGGAAGATCTTCCGCAACCCGGTGGTCCTGAAGCGGTTCGTCTACCTGGTCCTGCTGATGACGGCGTTCAACCTGATGTCGCACGGAACCCAGGACGTCTACCCGACCTTCATCAAGAAGGGCCTCGGGATGACGCCCGACACGGCCATCGTCATCGCCCTCATCTACAACGTGGGCGCGATGATCGGCGGTCCGCTGCTCGGCGCGTACTCGGAGCGGTTCGGGCGGCGCAGGATGATCGTGTTCGCGGGCATCGCCGCGCTGCCGCTCGTGCCGTTCTTCGCGCTGTCGCGCACGGCGGGCCTGCTCGCGCTGAGTTCGTTCCTGATGCAGGTGTGCGTGCAGGGCGCGTGGGGTGTCATCCCCGCGCACCTCAACGAGCTGAGTCCCGACGCGATCCGCGGCTTCTACCCGGGTGTGACCTACCAGTTGGGCAACTGCATCGCCGCCCTGAACCTGCCACTCCAGGAGTCGATCGCCGGCCACTACAGCTATTCGACGGCGCTGATGGTGACGGTGGCGCCGACGCTCGTCCTGATGGTCGTGCTCACCCTGCTCGGCACGGAGGCGCGGGGGCGGCGGTTCGGTGAGGACGAGCCTCCGGACGCCGCGCCGTCCGCACCGCCCGCGACGGGAGGTGCTCCGGCCCCTTCGAGCGCGTGAACACGCCGACGCGCCCCCGCGGTTCCACGTGAAACATTCCCGGACCGTCAGGGGCGCGCCGGCGGGTCGAGCAGCTCCAGCGCCTCCTCCCAGCGGAACTCCGGCTCGCAGGAGCCGATCCGTACGCCCATCGACCGCAGCCTGTCGAGGCTTTCCCGGTACGCGGGGTGCGCCGCCTGCGCGGTGTTGAGGCACGGCAGGGCGGCGATCGGGATGCCCATCCCGTAGGCCTCGCAGAGGATGCCGACCGCGAGGGTGTCGGACATCCCCGCGGCCCACTTGTTGATCGTGTTGAACGTGGCGGGGGCGACCGCGATCGCGTCGGGCGGCGGGAGTGGTCGCGGGTCGCCCGGCTTTCGCCATGCGGAGCGGATGGGGTAGCCCGTCCGCGCCTCCACGGCCGCCTGGTCGATGAACCCGAGCCCCTGGGGCGTGGCGACGACGCCCACGTCCCACCCGTCCTCCTGCGCCGCGGCGATCAGCCGCCCCACCTGCCCGGCGATGCCCGCCGCGCACACGACCACGTAGAGGAAGCGCTTCCGCTCCCCCGTGTGGTGGTCCTGCTCCTTCGACTCCCCGCCCATCAGAGTGACCCGCTTTCCTTCGCTGCCGTACACCCGCCGCCTGCCGAATACATCGCATCACGGCGCGGCGTGGAACACCGGCCGCGGTCCGGCGGTTCGATGAGGCATGGCAACTCTGGGACTCATCGGCAGTGGACACATCGGCAAGACCCTGGCGCGCCTCGCCGTGGACGGCGGGCTCGACGTGGTGCTCAGCAACTCGCGGGGGCCCGAGACCCTGGCCGATCTGGCGGCGGACCTCGGCCCGCGCGCCAGGGCGGCGACCGCGGCCGAGGCGGCCGCGGCGGGCGACTGGGTCGTCGTGACCATCCCGCTCGTCGCGTACACGCGGGTGGAGCGCGAACCACTCGCGGGCAAGACGGTCATCGACACAATGAACTACTACCCCGAGCGTGACGGGCGGTTCGAGGGCCTCGACGACGGCACCACGACGAGCAGCGAGCTCTTCCAGCAGCACCTGGGTGCGTCGGCGCACGTCGTCAAGGCGTTCAACAACATCTTCTTCCGCCACCTCGCGGCGCTTGGCAGGCCGGCGGGCGCCGACGACCGCACCGCCCTGCCCATCGCGGGTGACGACGCTGACGCCAAGCGCCACGCGACGGAGCTGCTCGGGATCCTCGGGTACGACGCGGTGGACGCGGGCCCGCTCGCGAAGGGTCGGCTGTTCCAGCCGGGGACGCCCGCGTACGGGGCGCCGTACGCGCAGGACAAGGACGCTCCCTTCGCGCAGCAGGACGCGGGACCTGCCCCGGCTGCGCTGGTACGGGAGTTCCTGGCTCGGGCCGGGGACTGACCGCGCACGAGCCGGGGACTGACGGCCCGCGAGCCGGGGAACGACGGCCCGCGAGCCGGGGAACGGCCGTCGGCGCGGGCACCGGGAACGGAGCCCGCGCCACCCCGCGGCCGGCTACGCCACGTCCGCCGCCCTGACCGCATCCGCGCCCTCGTCCGCCTCCGCGGACGGCGGCGCTTCCGCCGCGACCGCCGCAACGGCCGCGATGCCCAGCGGGGACGGCAGCCGGACCCGCGCCGCGGCCGTGCCCGCGCCGGTGAGCGTCGGCGGGAGCCAGCGCGGCTCGGGACGGTCCTCCAGCAGGTCGCACTCCCTGTACCGGTGGCAGCCCTCGTGCCAGACGAGGATGCCCGACAGCCAGTTCTCCAGCTCCTTGACGTAGCCGTCGAGCGCCGCGCGCGCGTCCGCGTCGAGGTCGAAGTCGTCGCGGACGACCGGCAGCTCGTTCGCCACCACGTGCTGGAACTGGCGCATCCTGCCGTGCATCAAGTCCACCACGATGCGCAGCCCCGTCGGGTAGTCGCAGCGGAAGAAGTTCTGCACGACGAGGACACCGTTGTGCACCTCGCCCTCGAACTCGATCTCCTTCTGGTAGGAGAAGACGTCGTTGAGCAGGCACGCGTAGTCCTGCGCCGCGTTCTGCAGTGCCTGTACGGGGCCGCTGTCGAGCACCTCCTGGGGGATCGTGTCGCCGAGGCCGATCCGGCACAGGCTCATCGTCATGTCGGAGCCGAAGGTCCTGCGCCGCATCTCGATGTAGTCGACGGGGTCGGGGACGCGGTTCTGCGTCTGGTTGGCGAGCTCCCACAGCCAGCTGTCGATCATGTCGTCGACGGCCTTGCGGAACGCCTGGCGGCCGTTGTCGTCCATCGGCCCCGCCGTACGTGTCCACAGGTCCGCGAGGCCGCGCTCCAGCGCGTTGCCGGGCGGCGGTGTGTCGCCCGCGTCCAGCGGCATGAACAGCCGCAGGCGCTCGTTGCACGCCTTGGCGCCCGCCACATCGCGTGCCGTGCCGAAGACGACGGGGTAGTAGTCGTCCCCGTACGTGCCCCACGTCAGCCAGTCGGACGTCAGGTCGAGGCCCTCGGGCGTCGCGTCCGGGTGGATGCCTGCGGCGCACAGGGGCAGGTCGATGCGGCGCAGCCGCCGCTCGTCCCACACGCCCGAGTTCGGCACGCCCGGCTGCTCGGTCAGCAGGCCCATCCGGTGCGCCCACTCCACGACGTGCTCGCGCGAGGCGTCCAGGTGGGGGCTGAGGCTCGCCTCGAACGGCATCCCGAGATCCGGCACCACGGACGGGCCGACCTTCTGGAACGGCACATGGGCGTGGCTGCGAAGGCGCGCCTCGCCGCCCGCCGTCAGCGTCTTCAGGTAGTCGGACGCGGCCGTGCCGAGCCCGGCGGGCGTCATCGCGAACCGCGCCCCGTAGAGACCGGCGAGGCCGCCGCCCGGCAGCGGCGGGTACGCGTCCTTCGGGCCGCCGCCGTTCATGTACCGGCTTGAGCGCATGTGCCACTCGTGGCCGCCGGCCTGCCAGTCCTGGAGGCCCTTGACGTACGCGAGGGTGTCGGCGACGCCCTTCGGGCTCGTGGCCTTCTCGGCGAAGAGGGGCCCGAGTTCCGTCAGGGCCGTGTTGTCGAACTGCTGGAGGCGTGACGTCAGCAGGTCGTTGACCGCGTCGGCGGCCTCCTGGGTCGTGCAGCCGAGGAATGTCTCCAGGACGAGGACGCCGTTGCTCAGCTCGCCCTCCTCCTCGACCTCGCGCTGGTACGAGAAGAGGTCGTTGCGCAGGTGGACGCCGTCGGAGAACGTGTCGCGCAGCACGAGAAGCGGCCGCGTGCCGGCGAGCTCGGCGGGGATCTCGGCGCCGGCCGCGTACTCCACGATCCCCGCGGACCAGGGCGCGCCGCCGACCTTGCGCCGCATCTCGATGTACTCGACCGGGTTCGACACCCGGTCGGCGTCGATGTTGGACAGCTCCCAGAGGGACTCGTTGAGCAGGTTCTCCGTGCTCTTGGCGAACCGCCGGCGCCAGTCCATCGACATGCTGGGGACCGTGCGGGCCCACAGGTCGGCGAGGCCCGCCTCCACGGGGTTCGTCGGCTCGGGGAACCCGTCGGCCAGGTCCATCGGCATGAAGGCCGGCATCCGGTCGAGGTACGCCTTGCCGCCCTCGCGGTTCCTGTCGCGTTTGAACGCCTCGAGGAAGTGGTCGTCGAAGAAGAAGACCCACACGTACCAGTCCGTCACGAGCGACAGGGCGGGGCCGTCGCAGTCGGGGTGGGTGTAGGCGCACAGCAGCCCGTAGTCGTGGGCTTCCAGATCCTTCTGCTCCCAGATGCCGGAGCCTTCCAGCATCCCCATGTCCCTGGCCCAGTGTCTGGTGTGCTCCCTCGCCTCCTCCAGGTGCGGATTGAGTCGGGCCGGATACGGCATGTAGAAATCCGGCAGTTCAAAAGGCTGTGTCACGGGCGAGCGGCCTTTCCCGAGGATTCCCGGAGGTCAGGTCCCGGGCATTCCTCGAATTTCCGGGTCGGCTCAGCACTACCCCCGCCCGATGTCCGCCATCCGCACCACAAAACAGTCATATGAACACATCGAACTCTTGTATTCGTCGCGCCGTGGGGTGCCCGGAGGGCCCGGAGTGTCCGGAGAATTAACGGAAGACGTGGTTCCGTTAATTTCTCCTATCCATTAGGCGGCATATGTCACCATTACTCACTCACGCGATGGCTGCGCCGTGTGCCGCTTGCCCGGTAGGCTTTCCGTGTGATCTTCAAGCGCATCGGAAACGGGCGGCCGTACCCCGACCACGGCCGGGAATCCACCCGGCAGTGGGCGGACGTCGCGCCGCGCCCGGTCCGCCTCGACCAGCTCGTGACCACCAAGGGCCAGCTGGATCTGGAGACGCTGCTCGCCGAGGACTCGACGTTCTACGGCGACCTCTTCGCCCACGTCGTGAAGTGGCAGGGCGACCTCTACCTCGAGGACGGCCTGCACCGCGCGGTGCGCGCCGCGCTCCAGCAGCGCCAGGTCCTGCACGCGCGCGTGCTGGAGCTCGAAGCGGGCTGACGGCCCGGCGTGGGGGCGGCCACTGGTCCTTTCGGGGGCATTGACCGCTCCACCCGAGCGATCCGTTGATCGTTTAGTAGGAAACACTGACCGCGCGCACTACGCTGCGCACATGAGCATGCTCACTCCCCCTGGGCTCGGCGGGAAGTACCGCATCACGGGCGACAAGTACCCACGCATGCGCCGCCCCCGCCGTCGCGGCCGGGTCGTGTTCGCCGTCGTCACGGCCGTGGTCGTGCTGGGGCTCGTGGGGTGGGGGACGCAGCAGCTGATCCACGTGTTCTCCGGCGACGCGAGCAAGGCGATCGCGGCGAAGAAGCCGGACTGCACGCGGCCCGCCGCGGCGGCGAAGACGCTGCCGAAGCCGGCGCAGATCACGGTCAACGTCTACAACGCGACGACGCGCAGCGGCCTCGCCCAGCGGACCGCCGACGAGCTCAAGAAGCGCGGCTTCGTGGTCGGCAAGGTGGGCAACGCGTCGGCGCAGTACGACAAGAAGGTGGCGGGTGCCGCCGTCCTGCTGGGCGCGCCCTCGGCGGCCAACGGCACGTTCACGGTTCTGGGCACGCAGGTCAAGGGCGCGTCGCCCAAGACCGACACCAGGACGGGCAAGGACGTCGACTTCATCATCGGCACGGGCTTCACGGCCCTGACGGCGCAGAAGGTCGCGGACACCGAGCTGGCCTCGCTGTCGAAGCCGCCCGCCAAGCCCGGCTGCCCCTCGGCCGGCACGCGCGCGGCGAAGGCCGGCGCGAAGGCGCGGACGGGCCCCGCCTCGCACGGCTGAGCCACCGGCCGGCCGAAGGCGCGCCCCCGCGCCCCCGGCGCCCCCGCGCCCCCGCGCCCTACGGCTCGGCCCGATGCCCCGGCTCAGGCCGAGCCGTACAGGCGGTCGCCCGCGTCGCCGAGCCCGGGCACGATGTAGCCGTGCTCGTCCAGGCGCTCGTCGACGGCGGCGGCCACCACCGTCACCGGCGAGCCCGCGAGCTCGCGCTCCATCGTCTCGACGCCCTCGGGCGCCGCGAGCAGCACGACGGCGGTCACATCGTCCGCGCCGCGCCCGATCAGCTCGCGGATCGCGGCGACGAGCGTGCCGCCCGTGGCCAGCATGGGGTCGAGCACGTAGACCTGGCGGCCGGAGAGGTCGGACGGCAGGCGGTTCGCGTACGTGGACGCCTGCAGCGTCTCCTCGTCGCGCACCATCCCGATGAACCCGACCTCGGCCGTCGGCAGCAGCCTGACCATGCCGTCGAGCATGCCGATGCCGGCGCGCAGGATCGGCACCACGAGGGGCCGCGGGTACGACAGCTTCACGCCGGTCGTCGACGTCACGGGCGTCTCGATGTCGACCTGCTCGGTGCGTACGTCCCGTGTCGCCTCGTAGGCGAGGAGGGTGACCAGCTCGTCGGCGAGGCGCCGGAAGGTGGCCGAGTCGGTGCGCCGGTCGCGCAGGGTGGTCAGTTTGTGCGCGACCAGTGGATGGTCGACGACGTGGATCCGCATGCCGAAAAGCGTAACCGGAGGCCAAGGCATCACGCGTCGGCATCATCCACCCCCGGCACGGGAACACGTACGGCAGCGATACCCACCGTGTACGCAGGAGGTGGCGCTGATGTCCGAGCAGGGCGAAGGCCGCGAGAGCGGCGCGGACGGCCCCCGCGGCCCCCGCGCGCCCCGCGCGCCGGAGACGGACGCCGAACGGCGCCGCAGGCGCGCCCGTTTTCTGCGCGAACTCGCGGAGGCGAAGGCGCTGCGCGAGCGGGTGCGGCCGCAGCACGCCCGCGCGGAGAGGCTGCGCAGGCAGCTGCGGATGCGGTCCTTCCGCTGGTAGCCCCGGGCAACCGCCACGCCGGCGGGCCGGCCGCCGCCGCGTGGCGAACGGGCGGCCAATAAAACGCGCGCACGACGCAACGGCCGAAGACCTCTCGCGGAGCGCCGGTTTCTGCCACGATTCCGAGTGGGCGGGCAAGCGCAGCACTCCGCCCGTTCGTCACACCTCTATCCAGTGGGAGAGTCACGGTGTACTTCGCCGCACTGCTCGCGCGCACCGAAGACGGGTGGGAAGCGAGCGATACAGACCTCGACGACGTGGAAACCCTCTCGGACCTGACGGATCTGGCCCGTGAGGCATCGGTGGACGAGGACACGGTCCTCCTGTTCATCGAGCAGGAGGACGCCTGGTTCGGCATCATCCGCGTGGAGGGCGAGGACGACCCGCGCGTCTACGTCTCCGACGCGGCGGCCGCCGCGCGCTCCTCGTACGGGGAAATCCTCGTCGACGAAGTGGTCGGCGGCGACGAGGACGACGCCGCGACCGACCTCGACACGCTCGACCTCGACGGCACCGAGGACGGCGAACCCGAAGCGGACGACGAGACGGAGGACACGGGCGACGCCCTCGCGGGCCCAGGCCCGGGCGACCACCCGGCGGGGCCGGTCGGGGACCGGGAGATCCTCACCGACCTCGGGGTGGCCGTGCCGCAGCTCCTCGCTGTGGAGACCGACGCCATGGCCGAGATCGCCGACGCGCTCGGCGCCTCCGACGTCCTGGAGGCCGTGCGCTAGTGGAGTCACGCGGACCGGACGGACCGGGCGAACAGGACAGCCCCGGCGTCCCGGCCGATCCGGTGCGCGACCCGTGGCGTACGTGGATGCGCCGCGCCCTCGACGAGGCGGCGGGCGCGGCGCTGACCGGTGACGTGCCGGTCGGCGCCGTCGTCCTGTCCCCCGCCGGGACGGTGCTCGCGACCGGCCGCAACGAACGCGAGGCGACCGGCGACCCGACGGCACACGCGGAGGTGCTCGCCCTGCGCGCCGCCGCCGCGCGCTCCGGAGCGTGGCGGCTGACCGGCTGCACGCTCGTCGTCACGCTCGAACCCTGCACGATGTGCGCGGGCGCGCTGGTCCAGGCGCGCGTGGACCGCGTGGTCTACGGCGCGCGCGACGAGAAGGCGGGCGCCGTGGGCTCGCTGTGGGACGTCGTGCGCGACCGCCGCCTCAACCACCGCCCCGAGGTGATCGGCGGCGTCCTGGCCGACGAGTGCGCGGCCGGGCTCCGCGACTTCTTCGCCCTGCGCAGGACCCCGGAGGGACCGGCCGCGGATACGGCCACGGATACGGCCACGGATACGGATTTCTGACCACGGCCCCACGTGGGCTAGGATCTCTCCCGGTAGCGTGTCCGAGCGGCCGAAGGAGCTCGCCTCGAAAGCGAGTGTGGGGAAACTCACCGAGGGTTCAAATCCCTCCGCTACCGCAGGTGGGCGAAGGGCCCGGTCCACAGGACCGGGCCCTTCGTGCTGCTTCCACCCGCGCGGCTCTGGGACAGTGAACCTCGCGATCGAAAGATGTACTGACCAACAGGAAGTCCGTGGACAGCAGTCAGAGCACCGAAGGCAGCGCCGGGACGAGCGACGTTCCGGCCGCGCCGGCGGCGAGCGCGCCGGCGGTGGAGCCGTCCCCCGGTCGGCGCGGATGGCGCCGCTGGGCGATGGACACCCGGCCGCTGCGCCATCCGCCGTTCCGCCGGCTCTGGTCCTCGACGATCGTCACGGCGGTCGGCAGCCAGCTCACGGCCGTGGCGGTGCCGAAGCAGATATTCGACATCACCGGGTCATCCGCGTGGGTCGGCTACGCCAGCCTCGCTGGGCTCGTCCCGCTGGTCGTCTTCGCGCTGTGGGGCGGCGCCATCGCGGACAGCATGGACCGCCGCAAGCTGCTGCTGATCACCAACTGCGGCATCGCCGGCACCTCGCTGCTGTTCTGGGCGCAGGCCATCGCGGGCCTCGGCTCGGTCGCGGTGCTGATGGCGCTGCTCGCGCTGCAGCAGGCCTTCTTCGGCCTGAACTCGCCCGCGAGGACCGCGTCCATCGCCCGGCTCGTCCCGGCGGACGAGCTGCCCGCCGCCAACGCCCTCAGCTCGACCGTGATGCAGACGGGCCTGGTGGCCGGGCCGCTGCTCGCGGGCGCGCTCATACCCGTCATCGGGCTTCCCGAGCTGTACCTCATCGACGCGGTCGCCCTGTGCGCCACGGTGTGGGCCGTCTTCCGGCTGCCCTCGCTGCCGCCGCTCGGCGGTTCTTCGGCCGTCAGGCGGGCGGGGTGGCGGCAGATCGCCGAGGGCTTCCGCTACATGTCACGGCGCCGGGTGCTGCTGCTTTCCTTCCTCGCGGACATCATCGCCATGGTCTTCGGCATGCCGCGTGCCCTGTTCCCGCAGCTGGCCTCGCAGACGTTCGCGCCCTACGGGCAGGGGCTCGCCCTCGGCCTGCTGTATGCGGCGATCCCGATCGGCGCGGTGGTCGGCGGCCTGTTCTCCGGCACCTTCTCGCGGGCCGGGCGGCACGGCCTGATGGTCATCGGCGCGGTCGTGGCCTGGGGTCTCGCGGTGGCCGTGAGCGGGCTGAGCGGCAATCTGTGGATCGCGGTGGCGTGCCTGGCGGCCGCCGGCGTCGCGGACATGGTCTCCATGGTGTTCCGCGGCGCCATCCTGCTGTCCGCGGCGACCGACGAGATGCGCGGCCGGATGCAGGGCGTCTTCACGGTCGTGGTCGCGGGCGGGCCGCGCCTGGCCGACGTGCTGCACGGCACGTCGGGCTCGGCGCTCGGGCCGCGGGCGACGGTCGCGGGCGGCGGTCTGCTGGTCGTCGTGATCATGCTGGCCCTGGCGGCCGCGCTGCCGGAACTGCGCCGCTACCGGATCTGAGGCGGCCGCGAAACCGTGGTCGATCACGCGTCGGCGCCGAGCCAGGCGAGCGCGGCGACCGCGAGCGCCGTGATCCCGGTGTCGAGGGTCGGCTGGATCACGGGCGCGAAGGCCGGTGAGTGGTTGACGGGGATGTCCTGGGCGACCGTGCCGCGCTCGGCGGCCGCGCGGTAGGTGTCCGGGTCGATGCCGCCGATGCCCCAGTAGGCGAAGGGCGCGCCGAACGCCTCGGGGATGCGGCTGAAGTCCTCGCTCGCGGTCTGCAGGCCGATGGTGTGCGCGTCGTCGCCGAAGTGGTCGCGGAACGCACGGTCGAGGCGGTCGGCGACCTCGTCGTCGTTGACCGTCGGCGGGAACGCGTTCAGCCGCTCGACGAGGGGCTGGCGCGGCGCGTTCGACGCCTTCGCCTCGGCGTCGACGCAGCGTCGCACGGCGTCGAGCACCTGCCTGCGGGTGGCGTCGTCGTACGTGCGGACGTTGAGCTCCATGACGGCGGTGTCCGGGATGACGTTGGGGCTCGCGCCGGCCCTGATGCTGCCGACCGTGAGCACGGCGGGCGTGGTCGCGGCCAGTTCGCGCGAGACGATCGTCTGCAGGCGCACCACGCACATGGCCGCCAACACCACCGGGTCCACGCCGGCCTGCGGCATCGATCCGTGGGCCCCGCGCCCGTACAGCGTGACGCGCAGGCTGTCGGCGGCGGACAGGAACGAGCCGCGCCGCACCCCGACATAGCCGGCCGGGTACGGCAGGACGTGCTGCGCGAGGGCGACGTCGGGCCGCGGGACGCGGTCCGTCAGCCCGTCCTCCACCATGCCGTCCGCGCCGTCGGCCTTCTCCTCCGAGGGCTGGAACAGCGTGACGAGCGTGCCCGACCAGGCGTCCCCGGCCGAGGCCATGAGCCGCGCGAACCCGAGCATGCACGTGACGTGGACGTCGTGCCCGCAGGCGTGCATGACCGGCTGCTCATCCCCGTCGTCGCCGGTCACGGTCGCGGTCGACGCGTACGGCAGCCCGGTGTCCTCGCGCACGGGCAGCGCGTCCATGTCCGCGCGCAGCAGGACGGTCGGCCCGTCGCCGTTGGCCAGGACGCCGACGACGCCGGTGGTGCCGATGGACTCCGTCACCTCGTAGCCGTACCCGCGCAGGAGTTCGGCGGCGCGTGCGGCGGTGCGGTGCTCGTCGTTGCCGAGTTCCGGGTGGGCGTGCAGGTCCTTGTAGAGGTCCTCGGCGTCCTGGCGGATGCCGGGGAGCCCGGCAAGGACGCGGTCGAGCGGTGCGGGCACGGGATCTTTCCTTCCTCGCGGGGAACGGGGGCCTGTCGCCGCCCCCCAGGGGGTCCTGCCGCGCGCGGCGTCGAGGGCGGAGTGCGGATCGAGCGACAGGCCGGTCGGCAGGTACCACCCCCGCCGGTGGGCGACCACCCGGAACGCCAGGGCCAGGAGCACGCCGCAGACGATGCCGAGGGTGGGGTGGCCGAGGTCCGCGCAGAGCACGAAGAGGCCGGAGACGGCGACGGCCACCGTCGCGTACAGGCCGTTGCCCCCGAAGATCGCGGGCACGCGCCGCAGCAGCAGGTCGCGCACGGCGCCCCCGCCGACCGCTGTGATGGTGCCGAGGAGCACGGCGGGCAGCCAGCCGAGGCCGGCCGCGAGCGTCTTCTGCGCCCCGGCAACCGACCAGAAGCCGATGACCGCGGCGTCCAGGGCCGTGAACGCCTTCGCCCACTCGTCCTCGCCGAGGGTGAGCACGAAGGCGACGAAGGCACCGGCGAACGCGGTGGGCAGGTACGCGACGTCCGTGAGAGCCACCGGGGTGCCGCGTTGCAGGAGCGTGTCGCGGATGATCCCGCCGCCGAGACCCGACACCGTGCCGACGACCAGGTAGCCGAAGAGGTCGAGCCCTTCGTTCCTGGCCACCACGCCGCCGAGCAGCCCCATGATGAACACGCCGGCCAGGTCGAGCCAGTGCGTCACCGTGTCGACGCCGTCCGGCGACAGCCAGTGGCCCATGTGCGTCCGCCCTCTGCTCGCGCGCCGCGGTGCGCGGCCGCACCCGAGGCCTTCCCCGTCGGCCGCGCCCGGTCCTCGGGGCGGCGCGGACATCGCCCGAATGCCCGGGAAAGGCGCGGGACGGGAGCGCGCGAGGTCAGCGGCGCTCGGCCGCGGCCTTCGAGGCAGCCTCGCCCGAGACCTCGCCCGCGGCCTCCGTGGGGACGAAGGCACGGATGGCGTCGAGTACCTGCGCCGGCTGCTCGATCTGCGGGAAGTGCCCGGCCTCGGGCACCGGCCGGAACGTAGCGCGCGGGAACGCGTCGGCGAGGGCGCGCTCGTACGCCAGGGGGACGATCCCGTCCTGCTCGCCGGCGAGCACGAGGACCGGGACGGTGACGCGGTGCAGGCGGCCCCCGAGCTTCGGGTCGTAGCAGAACGGGTCGCCCGCGTAGACCGCGAGCGTGCGCTGGTTGGCGGCCATGGCGGCCTTGCGCTCCTCGCTCAGGGCGGCGGGGTCGAGGCGGTACTGGGGATTGTGGAAGGCCAGTTCGCCGGCCTTGGCAGGGCCGAGTCGTGCGGGGTCCGCGATCTCCAGCGGAGGCTCGGGCTTGATGCCGGTGGCGGCGAGCAGGACGAGCGAGCCGATCCGGCGGTGGTTGTCGCGCGTGCCCATCTCGGCCGCTGTCCAGCCGCCGACGGAGTTGCCCGCGACCATGACGGAGCTGAGGCCGAGCGCGTCGAGCAGGTCCAGGTAGGCCACGGCCAGATCGGCGATGGTGTCGGTCGACTCGGGCCGCGGCGTGCCGTCGAATCCGGGGTGGGTGGGGACGGCCACGTAGCCGTACCTGGACAGCGCGGCCGCCAGGCCGGCGACGGATCCCGGGCCGGCCCCGCCGTGCAGCACGAGGGCGCCCGTGCTCGCGGCGGCGGCGTCACCGTACTCGTCGACGGTGACGGTGACGCCGCCCGGGAGGGTGATCGTGCGGGTGGTGGGGGCGGACGGGGCGGGCGCGTGGACGGTCATGTTCGCGGGTTCCCTTGCAGTCTTCGTGAGAGCTGACTCTCACGAGAGTAAGCAGTCAACTCTCTTCATGCAAGAGCACTCTCACGAACGACCCGGCCCGCCGCCTCAGGCGTCGCCGCCGGGGGCGAAATCCTCGGCCAGGGCGGTGTCGTAGCGGGCCATCACCTCGCCGACGCCCTCCGCGGTCGCGGCGCGGCCGTCGGCGATCGCGTCCCGCAGATCGCGGAAGTACCCGACGTAGAAGTCGGGGGTGAAGGTGTTGATCATGACCAGCGGCTCGTCGCCGGGGTTGGCGAAGCCGTGCGGCACACCCGGGGGCACCATCGCGAGCGCGCCGGGCGGCGCGTCGTACACGGTGGACCCGACGGTGAACCTGGCCGTCCCCGACACGACGTAGAACCCCTCGTCGTGACGGGAGTGGCGGTGCTGCGCGGGGCCCTCCTCATGCGGGGCCAGCGTGATCTCGACGATCCCGAGGCGGTGCGCCGTGGTGCTCCCGTCCTCGATGACGCGGATCGTGGCCGCGCCGAGTTCGATCACCTCGCCGTCGCCGGGACCGACGACCGAAACGTCACTCATGGTTCTGCTCCTTGCTCGTCGCTGTGCCTGCTCCTCCATTTGTGCAAGTAGGCTCTCACGATGGGAGTCAACTTGCTACAGTGGTTCCATGCAGAACGGCGAACTCAAGGCCGAGCAGACGAAGACCGGCCGCAGCAACCAGAAACTGCGCACGCGCACCGCGATCCTGGGCGCCGCCGCCGATCTGATGCGCACCGGCGGCGAGGTGAGCATGCCCGCTGTCGCCAAGGCCGCCCTGGTGTCCGAGGCAACCGCCTACCGCTACTTCCCCGACCTGCCGAGCCTGCTGAGCGAGGCCATGTCCGGGCAGTGGCCCACCCCGGCGGAGGCACTGGAAGCGGTGGCGGGGTCCACCGACCCGGTCGCCCGCGTCGCCGCCGCCACCGAGCACCTGCTGCGCCACGTCCTGAGCGTCCAGGGCGCCACCCGCGCCATGATCGCGGCCACCATCGCCAGGCCCGCGGCCGCCTCCGCGCGCCCGGGGCTGCGGTTCGGCCTGATCGACCACGCGCTCGAACCGCTCGCCGCCACGCTCGGCGCCGAGGACCCCGCGGCCCTTGAGCAGCTGAAGAAGGACCTCGCGGTCGTCGTCAGCGCCGAGGCGCTCTTCACGCTGACCGACCTGTGCGGCCTGGACCCCGAGGACGCCGTCGCCAGCGCCGTGCACACGGCCTCGACGCTCACGCGCGCGGCGCTGCCCGCGTAGGGCGGGTCCATGGGGCGCACGCCAACGCGCCTCCCGCGTGGCACAGTTCACCCATGACAGCGATTCCTGGGGCCTCCACCGACGTGCTGCGCTACGCCGCCTTCAGCTCCGATCCCGCCGGTGGCAACCCCGCCGGCGTAGTGCTCGACGCGTCCGGGTACGACGAGGCACGCATGCTGGCCGTCGCGGCCGACGTGGGCTACTCGGAGACGGCCTTCGTCACGGCGGCCGACCCGGCGAGCCGCCGCTTCACCCTGCGGTACTTCTCCCCGCTCGCGGAGGTGGCCTTCTGCGGCCACGCCACGGTCGCGACGGCGGTCGCGCTCGCGGAGCGCGCCGGAGCCGGGGCACTCGTCTTCGACACGCCCGCCGGCGAGATCCCCGTCGCCACCGCCGTGGGCCGGGACGGGACGGTGACCGCAACGCTCACCAGCGTCCCGAGCCGCTCGCGGCCCGCCGGGGACGACGAGCTGACGGCCACGCTCGCCGCCCTGGGCTGGGCACGCTCCGACCTCGACCCCGAACTGCCGCCGCACGTCGCCTTCGCGGGCAACGACCACCTCGTGCTCGCGGCGGCGAGCAGACGGCGCCTGGCCGACCTGGCCTACGACTTCGACGCCCTGGCCGCGGTGATGGGCCGCCACGGTTGGACCACCGTCCACCTCGTGTGGCGCGAGACGCCCGCGCTCTTCCACGCCCGCGACCCCTTCCCCGTGGGCGGGGTGGTCGAGGACCCCGCCACCGGGGCCGCGGCGGCCGCCTTCGGCGGCTACCTGCGGGCCCTCGGACTCGTGCCGGAGACGGCGGAGGTGACCGTCCGCCAGGGCGAGGACATGGGCCGCCCCGGCGAACTGCTGGTCGGTATCAGCGCGGTGGATCCCCGGGTCACGGTCACGGGGACGGCCGTGCGGCTGGAGCCGTGACGACGGCGTGAACCCGGCAGACGCCGGAATGGGCCGACGTCACGTCACCTCACGTCACTTCACGTGGGCGCGTAGCGGCTCGTCGTGCTCGACCAGCGGCGTACGCCGTCGACCAGCCGGCGCGTCTCGCGCAGGTACCAGCCGGCCTCCGGGTGATGGGCGGCCAGCCGGCTGCGCAGGATGTCGCCGCGCAGGCTCAGCCGGTCGATCTCGGCCCGCACGGTGGAGATCGCCGCGTCCCTGCTCATGCGCTGTTCGCGCCGCAGGACCGTGACCATGTTGAACGGCGCGCACCGCGGCTCCTCGTCGAACGGCGCGCACTGCCGTTCCTCGCGCTCCAGCGAGTACAGGTCGTTGACGAGCGTCGCCGTGTCCGCGATGTGGGCGCGCAGCAGCCGCAGTTCGGGCTCGGCGTGCACCTCCTCGGGGAGCGGGGTGCCGCGTACCCACTCCAGCATGTTCGTGAACGGGTAGAGGCAGCTGGCGTGGCGCCGCAGCAGCACCGCCTGGCGCACCGTCGGCGTGGTCGCCGCCGCGCGGTGCCCCGTCTCGGTGACGAACGTGGTCAGGCAGCGGGCCCAGTCGCGTGCCGCACGGCGCGACCAGAGCACCGGCATGGCCGCCCGCTGCCTGTGCCACAGGTCGCGCCAGGCCGCGGGCAGGTCGGCCACCCCGGCGGGAACCGGGTCGCCGGCCGGCGGCGCGGGGTCCATCGCGTCGAGGAAGTCGCGGATCAGCCGGCGGGCCGCCGCGGGGTCGCGCCCCGTCGGCCCGTCGAAGTGGTCGTCGATGATCGTGAACCAGCCGAGCATGTCGACGAGCAGGCTCAGCCCCTCGTGGTTCGCCTGCGGGTAGGCGTCCGCGATCAGGGCGGGCAGCGCGTACGAGTGGTGGCGTTCCAGCGCGTCCTCGGGCACGAGGCAGTAGCGCAGGAGCCAGGCGGTGTGGGCGTCCGTCACCGCGCCCTGCGGGGCGCCTGCCGTCATCACAGGTCCACCGCCGCGTCAGTGTCCGTGTACGTGTGCGCGTCTGTGTCCGTGTCCACGCCCGCGTCCGCGTCCGTGCGCGGGGCGAACGTCATGGCGAGGCCCTGCGCCTGGACCGTGGTCCACACGACCTCCCTGGCCTCGCGCCCCGGCACCGGCTGGAGGCTCAGTGAGCGCAGGATCGTCGCCGCGGCCACGCCGAGCTCCGCCCACGCCAGGTCCTCGCCGACGCACTTGTGCTTGCCCGCGCCGAACGGCATGGCCACCCGCCGCGCGGCCGCGCCCGCGGGCTCCTCGGCGCCCCAGCGGCCGGGGTCGAAGGTGTGCGGGTCGGGGAAGAAGTCCGGGTGGCGGTGGAGGGCCGTGAGGCTGAAGAGGAGTTCGGTGCCGGCCGGCACGCGGTAGGGGCCGAGCGTGACGTCCCTGCGCGCGGTGCGCATGAGGAACGCGTTGGGCGTGTGCAGGCGCACCACCTCGCGGAGCGTGTTCGCGGTGTACGGGAGGTGGTCGAACATCTCCAGCGTGAGGACGTCGGACGCGGCGTCGGCGACCGGGCCGAGGTGGGCGTCCAGTTCGGCGACGACGCGCGCCAGGACGTCCGGGTGGCGCGCGAGCTCGTGGAGCAGCCATGTCATGGTCGTCGACACCGTCTCGGTGCCCGCGCCGAACATCGTGATGGCCTCGGCGCGTACGTCGTCCTCGGTGAGGGGTTCGCCCGTCGCCGGGTCGACGGCCTCACGCAGCAGGGCCAGCAGTGTGCCCTCCCGGCCGCCGTCCTCCCCTTCGCGGCGCTCGCCGAGCCCTTCGCAACGCTCGCCGAGCCCGTCGCGGCGCTCGCCGACCGCCCTGTCCACGACCTGGTGGATGACGCGGACCGCCTCGTCGAAGCGGCGGTTGACCGGCAGCGGCAGGCGCACGAACGACGGGTGGGGCGCCAGTGAGTGCACGATCTGGCCCTTGACCAGGTCGGGCAGCGCGCGGTGGAACGCCGCCGCGAGGTCGTCGTCGAGCCGGGCGCCGAAGAGGGTGCGGGTGACGACGTCGAGCGCGAGGTGGTTCATCTCCCGCTCGACGTCGACCAGTCGTCCGTCGCCCCAGCCGGCGATACGTTCTTTCACCACGCTCTGGATGATGGGTACGTAGTCGGCGACGCGCGTCCTGGTGAACGCCGCGCCCATGCTGCGGCGGCGGTCGCGGTGCGCCTGGCCGTCGGACATCAGCAGGCCGTCGCCGAAGGCGTCCTTCAAGGTCTGCTGCACCGCGCCGCGCGGCGCGTCGTGCGCGAGGGCGACCAGCAGCTCGTGGACGAGCGCGGGCGCCGTGACGACGCGGACGCGACGCGGTCCGAGCCGGGTCTCGACCACGCCGCCGACGCGGGACAGCGACTCCATGAAACCGAGGGGGTCGCGCAGCAGCGGCACCACATGGCCCAGTCCAGGCACCCCGCCGGGGGCCCGGGGGGTGGGCGCCGTCGGACGGGTGCGGTCCGAACGGCCGTCGGAGTGAGGAGCCAACGTGGCCACGTCATCAACCTTCCGTGAGCGGTCACTTGGCGCGCGTGCGCGCTTGCGCGCCCTCGCGCGCGTCCGTGCGTATGGGTCTCGCGCGTCTCGTCCCCTCACCGGATGAGGGGCTGTTTCCTGCCGGCGACCGGCAGACAGAACCTCAGCATCTCACGCTTCGCTTATGAAAATTGACTGAGCGTAGTCGTTTCGCGGATCTGCCTGGATCCGAAACGTGCCTTCGCGGAAATCACCCGGACAGACGGTGGACGACGGGTGCCCGGCCGCCCTCAATCACCGGCGATCGGCATTCGTATGGTTAAACTCACGGCTACTGCAAACGGCCCAACGGGACAGCCGGCGGGGGAGGGTGAGGCCGATGGCGACCGCACGGAAGGTCATCCTCTATGCGATTGTCGTCTTCATCCTCTATACGATCATCACGTCCCCGGCCAGGGCGGCCGACCTGGTGCAAGTAGGGTTCGAGGGGATATCCAGCGCCGCGCAGGGCGTCGGGCAGTTCTTCACCCAGCTCATCCAGTAGCCCAGGGGCCCTCGGCGCGGCATGTCGTCCCCCCGGGAGTGAGTGCGCCGTGATCCGCCATCTGGTCCTGTTCAAGCTCAACGAGGGCGTCTCGCACGACGACCCGCGCGTCTCCGCGGGCGTGGCGGCCTTCACCGCGCTCGGCGGCCGGGTGCCCGAGGTCGAGTCGTGGGAGTTCGCGCGGAACCTGAGCGACCGGTCGAACGCGTACGACTACGCCATCAACGCCGCCGTCGCCGACCGCGACGCGCTGCGGCGCTACGCCGACCACCCCGACCACCAGGCGGGCGTGGCCCTGTGGCGCGAGTTCGCCACCTGGGTGATCGCCGACTACGAGTTCTGACCCTCCTCCCGCTCGGGCCCCACGTCGGGATGACGTGGGGCCCTCTGCGTTTAAGCGGCAGAAAGAGCGCCAACACGGAGTTACCGGGTGCTTGCACATCGTGCACATGTCTTGTGATGCTATGACCGCTTTTGACCGATGAGTTGACCGAAAGTTGACGAGGGGTGGCGTGACCGTGCCGGCCAGTACAACGCCTCAAGCACCACCCCAGGAGTCACCGCCCGCCGCCTCTCAGGGCGCGGGCGCGCCCCGGGGCGACACGGCGGACGGGGCCGACGGAGCCGCCGGGACGCCCGCACAGGGGGGCGCGAGCGGCGCGGGCAGCACGAGCGCACAGGGCGGCGCGGGCACACAGGGCGGCGCGGGCGGCACGTGCACACAGGGGCGCCCCCCGACCGCCGGGCAGAGCAGGGCGGCCGACACCCGCGCCCTCACGCAGGTCCTCTTCGCCGAGCTCAAGACCCTCGAACCCGGCACCGAGGCGCACCACCGCGTCCGCTCCGCGCTGATCGAGGCGAACCTCCCCCTCGTGCGGTACGCCGCCGCACGCTTCCGCAGCCGCAACGAGCCCATGGAGGACGTCGTCCAGGTCGGCACGATCGGGCTGATCAACGCGATCGACCGGTTCGACCCCGACAGGGGCGTGCAGTTCCCGACGTTCGCCATGCCGACCGTCGTGGGCGAGATCAAACGTTACTTCCGGGACAACGTGCGCACCGTCCACGTGCCGCGCCGCCTGCACGAGCTGTGGGTCCAGGTCACCGGCGCCACCGAGGACCTGACGACCGCTCACGGCCGCTCGCCGACCACGGCCGAGATCGCCGAACGACTGAAGATCTCCGAGGACGAGGTGCTCGCCTGCATCGAGGCGGGCCGCTCCTACCACGCCACCTCACTGGAGGCCGCACAGGAGGGCGACGGGCTGCCGGGCCTGCTCGACCGCCTCGGGTACGAGGACCCGGCGCTCGCCGGCGTCGAACACCGCGACCTCGTACGGCACCTCCTCGTACAGCTGCCCGAGCGCGAGCAGCGCATCCTGATGCTGCGCTACTACAGCAACCTGACGCAGTCGCAGATCAGCCAGGAGCTGGGGGTCTCGCAGATGCATGTGTCAAGGCTTCTTGCCCGAAGCTTTGCCAGACTTCGATCCGCAAATCGGATCGAAGCCTAACCCTCGCGGTTACTCCCTGAATTTCCGTCACCCTCCGTCCCAGCCGCTCCAGATGGCCGTTTTCCTGCGTTGACGCCGCCCTCCCATGTCGACATGTCACTACAGCGTGTTGCCGACATGTGACATTCTGCGGATACCGCGTTTGGCACGGGTCCGCCGCCGGTATTCAGGTGGAGGCTGCGTTCATCGAATAGAACGCCCAGCGCGACCGTCCGCGACCTCAAGGGGGTGGCATGTCCGCAGAACAGGGCAGCCCTAAGGTGCTCACGCTCACCAAGAGCGCTCCCGCGCCCGACGCTCTCGACACCGTGGTGGCCCAGCCGCCGGTGCCGTCACAGCCGGAGGCCATCGATACCCGTACCCTGTCCCGCTCCCTGTTCCTGCGGCTCGCCGCGCTGGACGCGGAGGGCCGGGAAGGCGCGGACGGCCCGGAGCGCACCTATGTGCGCGACACGCTCATCGAGCTCAACCTCCCGCTCGTCAGATACGCGGCGGCGCGCTTCCGCAGCCGCAACGAGCCCATGGAGGACATCGTCCAGGTCGGCACGATCGGCCTCATCAAGGCCATCGACCGGTTCGACTGCGAGCGCGGGGTCGAGTTCCCGACGTTCGCGATGCCGACGGTCGTCGGCGAGATCAAGCGCTTCTTCCGCGACACCTCGTGGTCGGTGCGCGTGCCGCGCCGCCTCCAGGAGCTGCGGCTCGCCCTGACGAAGGCCAGCGACGAGCTCGCGCAGAAGCTGGACCGCTCCCCGACCGTGCCCGAACTGGCCGCCGTGCTCGGCGTGTCCGAGGAGGACGTGGTCGACGGGCTCGCGGTGGGCAACGCGTACACGGCGTCGTCGCTCGACTCGCCCTCGGCGGAGGACGACGGCGGCGAGGGGTCGCTCGCCGACCGCCTCGGCTACGAGGACCTCGCGCTCGAAGGCGTGGAGTACCGGGAGTCGCTCAAGCCGCTGCTGGCGAAGCTGCCGCCCCGCGAGCGGCAGATCATCATGCTCCGCTTCTTCGCGAACATGACCCAGTCGCAGATCGGCGAGGAGGTCGGCATCTCCCAGATGCACGTCTCGCGCCTGCTGACCCGCACCCTCGCGCAGCTGCGCGAGGGCCTGATCTCCGACTGATCCGGGAATCGACGAGCCGGCCGGTCCTCGCGGACCGGCCGGGAAGAATCAACGGAAAGAATCAAGGGGACGTGCGGGCTCAGCCGAGGGCCAGCCAGGCCACGACGGCCAGCACGACCACGACGAGCACCACGCCGACGATCACGCCGACCTTCGGCCCGCCACCCTGGCGCGCCGCTGCCGCCGGCTGCCGCTGCGGCTCGCCCTCGTCGACGAAGGCGCGGAACATCTGGGTGCTGCCCGCGGGGTCGGGGTTGCCAGGTGTGCCCTGAGGGCCCTGCGGGGCATGAGGGTTGTGTGCCATGGTGCGAGACCCTAGCGAACCACCGGGTTCCGCCCAAGCCCGGCCCCGAAAAGGGTTGTCGGGTGTTCACGGGGTGGACGTGAGATGGGCGTGACGGCCACGCGCACGAGTGTGTGATCGAACGCGTGCGCAAGCATATTGATCATTCTGATGTGAAGATTTTGTTTTTCCGTGGTCTGTGCCGTACGTTTTCATTTGCCTGTAGCAACCAACATGATTATGGTTGCCTAGAGCAACGTAATCGTCGGGAGAGCCCATGGCCACACAGAGCCGGTACAGGGAACTGGCGCGGAACATCACCGCCCTCGGTGCCGTCAAACGCGCCCTGACCCGCTCGCTGCCCGCCGAGTGCCCCGGCGGTCCCGCCGCCGTGCTCTCGCTGGTCAACGCCCACGGCGAGATGCGGATGAGCAGGCTATCCGAGCTGCTCGCCGTCGACGTGTCGGTGACCAGCAGGCACGTCGCGCACGCGGCGCAGCGCGGCTGGCTCGAGAGGCTGCCGGATCCGGCGGACGGCAGGTCCCGGCTGCTGAGGCTGACCCCGGCGGGGCGCGACATGCTCGCGGCCATGGGCGAGGCCGCCGTCGAGATGATCGCGACCACGCTGGCCGACTGGTCCGACGAGGACCTGGAGGCGCTGACGACGATGCTCGGCAGGCTCCGCGAGGACTTCGGCGACTGCCGCGCGCTCCACGGCGGCGACCACTCCGCCACAGGCCACCGCGCACCCGCGGCCTCGACCCCACGCCCGGCGAGCGCGCCGGCGAACGCACCGTGACGAGCCCCCGGCCCGGCACACGCCCCCGGTGAGCGACGGCTCGACGCGCGGCTGACATGCCCGCGGGTGACATGCCCGAAACAGCCGGTGCGCCCGGTGCGGCGCGTCCACCGGCCAACCCGTAACCCTCACCCCCACAGACGCAGGACAAGGAACCAGACCAGATGGCTACATCCACACCGACCGGTGTGCGGGGCGGCCACGCCAAACACGGCGGCGAGCCAGCCCCAGCCCCCGGCACCGGCGCGCCGATGACGCACCGCGAGATCATGCAGGCCCTGTCCGGGCTGCTGCTCGGACTGTTCGTCGCGATCCTCTCCTCGACGGTCGTGACGAACGCGCTGCCGCACATCATCTCCGACCTGGGCGGCGGGCAGAGCTCGTACACCTGGGTGGTGACCGCCTCCCTGCTGGCCATGACGGCGACCACCCCGCTGTGGGGCAAGCTCGCCGACCTGTTCAGCAAGAAGCTGCTGGTCCAGGTCGCCCTGAGCATCTACGTGATCGGCTCGATCATCGCCGGCCTCTCGGTGAACTCCGAGATGCTGATCGCGGTCCGCGTCTTCCAGGGCATCGGCGTGGGCGGCCTGTCCGCGCTCGCCCAGATCGTGATGGCCGCGATGATCTCCCCGCGCGAGCGCGGCCGCTACAGCGGCTACCTCGGCGCGACCTTCGCCGTCGCCACCGTCGGCGGCCCGCTGCTGGGCGGTGTCATCACCGACACGTCCTGGCTGGGCTGGCGCTGGTGCTTCTACGTCGGCGTGCCGTTCGCGGTGATCGCCCTGATCGTGCTGCAGAAGACGCTGCACCTGCCGCTCGTGAAGCGGAAGGTCAAGGTCGACTGGGGCGGCGCGTTCTTCATCGCCGCGGCGGCCTCGCTGCTGCTCGTCTGGGTGACGTTCGCCGGCAGCAAGTACGACTGGCTGTCGTGGCAGACGTACGCCATGGTCGGCGGCTCGATCGTGCTCGGCCTGCTCTTCCTGCTGGTGGAGTCGAAGGCCAGCGAGCCGATCATCCCGCTGCGGCTGTTCCGCAACCGGACGATCTCCCTGGCATCCACGGCGTCCCTGTTCGTCGGCATCTCGATGTTCGCCGGCACGGTCTTCTTCAGCCAGTACTTCCAGCTGGCGCGCGGCAAGAGCCCGACGATGTCCGGCGTGATGACCATCCCCATGATCGCCGGCCTGTTCGTGGCCTCGACCGTCGCGGGTCAGATCATCACCCGTACAGGACGCTGGAAGGTCTGGCTCGTCACCGGCGGCTTCCTGCTGACCGGCGGCCTCGGCATGCTGGGCACCATCCGGTACGACACCACGTACTGGCACATGGCGATCTTCATGGCGGCCATGGGCCTCGGCGTCGGCATGATGATGCAGAACCTGGTGCTGTGCACGCAGAACCAGGTGCAGGCCAAGGACCTCGGGTCCGCCAGTTCCACCGTCACGTTCTTCCGCTCCCTGGGTGGCGCCATCGGCGTCTCCGCGCTCGGCGCGATCCTCGCCAACCACGTGACGAAGTACGTCACGGACGGGCTCACCGCGCTCGGCCCGCAGGGCAAGGCCCTGGCCGCCAAGGCGGGCAGCGGCGGAGGCGGTATTCCCGATCTCAACGCGATGCCCGCACCCCTGCGTCACGTCATGGAGGTCGCTTACGGGCATGGTGTAGGTGACGTCTTCCTGTTCGCGGCGCCGTGTGCACTCGTCGCGTTCCTGGTCACCTGGTTCATCAAGGAGGTTCCGTTGAGGACACGTGCTGTCGGCGACTCGTCGCAGGACCCGCAGGAGACGGCCGCCGCCGTCACCGGACCCGCCGCGCAGGCCCAGGCGCCCGTCGCCGCTTCCTCGGAGATAGCCGCGGACACGACCGGGCGTACGGACACCACCGGGCGTACTCAGCCGCTCGTCGGCCTCGCCGCGACCGGCGCCACCGGGGGCATGGACGGCACGGGCGTGCCGCCGCTGCCCGAGGGCACGCCCGTGCACGGCCTGGTACGCAGCGCCGAGGGCGCCGCGGTGTCCGGCGCCGCCGTGACCCTCATCTCGCTCGGCGGCCGGCAGCTCGGCCGTTCCGTGGCGCGCCCCGACGGCGTGTACGTCGTCGAGGCGCCAGGCGCGGGCAGCTACGTGCTGATCGCCGCCGCCGACGGTTTCCAGCCGCAGGCGTCCACGGTGGTCGTGGGCGACGAGCCGCTGCCGTTCGACATCCTGCTCTCCGGTACGAGCGGCCTCGCGGGCTCGGTGCGCGGCGCCGACTCGGGGTCGGCCATCGCGGACGCGATGGTGATCGTGACCGACATCCGCGGCGACGTGCTCGCCACGGGCAAGTCGGACGCGATGGGCGAGTTCGCGTTCGGCGAGCTCGTGCCCGGTTCCGTGACCGTCGCCGTCAACGCGTCGGGCTACCGGCCGCTCGCACTCCCGGTGGAGATCGGCGGCCAGGGCGTGACGCGGATCGAGGCCGTACTCGACTCGGGCGCGCTGGTGCAGGGCATCGTGCGGGCGGGCGCCGACCGCCGCCCGCTGCACGACGCGCGGGTCACGCTCGTGGACGCGGCGGGCAACGTCGTCGCCACGTCCACGACCGGCGAGGACGGCGCGTACGCCTTCGCCGACCTGGACTCGGGCGAGTACACCGTCATCGCCACCGGCTACCCGCCGGTCGCCGGCTCGTTGACCGTGGGGGGCCGCGGCGTCGACGGGCACGACATCGAGCTCACGCATCCCGTCGAGTAGCAGGCGCGCGGCGGACGCACCAGACACGTCCGCCGCGCCGCCTCGTCACACAGCAAGACCAAGGAGAGAACGCGGGATGGGACTTCGCGCACAGGTCAGGACGCGGGACGGCTGGGCCGTGCAGCACGCGGTCGTGACCCTCACGGACACCAACGGCAGCCAGGTGCTGCGCGCCGACGCGGACGCCGACGGCGTCGTCTCCGCGCCGGACACGCTGGCCCCGGGGCCCTACACGGTGGTCGTGACCGCCGTCGGCTACACGCCTTCGGCCGCGACCGCCCTGGTCACCGCCAGTGGCCGGGCCGACGTCGGCACGGTCGTGCTGGCACGGCAGGGCGGCTTCGAGCTGCCGCCGCCAGGCTCGTGGTCCATCGACCCGGCTCACTCGACGGTGAGCGCGGTCGCCCAGCACCTGGGCCTCGCCAGCGTGCACGGCAGGTTCAACGAGTTCGGCGGCACGATCGAGATCGTCGAGGACGGCGGCGAGTATGTCGCCTCGCACGTCGAGGCGACCATCGCGGCGGCGAGCATCGACACCGGCAACGGGCTGCGCGACAAGCACCTCAAGTCGCCGGACTTCCTGGACGTCGAGGCGTTCCCCGACATCACGTTCCGCAGCACGTCCCTCGTGCCCGCCGGGACCGACCGGTGGACCGTGCACGGCAAGCTCGCCCTGCACGGCGTGGAGCGCGACGTCGACCTCGCGCTCTCCTACCTGGGCAGCGGCTCCGACCCGTGGGGCGGCGTGCGTGCCGCGTTCAGCGCGACGACCGAGCTGCGCCGCGAGGACTACTCGATGAACTACAACCAGGTCGTCCAGGCCGGCATCGCGATGGTCGGCGCCGTGCTGAAGGTTGAGCTGCACATCGAGGCGGTCCAGGGCGAGCTGCCGCCGATGATGTGACGCGCGGCGGCCTGCGGGCGGGTGGCGGCCTCCGGGCGGGTGGCAGCCTCCGGCGCGCGCCCGCCGTAGGCTGCCGCCATGGCACCGAACATCGCAACGAACACCGTCGTCGACCGCGAGGGGCTGCTGGAGTTCGTCCGGCCGCGGCACCGCGCGATCCTGCTCACCACGCGCTCCGACGGCCGCCCCCAGGGCTCCCCGCTCACCTGCGGCGTCGACGACGCGGGCCGGATCGTCGTGTCGACCTACCCGGAGCGCGCCAAGACGAGGAACGCCAAGCGCGACGCGCGCGTCAGCCTGATCGTCCTGTCCGACGAGTGGAACGGGCCGTGGGTGCAGGTCGACGGCGTCGCCGAGGTGCTCGACGTGCCGGAGTCCGTCGAGCCGCTCGTCGAGTACTTCCGCAACATCTCGGGCGAGCACCCCGACTGGGACGAGTACCGCGAGGCCATGGTCAAGCAGGGCAAGTCCATCATCCGCGTCACGCCCGAGCGCTGGTCGCCGCTGGCCACCGGCGGCTTCCCCGCGCGCCTCGCCCCGGAGTCCTGAGCCCTCAGGGGGGCGGCGGCGGCCCTCAGGGCGTGGCGGCGGCGCCCCGCACCCGCAGGGCCTCGATGCCCGCCACCAGCAGGTCGAGGGCGATCTCGAAGTCGCGCTCGCGCATCTCCTGCACGGTGGAGGCGCCGCGCGGCTCGATGGGCTCGCCCGTGGAGGCGAACGCCGCCCTCAGGCCGGGCTGCTCGTCGATCGTGCCCATGGCGAGGCGGTAGTACTCGTCCTGGCTGAGTCCGGCGTCCGCGCACCGCTGCACGTAATGGCCCTCGATGGTGCCGAAGCCGTACACGAACTGGAAGACGGCCGAGATGGCGCCCCGCTGCACGCGCGGCGGCAACCCCATGCGCCGGACGACGGAGCGCACGGCGTTGGAGAAGAGCGTGGCGCAGGGGCCGATGTTCAGGTACTTGCCGATGAGGGGCGACGCCCACGGGTGGTCGACGAACACGGAGCGGTAGCTGGCCGCGAGTGCGCGCAGCTGGCCGGGCCAGTCCTCGTCCGTCGCGCCGACGGGCTCGGGCACGGGTTCGGGCTCGGGCACGGTCGCCTCGCCGAATACGTGGTCGAGGGAGAGCTCGAGCAGGTCGTCCTTGGTGTCCACGTACCAGTACAGCGACATCGCCGTGACGCCGAGTTCGGAGGCGAGCCGCCGCATGGAGAACTTCTCCGGGCCCTCCGCGTCCAGCAGGCGGACGGACACCTCGGTGATCCGGTCGCGGTCGAGGGCAGTGGGGTCACCGGCCGCGGCGGGCGGCTGCTCCGGCCGCTCGTGGCGCCGCCCGCGGACCCTCGGCTTCCCCTCAAGCCACACGCTCGTCCGTGCGGGACGCTTCGCGCGGTGGGCTCCGGCGACCATGGGCCAGCCTCCTCGGTTCCATCCGGCCGGGCGGGTACCGGACCTTCGGCGGGTTGTACGGGTCGGGCGGCGGGCGCCTGAGCACCCGCGGGCGGACGGCGGCCCCGCGGGCCTCCTCCCGTACGCCTTCCCGTACCGTTCCCATGATCCACCCGGTTGAGGATGTTATGCCGTGGCTGGTGGTGATCCTTCCCGTCGGTAGCCGTGAACGAGCCACAGAGGCTCAGCGGACTGTGCCCGGCTCCCCCGGCTTGATCAGGTAGCCGGCGCCGCGCCGCGTGTGGATCATCGGCGGGCGGCCCACGTCGATCTTGCGCCGCAGGTACGAGATGTAGAGCTCGACCACGTTGGCCTGGCCGCCGAAGTCGTACGACCACACCCGGTCGAGGATCTGTGCCTTGGACAGCACCCGGCGCGGGTTGCGCATCAGGTAGCGCAGCAGCTCGAACTCCGTCGCCGTGAGGTGAATGGAGTCGCCGCCGCGCGTCACGTCGTGGCTGTCCTCGTCCAGCGTGAGGTCGCCGACGACCAGCATCGACTCGCTGCGTACCGTCGCCACGCCGGAGCGGCGGATCAGGCCGCGCAGCCGGCCCACCACGTCCTCCAGGCTGAACGGCTTGGTGACGTAGTCGTCGCCGCCCGCCGTGAGGCCCGCGATGCGCTCCTCGACGCCGTCCCTGGTGGTCAGGAAGAGCACCGGGACCTGCGGGAGCTCGGTCCGCAGACGCCGCAGCACCGCCCTGGCGTCGGGTGCCTGGGCCACCGCGCCGCCCGCACCGCCCGCACCACCTTCACCGGCCTCGGCGACCGCGCCGGCCGCGCCGCCGGCCGTGGCCCCGGCCGAGACACCCACCGTGGACAGCGAGACGTCCCATATCACCGCATCCGGCGCGAAGTCGCGCGCCGAGTCCATCGCGGCGGAGCCGTCGCCCGCGCTCAGCACCTCCCACCCCTCGTACCGGAGGGCCATGGAAAGCAGCTCGGTGAGCGACGCCTCGTCGTCCACGACGAGTACGCGGACGGGGCTCCCGTCCGGCTTCAGCATTTCGGTGCGCCCGCGGGGCGAGGTGATCGTCATGCTCCTCACCCTGGGCAGAGCCTCTGAGAGCCGCCTTGCGGCTTTCTGTGAATTGCCTGAGAAATTCCTCTCAGGGACCGGTGAGACCCCCGTCACCGCCCGGCACACCGGCTGCCCCGTCAACGCTGAACAGGGCTGCCGCGTTCCCGTAGCAGACCGCTCGCAGCCAGTGCTCGCCCAGCCCGAGCCGTTCGAGCGCCTCCAGCTGGTGCACGTACGGATGCGGGATGTTGGGGAAGTCCGTGCCGAGCAGCACCCGGTCGCCGAGATCGGCGAGGCGCGCGAGCGCGTCCCCGCCGCCGGGGAAGGGCGCGAGTTCGGTGCTGAAGTCCGTGAACGCCATGGTCGTGTCGAGCCGCATCGACGTGTACTTCTCCGCGAGCGCCAGGAAGTCCGTGTACTCGGGCATGCCGAGGTGCGCGACGACCAGCCGCAGGCGGGGATGGCGCGCCATCAGCGCCCGCACGGGCCCGGGCCCCGTGAACCTCCCCGGCACGGGCCCCGACCCGCAGTGCGTGACCACGGGCACGCCGGCCTCGGCGAGCAGCCCCCACACCGGATCGAGGAGCGGGTCGTTCGGGTCGTACCCGCCGACCTGGACGTGCGCCTTGAAGACCCGCGCCCCGCCCGACACGGCCTCCCGCACGTACGCCTCGGCGTCGGGCTCGGGGAAGAACGTGGCCGTCCGCAGGCAGTCGGGCGTACGAGCGGCGAAGCCGGCGGCCCAGCCGTTGAGCCACTCGGCCATGCCCGGCTTGTGCGGGTAGACCATCGACGTGAACGCGCGCACGCCGAACCCCCGCAGCAGCGCGACACGTTCGTCCTCCGCGTGCCGGTAGGTGATCGGCCACACGCGCCCCACGAGCGGGCCGGCGCTGTCGAAGTACGCCCACACCTTGCGCAGCACGCGGTCCGGCATGAAGTGCGTGTGCACGTCGATCAGGCCGGGCAGCCCGGCACGCTCGCGGAACGCCCGCACGGCAGCCCGCTCGTCCACCCCTTGATCGCTCATGGCCCCACTCTCGGCGCCCACTCCGAAAGTGTCCACAAGGCCAGTGCCTCAGGGCGGCCCGCCTCCCGGCGTCAGGCCGTCCCGCCCCTGGGTGTCAGAACAGCCCGTCCTGCACGTCGCCGCGCAACTGCCGTACCGGCAGGGCAAGCCACGACCCGCGCTCCTCGTTTCCCTCACGTCCCTCCCGTCCTGTGTGCCCCAGCCGCCACCCCTTCATCAGCCGGGTGTCCACCACGACGACACCCTTGCCCTCGACGGCCACATGCAAGTCGGGGCCCGCCGCCGCGACCAGGTGTCCCGCGATGGAGCCGCCCGCCACCAGCTCCGTCACCGCCGCTGCCAGCCGCAGGCCGCCGTCGCCACCGCCGACGTCGCCGACCGTCCCGTCTTCGAGGCCGAACGCGGCCGCGTGGTCGACGGCGACGAACGGCGCCCGTTCGAGCGAACCCGGCCAGCCCGCCAGCGCCACCGCACGTGCGTGCAGCTCCGCCAGCTCGGCGGCGCGCTCGGGCCGCGGCGGCAGCCCGGCGCGCGCCGCGCGCTTGGCCGCGTACGGGATGCGGTCCGGCACCCCGAGCGCGGCACGCAGCAGCTCCTCCGTACGGCGCGCCGCCATCAGCGGGCCGCGGCCGAGCCAGCTGAAGGTGACGGCGCCCTGTTCGAGCAGCCGGGCGGAGCCGCGCGCCTCCGCGGTGATGCCGACTTTCCGCATCCCCGGACCGAACCACGCCAGATAGACGCGGTAGGGACGCGGATCGTCGGCCATCGTGTCGGCGGCGACGGAGCGCATACGGTCGAGGCGCGCGCACTCGGAACACTGGGCCCCCGTGCTCCGGGCCGGCACCTCGGCCGCGAGCGGGCAGCGCCCACGGCCCGCGCCGGTGCACCGACGCGTACCGACGGCGCGAAACCCCAGCTCGCGTCCGTACGCCAGGGCGCTTACGCGCCCCGCTGCTCCGCCGGGCCCGCCACCGGGCCCGCCGCCGCTATGCCTCCCGCCATACGCATCCCCGCTCTCCCCCACCGCTTCGTGGGACTCCCAGGCTTTGTGGGACTCCCAGACCAGTCCGGGCCCGGCGGAGCGGCCGTCGACGCCACCACTCCACCGCAGTCCGGCACACCGCCATGTGTCCGACACCTCTCCGAGCGTAGAGGCCACCACTGACAATCAGCCGTGCTCGCTAAGCTCGCCCGTCATGACAGCCCCACAGCCCACCGTCCTCGCCACCTCAGGCGGCCTGCGCCAAGGCCGCCGGACGGCGATCGCCTTCGGCGCCCTGGTGCACCACGCCGTCGAACTCTCCGGCGCGCACGGCCGCAGGCCCCGTGTCATGTACGTAGGAACGGCGATCGGCGACGCGGAGGCGTTCACGGCCAGGGCCGCCGAGGCCGCACGCGTCGCGGGCTTCGACATGACGCCGCTCCAGCTCTTCCCGATGCCCAACATGGACGACATCGAGGGCGCGGTCATGGAGCAGGACGTCGTCTGGGTGATGGGCGGCTCGGTCGCCAACCTGCTGGCGGTCTGGCGGGTCCACGGCCTCGACGGGATCCTGCGCCGCGCATGGCGGGCCGGCGTCGTGCTCAGCGGCGTGAGCGCGGGCTCGATCTGCTGGTACGAGGGCGGCACGACGGACTCGTACGGCCCGGAGCTGCGCCCCGTGATGAACGGCCTCGGGCTCCTCCCGTACGGAAACGGCGTGCACTACGACACCGACCCAGGACGGCGCCGCCTGGTGCACGAGCTGGTGGCGGCCGGGACCCTCCCGGAGACACACTGCACCGACGACGGGGTGGGGCTCGTCTACCACGGGACGGAGCTGACGGAGGCGGTCGCCGAAACCCCCGGCGCCCTGGCGTACCGGGTCACCCGCGAGGGCGACGAGGCGGTGGAGACCCCTCTCCCCCCACGCCTCCTTCGTTCACCGCACTCCTGACGGGCGGGAGAGGAGAAGCCAGGGGCCCCCGGCGCGTCGCGAGCGCTAGTATCCGGGCCATGGCGCTGACCAGGAACCATGCGGACCGGTTCGAGGCCTCCATGCCCCGCCTGCAGGCCATCGCCTACCGCCTCCTCGGCTCGGCGAGCGATGCCGAGGACGCCGTGCAGGACACGTTCCTGCGCTGGCAGGCCGCCGACGTCGACCGCATCGAGGTCCCCGAGGCCTGGCTGACGAAGGTCCTCACCAACCTGTGTCTCAACCAGCTCACCTCGGCCCGCGCCCGGCGCGAGACCTACGTGGGCCAGTGGCTGCCCGAGCCGCTGCTCGCCGGCGACCCGATGCTCGGCCCCGCCGACACCGCCGAGCAGCGCGAATCCGTCTCGTACGCGGTCCTCACCCTCATGGAGCGGCTGTCCCCCAACGAGCGCGTGGTGTACGTGCTGCGCGAGGCGTTCGCCTACCCGCACCGGCAGATCGCCGAGATCCTCGACATCACCGAGGCCGCGAGCCAGCAGATCTTCCATCGGGCCAGGAGGCACGTCTCGGACGGCAAGGCGCGCACCGAGGTCGACGAGGCCGCCGCGCGGCGGATCGTCGAGGAGTTCCTCGCCGCCGCCACCAGCGGAAAGACCGAGCCGCTCGTACGGCTGCTCACCGACGACGCGGTCGCCATCGGCGACGGCGGCGGGAAGGTGCCGGCGCGCGCCAAGGCGTTCGAGGGCGCCGTCGCGGTCGCGAAGTACATGCGTGGCCTGTTCAAGCCGGGCAAGGCCCAACTCGCCCTCGCCGGCGGCGCCTACGAGGTCTACGCGACGACCGCCAACGGCGTGCCCGCCGTCGTGGCGCTCGTCGAGGGCCGGATCATCGCCGTCATGTGCCTGGAGGTCACCGGCGAGGGCATCGCCGCGTGCCGCGCGCAGGTCAACCCGGACAAGCTGGAGCGCGCGACGCGGCGGTGGGCGGCCGCCGACCACGGAGAGCCCCTGTTCCGCACGTGACGGCGCGCGTCGCCGCCGAGCGCTCATGACGCGCCCCCGACGCGACGTGACGCGCGTCACACGACCTTCCTGTCAGGAAACGGCGGGCTGCCCGGTTCAAGTGGCGAATCCGCGCGAGACAGGAGCCAGGACATGCGACAGCAGCAGCACCGCATCATCGTCATCGGAGCCGGATACACGGGAGCCACCGCCGCCGGGCGCCTCGCCAAGCGGCTGCACGACGAGGACGTCGCCATCACCCTCGTCAACGCCGAGCCCGACCTCGTCGAGCGGGTGCGGATGCACCAGTTGGCGGTCGGTCAGGAACTGCGGCCGCGGCCGCTGCGGGAGATGTTTGCGGGCAGCGGGGTCGAACTGAGGGTCGCGAAGGTCAGCGGCGTGGACGTCGACCGCAGGACCGTCACCGTCGCCGTCGCCGTCGTCGGCGCGACGAGCACCGGCGCGACCGGCACCGGCGTCACGGGCACCGCCTCCACCGCAGCCGCGACCGGCACCGAGGAACTGCCGTACGACACCCTCGTCTACGCCCTCGGCAGCGGCTGGAACACCCAGGGCGTCCCCGGCACCGCCGAGCACGCGCACGAGATCGCGAGCCGCCCCGGCGCGCTCCGGCTGAGCGAGCGCCTGGCGGCCCTGGACGCCGGCGGGACCGTGGTCGTCGTCGGCGCCGGTCTCACCGGTGTGGAGGCGGCGACCGAGATCGCCGAGACCCGCAAGGACCTCGACGTCGCCCTCGTCGCCAGAGGCGAACTCGGCGACTGGCTCTCGCCCAAGGGCCGCGGGCACCTGCGGAAGGTGTGCGGCAGGCTCGGCATCACCGTGCACGAGCACACCGCGGTCACCGGCGTGGAGGCCGACCGGGTCACGACCGCCGACGGCGAGTCCGTCCCGGCCGCCGTCACCGTGTGGGCCACCGGCTTCGCGGTCCACCCGATCGCCGAGGCCACCCCCCTGGAGACCACCGGCACGGGCCAGATCGTGGTCGACGCGACCATGCGCTCGGTCTCGCACCCCGACGTATACGCCGTCGGCGACGCGGCCATGGCAATGGGCCCCGGCGGCAAGCCGCTGCGCATGTCGTGCGCGACGGGCGTCCCCATGGCCTGGCAGGCCGCGGACGCCATCGCGGCACGACTGACCGGCGGCAAGCTCCCGACCACGACGCCGCGCTACTACAACCAGTGCATCTCGCTGGGCCGCAAGGAAGGCATCATCCAGTACGTCACGGCCGACGACCGCGCGGTCAAGGCGGCGCTGACCGGGCGTCCCGCCGCCTTCTACAAGGAAGTGGTCTGCAAGATCGCCACCTGGGGCGTCGCCAACCCGACGCTCGGCATGCCGACGCGCCGCCACCGCGTCGAACCGCCGCGGCCGACCCCGACGGAGACGCCCGCGGAAGCCTCGGCCTGACCGGGCGCGGCGCCCGCAGGAGAACGCGCGTGAAGCCACGACCTTCCGGTCGGACACGGCCGATGGCATGATCACGCACGTGACCGGTCATGCTGAGTTGTCGTTGCGATGGCAAGGAAAATCCGCACGCTGGTGGACCGCGTTCGCCGCGCTGGCCGCGGCTGCGGCGGGGGTCGCGGCAGGCCTCGGCGCCCCGGACGCTCAGACGTGGGGGATCCTTGCCGCGATCGTGGGAATGGCGGCGGTCGGCAGCGCGATCTCGATGCTCAGGCGCCGCGTGGAGGCGGGCCCGGACGGGCTGCGGTACCGCACGGTGGTGCGGTGGCGGCGACTCGCGTGGGAGGACATCGCCCGCTTCGAGGACCTGCTGGTGGACGGCGCCGACCCCCGCTTCCGCAGCACGGAGCTGCGTGTCGCGGCCAGACTGCGCGACGGCTCCACCGTCTCGCTGCCGGTGCCGTGGATGGGCCCCGCCGAGATGGGCGTCTTCGCGAAGCAGCTGTCCCAGCTGCGCGCACTGCACCGCCGCTACGCACCACACCCGCGCGTCGCGCCTCCCCGCTCGGGAGACCGACGCGCGGACGCCCGCGGAGAGGCCGGGCCCCAGCGCGACACCCACGACGCTTGAGGCTCACAAGCACGTGATGAGAACGACTCATCCAATCCGGGAGGCGCTGTCCCCAAATGCAGCGAGAACGACTGGAGCGGCTGCTGGCTGACGACGGCCAAGAGGCATCAAGCGATGCGCTTGCCGCCCTCCATGCCGGTGCTTCTCATGTTGTCTGGGACGGCACGACGCCCGCAGAGTCACTCGCCACAATCTATGGACGCCGACTCCGGGTGACCCTCCGCAAAGGCACCGAGACATCCGGCCTGGAGCGCGCGGTACTACGCCTCGGCCAATACCGCGGGCCAATCCGACTGGGGCAGATCCGGGCCCTCGATGGGTCGTGGGTGTTCATGCTGTTCCTCAACCAGCACGCCACGACTCTGATCGCCTGCACCGGGGTTCGGCGGACGCCAAACGATCCGTGACACCTCCAAGGGCAGACCCGGCTCAGTCGCCGACGGCCGGCGCCGGCCCGAGCTGGTTGAAGCGACGCTCAGCTCCTGGTCGGGTACGGGATCCGTGCAGATCCGCTTTCCCGAGAGTGGTCGGCACCATGTGTCGCCCATCGAATGACCAGGCGATGAGATCCACGCAGGTGTGGAGCGTGGACCCCAGTTCCAGGCTCTGACGAGCGGCGACCCAATCGATGAGTGCCTCGGGGTCCGCGAGGGGGCCGGCGAAGTGGATCAGATTCGAGTACCAGATGTCTCGTTTGAGATCGGCCTCGAACCACCCGTCATCCGCCAACTCTTCGGCCAGGTGTTCGGCGAGCAGCTCAACGGCTTCGTCAGGCGGAGAAGCACACAGCATGACACTCGCGGGGGTCAGCGTGAGTCCGGTCAGCTCCAACCGGATGTCATCGACTCGACTGGACGCCCGGCGCATAGCCCCCTGGTATCGAAGGACCCGCTCGTCGTCCTCGGGAACGTGCCGCCGGTACCGCTCCAACGTGCGGACGGTGAAATGCGAGGAGATTAGGGCCCCGGTGGGCCAGTGTGAAGCTCCTGCTACTGCCATGGCCTGCGCGGTAAGTCGTTCCATTCGACGGGCGGCTGATGGATCGGGCCGTAGGGCCACCGTGAGGCCCCAGCGTCCCCCATCCTCCTCAGGAGGCTCTTGCTGGAAGATCCTCCCGGCCAGGCAAGCGTCTCGTCCCTGGGCGTACAACTCCGTGAACCGCGCACTCCTCATGCGCGCCATCCTGCCTGCCTCGCCCACTCGTGCTGATGGTGCCGGCGCGGCGCGCAGGCAACGAAAAGGACCCCGAGACGAATCTCGGGGTCCTTGACCTGTGTGCACTCGGCAGGATTCGAACCTGCAACCTTCTGATCCGTAGTCAGATGCTCTATCCGTTAAGCTACGAGTGCTCGCCCGGCGGGATCTTGTGTCCCTCCTGCGGTGCGAGGACAACATTACATGACCTGCGGCCCCAGGTGAAATCCATTCGCCGGACCGGCGTCGTACCGGGTTGACCTGCGGAAACGGTGTTCTGTTCTGCGGGCCGGCCCCGCGCCTCGCTACGCGACGTCGACCGTCTCGTGCAGGCGCAGCCGGCGGTTGAGGCTGCCCGCCACCCGTGCCGTGACCGTGCGCGGCAGCAGGCGTCCGGGCCAGGTCAGGGCGCGGTTGATGGGGCGCCCCGGGTAGGACGCCGCGCGCCGCCGGGCGTAGTCGTCCAGCGTGCGGGCCGCGACGGTGGCCGGCGCCTCGGCGACGCGGGGGTCGATCGTGGCCGAGGTGCCGTCGAAGAAGCCGGTCGCGATCGCGCCGGGGTGCGCGGCCATGACGTGGACGCCTGTGCCGCGCAGCTCCTCGGCCAGCGCCTCGGTGAAGGACAGCACGAAGGCCTTGGTCGCGGCGTAGCTGGCCTGGTAGGGCATGGGCTGGAAGGCCGCCGTGGACGACACGTTGACGATGCCGCCGGAGCCCCGGGCGACCAGGTCCGCGCCAATCGCGTGGGTGAGCGCGAGCAGGCCGTTGACGTTGAGCCCGACGGAGCGCAGCTGCGGTTCGAGCGGTCGGCCGAGGAACGGGCCCGCGCTGCCCGCGCCGGCGTTGTTGATCAGCAGGTCGACGGTCAGGCCGCGGTCGCGCAGCTCCCGCAGGATCCGATCCGGGCCTTCGGAGGTGGACAGGTCGCCGGTGATGATCTCGGCGTCCGGACCGCCGTGCCGTTCCCGTATTTGGGCCGCGAGCTCCCGCAGGTCGGCCTCCGTGCGGGCCAGCAGGATCACCCGCGCTCCCCGGCGCGCGAGCTCCAGCGCGTATGCCCGTCCCAGCCCTCTGGACGCGCCCGTGACGAGCGCGGTGACACCGCGGTAGTCGTCGTTCTTCACCAGAATCCTCCAGTGCTTCGATGCTCGAACTAAACTCGACGCTAGCACGGTATTTCGATACTCGAAGCATTGGTAGGATGGGCTTCATGCCCACGCCCGAGCTCCCCGCGGTGGTTGCCGCCGTCCACGACATCTGGATGCGGACCAACGACCTCCTCGGGCAGGCGCTGGCCTCGCACAACCTGACGCCCGCGACGTTCCAGGCGCTATGGGTGCTCGACCCGGCCGAGCCGCCCCCGTCGATGAAGGTGATGGCCGAGCGCCTGTACTGCAACGCGCCGAACCTGTCCTTCATCACCAACCAGCTCACCGACCGCGGTCTGGTGGAGCGCGCCGTGGACCCGGCCGACCGGCGCTCCCGCGTCCTGCTCCTGACGGACAAGGGCCGCCGGGTGCGCGACGAACTGGTGCGGACGGCGCTGGAGAAGACGCCTCTCGCCGCGCTCAGCGACGAGGAACTGCGGCAGCTCAAGCCCTTGCTGGACCGCGCCGTCGCGTCCGGCTGACGCGCCGGAGGTCGCCGAGAACGCCCTGAACGCGACTCAGGGAGCCCAGCCCGCGACGGGCCGAACTCCCTGATCAAGGTGCGGAGGCGGAGGGATTTGAACCCTCGATGGGCTTTAAGACCCAAACCGCATTAGCAGTGCGGCGCCATAGACCGGACTAGGCGACGCCTCCAGCGCCCACGCACGCGAGGGCGGCTTGTGAAGATGATGGCACACCCGGGGGCGCGCTCACCAATCGCTCCACACCGTACCGGGCGGGCCGTCGGCATGGCAAAGCGCTTGCCAAGCGCAACGTCGCGGGCGCTGCCGCGTTGGTACGGGTGAGAGTCCGGGATTTCGCCCTGCTGGAGTTGCCTTGCTGCCTCGCGTGCGTCGCCTCGCATCATCCCTCGCTTCCTGTGTGCCGCTGGCGGCCGCCGGACTCGTCGGTCTCGCCGCCCTCGCGCCCGGTGCGTCCGCCGCCGCGTCCGCCGCCGCGGCCGGCGAGGCTCCCGGTGCCGTGCTCACCGTCAGCGTGTCCGACCCGTCGGGCGCCGTGCCGTCGGCGACGTACGAGTTGCGGTGCGCGCCCGCCGGCGGCACGCACCCGCACGCGGCCGACGCGTGCGACCGGCTCGGCGTCCTCGACCGCGACGGCGCCGACCCGTTCGCGCCCGTGCCCGACGGCCAGATCTGCACGCAGATCTACGGCGGGCCCGCCACCGCGCACATCACCGGCACCTGGCGCGGCCGCGCCGTCGACGCCGCCTTCGACCGGCGCAACGGGTGCGAGATCGCACGCTGGCGCGGGCTCGTGCCTGTACTGCCGGCCCTCGACTGAGAGGCGGACGCGAGGCGGACGCGGGGCGGACGCGAGGCAGACGCGGGGTCGACGCGAGGCGGACGCGGGGTCGACGCAAGGCGGACGCGGGGCGGGCGCCGCCCCGAACGACGCGTCGGCGTGCGCCCCCGGGCCCCACCGGCGCACGCCGGCGCGAGCAGGCGTGTAGGCGGCGTGCACACGGCATGACGATCCTGTCGCGCCGCTCCGGCACGGCCCGCACGCCGTCCGCACATCCTCGATCCCCCGTCGCCCGCACATCCCAAGACCGTAGACTCCCTCCCGTGACAGGCCGGGCCCCGGCAGGCAAGATGGGCCTCGCGGCAGGTCCGCAAAGCGCAGTGGGTCAGGGAGGAACGTTCGTCGTGAGCAGCAGGCCATCCCGAGGCGCTGCTCGCCTCGCAGCCATACTCGACGCCCTGCCCGACGGCCTCGTCCTCGTCAACGCGAACGGCACCGTCGTCAACGCCAACGCCATCGCGCTGGAGATGTTCGAGTCGCCCGGCACCGCGCTCGTCGGCCGCGGCCTGCTCGATCTGCTGCCCGAGTTCGACTCGAAGCTCATCCCCGGCTCGATGCGCCGCCCCGAGTCCACCGACGCGCGCGGCCGTACGAAGCCGACGCGCATGGCCGCACGCCGCACGGACGGCGTCGAGTTCCCCGTCGAGGTGACGAGCGCGGGCCTGGAGGACGGGCGCGACGCGTACCGCGAGCCGCACGGCGGCTACACCGGCGACGAGTTGCTGATGCTGGTCGTCAGGGATCTCGCCGGGACCGTCGACACCGAGGCGGAGCTGGCCCGTTCCCAGCGTCAGACGGAGATGATCCTGCGGGCGGCGTCCGAGGGCGTCGTCGGCACGGACACCGACGGACGCGTCGTCCTCGTCAACCCGGCGGCCGCGCAGATCCTCGGCTTCCGCGCCACCGACCTCGGCGGGCGCGAACTGCACACGCTCATCCTGCACTCGCGGGCCAACGGCGATCCGTTCCCCTACGACGAGTCGCCGCTCGCCGACACGCTCCGCTCGGGCCGCAAGCACCGGGTGCGCGGGCAGGTGCTGTGGGCGAAGAACGGCTCGGCCGTCCCCGTCGACCTGACGACCGCGCCCGTGCGCGACGGCGACCAGCTCGTCGGCGCCGTGATGACCTTCACCGACCGGCGCGCCCACGAGGAGCTGGTGAAGGACCACGCCGACGAGCTCAAGGCGGCCAGGGACGAGGCGGCCGCCGAGCTGGAGAGCGAGACCGGGCGGCTGACCGCCGAACTCGACGCGACCGAGCGGCGGCTGACCGGCGAGCGCACGGAGGTCGAGGAGCGGCTCACCGCGCAGCTGCGCGAGACCGAGGAGGCCGCGGCGGCGGAACTGGCCGACCGCAGCGACCGGTACGCGGCGGAGATCGAGGAGCTGTCGGAGCGCTACGCGTTCGTCTCGGCGCGCCACGCGCAGCTGACCGCCGTGCTCGGCGACGCGCTGCGCGGGCCGCTGGACGAGCTGCGCGGCGAACTGTCCGCGCTGGCCGCCGACCCGGCCGGGCAGCTGTGGCCCGAGGCCAACCAAATCCTCCACCACCTCGCCGCCGGATACGCGCGGATGACGACGCTCGTCGACAACGTCCTCGGCTACCAGCGCCTCGACGCGGGCACGAACCGGCTGACCAAGGTCAAGGTCATGCTGGACGGGGTCGTCGCCGCGGGCGTCGACGGCGCGGTCGAGCTGATCGGCCCGGGCCGCGCGCAGTTCGCGGTGCACGCCCCGGCCATCGAGGCCGAGGTCGACCCCGGCCGCCTCGCGACGGCGCTCGCGCACCTGATCGCGGACGTCGCGGGCGTGGACGCCACGGGCCGCACGCGCCAGCAGGCACCGGCGCAGGCAGGCGGGTACGTCGACTCGACGATCGTGGTGGCCGCGGCGCAGCGCGACAGCGTCGTGCGGATCGAGGTGCGCGGGCCCTTCTCGGGCGGCGACCCGGTGCACGAGCCGCTCGTCACCGGGATCGTGCGGGCGCACGGCGGTGTGCTGCAGACGCACCAGGTGCCGGGGATGAGCGGGCGCGCCTTCGTGCTCGAACTGCCGCTCGGCGAGGGCGGCGGCACGGTGCAGGCGCAGCCGGCCACGCCCTACCAGGAGGCGACGGGCGCGCCCGGCACGACGGCCGGGGGCGACAACGGCGGACGCGGGCGGCGGCGCGCGCGGCGCTCGTCGACCGACGCGTTCCTCG
>NZ_JAGIQL010000140.1 GCF_017813245.1 Streptomyces montanisoli
TCCGATATGACTCGAGCGGCTGAACGTCAGCGACCGGCAGGTCAGAGACGCGCCGGGCCGCAGCTACGTGGAGCAGCCCGGCGCCGGTCAGCCGCAGGACCTGCGCCAGGGACGGCCCGGCGGCCGCCCGGTCCTGGTCCGGTTCGTGCGTGTTCATCCGCCCATGATGCCGCGTGCCTGTGACAACGGCCCCGACCGCCCCCGCGCCTGGGGACCCCCGCGCCTGGCGGCCGCACCCCGCGCCCAACTGCCGCCGCGCCTTGCCGTGCGGCGCGGGGCGCGCCATCCTGCTCGTCCCGGTCCCGGTCCCGGTCCCGTGCCGGTTTCGTACGGGTGTTCCGTGACCGGCTTCACGGGCGCGGCGGCCGGGCAGGACACTGGCACGTCCCGGGGACACAGGACCACCCCCCCGGGGACCGGACAGGCGGGCGAGGACGGACGCGCAGAGACGGACGCGCAGAGACGGGTCGGGGGCACAGGCGCCCCGCCCGCACAGGGGCGAAGGCGGAGGGGGACGCGTATGCGGAGCAGCCATCGGAGCGAGGCCGAGCGGCTGTTGGAGCGGGTGGTGGACGCGGAAGTGCGGCGTGCCGACTCGGGGGGCGGCGTGGACGGGGCGGCGCTCCTGGCGCGCGCGCACGCGCAGTTCGACCAGATCACGGCGGCCGCCGCGGAGGAGTACGCCGCGTACACGGCGGCCCTCGACGCGCTCGCGGCCGGCGGATCGCGGCTGACCGGCGGACTCGGCAAGGGGACGGTGGCGACCCCGGCGCTCGTCACACTCGTCGCGGCCGTCGCGGCGGCCTGCGCCGACGGAGCGTTCGGCACGGGCCTGGGGACGGCCGCCGGCACCGGCGCGGTCGTCGCCGTCGCGGGCGCGGCGACGACGGTGGCGCGTGTGACGGGCACTCACCGTCCCGCGCCTGAGCCGCAGATGGACCCGGAACGGGTCGAGCAGGCGCGGCTCGCGTGGCTGACGGCTCTCGATGTGCGGGGCATCCGGCCCTTCCTCGACCAGCAGCGCGTGCTCGTCTCGTCCACGCGCCGCGAGACGCGCAAGCGCGCGGGCGTGATGTCGCAACTGCGCGGCCAGGACCGCAGCGCCGCGGCGCGCAAGCGCACCGTGCTGCAGCAGTCGTTCGGCCATCTCCCCGATCCTGAGGGGCCGTTCGCGGGGCGCAGGCAGGACACGGCGCAGATCACCCAGTGGGTGCACGCGGCGCGCGCGTCGACGGAGACGCGGCCGACGGTGGTGGTGCTGCACGGCGAGCCGGGCTCGGGCCGTACGACGCTCGCGGTGCGTGCGACGCACGCGCTGCGCGACCAGTTCAGGGGCGCGTGCGTGGTGGACATGCGCGGCGGCGGGGGCGCGGGCCAGGCGCCGCTGTCGACGCGCGACGCGCTGCTGCACCTGCTGAACCGGCTGGGCGCGCCGCGCGAGCAGTTGCTGTTCCGCGAGACGCCGTCCCAGGACCAGCAGGTCAAACGGTTGAGCCAGCTGTACAACGAGCACCTGACGGGCTTTCCCGTGACGATCGTGCTGGACGACGCGGGGGACGCCGAGCAGGTGCGCGCCCTCGTCCCCGAGCGCTCCGACAGCCTCGTACTCGTCACGTCGCGCGAACCGCTCGACCTGCCGGGCGACCTGGCGGCGTGGGTGCACCAGCTGCCCGTCGGCCCTCTGGACGGCGCCGGGGCCGATGAGTTGCTGCGGGAGGCAGCGGCAGGGCCCGCCGAGGAGCCCTACGACGCGCAGGCGGTGGATCTCGTCGCGGAGTTGTGCGGCGGGCTGCCGCTCGCGCTGCGCATCGCGGGCTCGTCGCTGGGCGAGCGCTCCGCGCAGGCGCTCGCCGCCGACCTCGGCGCGTACGGCCCCGTCGCGCCCGTGGACCGCGCGCTGTGGCTGCGCTACACCGACCAGGACGAGCAGGCGCGCAGGCTGCTGCGGCGCCTCGCCCTCGCGGGCCGCGCCTCGCTCGGCGCGTCGGCCGCGGCGGCGCTGCTCGCGTCCGAGGAGCAGGAAGCGCAGGCGCTGCTGACGGCGCTCGCGGGCGCGGGCCTCATCGACCATGTGCGCGGCCGCCGTTACCGGCTCCACGACGAGGTGCGGGTCTTCGCGCTGGCGCGGCTGCTCGACGAGGAGCCCGCCGAGGAGCGCACGGCCGCGCAGGAACGCCTCGTACGCGACTACAGCGAGCTCGCGGACACGGTGATCCGGCTGGTCGACGGCAACATGTCGACGCGCGCCGACCTGTTCCGCACGACGGCCGGCGCGCACGGCTTCTCGTCGCCCGACGCGGCGCTGCGCTGGCTGGACGACGAATCCAGCTTCATCACGGCGGCGCTGCGGCACGCGGAGGGCGTGGACCAGGACACGGTGCTCGGCCTGCTCGGCGCGCTGTGCGACTACTGCCTGCTGCGGGGCGACCTCTACCGGCTCGGCGAGATCAACGAGCTGGCGAACGCGGTGGGCCAGGGGCTGCTGGTGCGGTCGGTGCAGTGGCGTACGGGCATCGCGGCCAGGCAGCTCGGCGAGCTCGACAAGGCGCACACCACGCTCTCGTCCGTGGTGGAGCTGTACCACGAGGCGCGGCAGGTCGCGGGCGAGGCGCTGGCCCTGTGCTCGCTCGGCATCACGCTGCACCACCAGGGCAGCCTGACGGGCGCGGCCGAGAAGCTCGGGCAGGCACTCGCGCTCCAGGAGCCGGAGGCGCTCGCGGGCGACCGTGCGTGGACGCTGCACGCGCTGGCCGCCGTCGAGCGCGACCGCGGCCGTGTCGCCGAGGCGCGGTCCATGCTGACGACGGCGCTCGCGCTGCACGAGGCGAACGGCTCGGTGCACGGCGAGGCCTGGGCCCACTTCCAGCTGGGCCAGGTCTGCCTGCGCACGAACGACCCGGCGCGCGCGGAGGACGAGCTGCGCCGGGCGCTCGACCTGTACGGCTCGACGCGCGACGGACGCGGCGAGGCGTGGGCGCTGACGCAGCTGGCCCGCACGCGCCTCGTCGTGGGCGAGCCCGGGGAGGCGGCGGACGGCCTGCGGGAGGCGCTGACGCGCCACCGCGACAACGAGGACGCGCGCGGCGAGGCGTGGACGCTGTACTACCTCGGCCAGGCGCTGGAGGACGGCGGCGACCGCGACCAGGCGGTGCGCGAGCTGGAGCGCGCCAGGACGATGTTCTCGCGCATGCGGGACGTCTACGGGCTGGCCTGCGCCCGCCACCACTCCGGCCGCGTCACCCGCGACCAGCGGGCCGCCCGCACCGGCAACCTCCGCAACTCGGGCTTCGCCCGGCAGCTGCTCGTCGACGCGCGCGCCGACTTCCGCCGCGCGGGCGACCCGTTCGGCGAGGCGTGGACGTGCGTGGAGCTGGCGATCATCGACGCCGGCAACAACCGGGCCGGGCAGGCGCTCGCGCTGTGCGACGAGGCGACGGAGCTGTTCGCCTCGTACGGCGACGAGCGAGGCGCCGACTGGTCGCGCTTCCTGCGCTGCACGCTGCTGCCGTACGCCTCGGCGGGCGGCACGGACGTGGGCGCGGCGGTCGCGGAGCAGGAGCTGGCCGAACTGGCGTCGTCGGGCCACGCGATGCGGGACCCGCGTCTCGACGACTGCGTGGAGGCGCTGTCGGTGATGCTGGCGCGCGGCGTGAAGCTGGAGGACGGCTGGCAGGCCTGGAACCTCGGCATGGTCCCGAGCAGGCACGCGCAGGAAATCATGGGGGTGACATCAGCCACGCCCCGCAGCTGACCCCGCCCCGGGGGCGGCGCCGCCGCCCAGGTGGCGCCCACCGCCGCAGACGCCACAGCCGGCCCTGCGGGCCGGGCTCCCCAGGGCCGTCACCACCGGGCACGTGCTGCGGCCCGGACGCGCGGTGTGCGACCGACGACGCGGACCGCGCCCGGCGCGGCAAGCGACCCGGGGGCCAGGCTCTCCGTGCCGATCGGGACCGGCCGTCCCGGGCAGCGGGCCGGACGGGCCGGGTCTGCCGCTGCGACCGAGCGGGCCGCGGGCTCGGACGCCCGCGAAGCAGGGGCCGCCACTACGGCGAGGCGTTCCGGGTTGCGGGGCGGGCATCCCGCACGTGCCCGCCAGGCGGCAGGCCTCCCGTGCCAGGCTGCCGCCAGCGTGACGCGTCCCACCCGTGGGCGGCCCGCCCCCACGCGCCTGCAAGGCGGCAGGCTGTCGGCAGTTCCCGGCCGCCCGGCGGGGGCCGTCCGACCCGGACAACGCCGCATGGCGCCCCCGCCACGGGGCCCGTGGCAAAGACGCCTCGCACTCGCCCGAGCGTCAGGCGCGACGCGCGCGCCCCGCACCCCGCGCCGCCCGGCGCGAGCCGCCCCGCGCCGCGGGTTACTCCTTCGGGTGCTCGCCGTCGCCCGCCGCTTCCGTGCGCGTCGCCGTCGACGGCTTCTCCGTGAAGTCGACCCGGGCCATGTGCCGGTTCATCGACTTCATGAGCTGCCAGACGCCGACCGCGAGCACCGCGAAGACGACGAATCCCAGCAGGCCAGGGGTCACCTTGTCCTGGTTGACCTCGGCGAGCGTGACCATGTTCGTCACTGCGTGAGTCGCATCCATGTCATGCATTGTCGCGGATGCCCGCGAAGAGGTCGTCCTCGGGGAGGGACGTATCGACCAGAGAGCGCGCGAGCTCGTACTCCTCGGTCGGCCAGACCTCCTTCTGGAGGTCGAGCGGGACGCGGAACCAACCGCCGTCCGGGTCGATCTGCGTCGCGTGCGCGAGGAGCGCCTTGTCGCGGATCTCGAAGTACTCCGCGCACGGCACGTGCGTCGTCAGCGTGCGCTCCGGGCGGTTGCTCTCCTTCCACCGCTCCAGCCACTCCGCGTACGGAGACTCCAGGCCGCGCGCCAGCAGCGCCTCGTGCAGCGCGACGGTGCGCGCGCGGTTGAAGCCCTGGTTGTAGTAGAGCTTCTGCGGCTGCCAGGCCGGGCCGAACTCCGCCTCGGGGTACTTCTCCGTGTCCGTCGCGTGCTCGAACGCCACCATGGTGATCTTGTGCGTCATGATGTGGTCGGGGTGCGGGTAGCCGCCGTTCTCGTCGTACGTCGTGACGACCTGCGGCCTGAACGAGCGGATCAGGCGGACGAGCCGGCCCGCCGCCTCGTCGACGTCCGCCAGGCCGAAGCAGCCCTGCGGCAGCGGCGGCAGCGGGTCGCCCTCGGGCAGCCCCGAGTCGACGTAGCCGAGCCACTCCTGCTTGACGCCGAGGATCTCCCTGGCCTGGTCCATCTCCCTCTTGCGCACCTCGTGGATGTGCTCGAGGATCTCCGGGTCCCCCTGGAGCCTGGGGTTGAGGATGTCGCCGCGCTCGCCTCCCGTGCACGTCACGACGACCACGTCCACCTCCTCGGAGACGTACTTGGCCATCGTGGCCGCGCCCTTGCTCGACTCGTCGTCGGGGTGGGCGTGAACGGCCATCAGTCGCAGCTGCTCAGTCAAGGCTCGATCCTCAGTGATTCGTCGCAAAGGGCGGCTTCTATAGTGACGGATACCGGGGGGCGATTATTCCGGCACCCGGCGACGCTCGCCGCGAGAGGACTGACCATGGCCCAGGCGCGTACGCAGGCCCCAGCGGGCCGCTACGGCCGCTCGGCGGACGAGCGCGCGGACCGCAAGCTCAAGATCATCGGCGCCGTCGTGGGCGGCCTCGCGGTGATCGGCATCGGCTACTACGGGTTCCACACCATCGCCGACCAGAGCGTGTCGGGCCAGGTCGTCACGTACGAGAAGACCTCCGCGTCCCAGGTGCGGATCCACCTCCAGGTGAACAAGGGGAAGTCGACGACCGGCACGTGCACGGTCCGCGCCATCGACGCCGACCACCAGGAGGTCGGACGCAAGACGGTCCGCTACGACCAGCCGAAGTCGCAGATCGACCAGGTCATCTCGTTGCGCACGACCGGGGACGCGGCGGCGGCCGAACTCGTCGGCTGCTCGGACGACTGACGGCCCTCGGCCGCGCCGCACCAACCCGCCCTGCCGCCGCTCTCCCGCATGCCCGCGTCACGCCACTGACCTGCGGCGACACGATCCCGGCGGCTTTTGTGCTCCCCCTTTCGCCGCGGAATTGTTAGGCTCGTGGTTTCGCCCGACCGGGAAGGCCACATCCTTACTGGTAGGGCGATGATTTGTATTTTCCCAGTACCTACGAGGAGCACCTGTGACCCAGACCAGCGACAACGTCACCTGGCTCACCCAGGAGGCGTACAACCAGCTGAAGGCCGAGCTGGAGTACCTGTCTGGTCCCGCGCGCACCGAGATCGCCAAGAAGATCGAGGCTGCGCGCGAGGAGGGGGACCTGCGCGAGAACGGCGGGTACCACGCGGCCAAGGAGGAGCAGGGCAAGCAGGAGCTCCGTGTGCGCCAGCTGACCCAGCTCCTCGAACACGCGAAGGTCGGCGAGGCGCCCGCGGACAACGGCGTGGTCGAGCCCGGCATGGTCGTCCGAATCGCCTTCGACGGCGACGAGGACGACACCCTGACGTTCCTGATGGCGTCACGCGAGTACGCGAGCGCCGACATCGAGACGTACTCGCCGCAGTCGCCGCTCGGCTCCGGGGTGAACGGCAAGAAGGTCGGCGACGACGCGGAGTACGAGCTGCCGAACGGCAAGACGGCGACGGTGAAGATCCTCGCCGCCAAGCCGTACACAGGCTGAGCGTCGTCAGCGCCGCGTAGCGGCCGCAGGCGGCCGCAGGGCCGTCCAGGGGCGGGGCCGGAGGATTCTCCGGCCCCGCCCTTTCGCGTGCGAAAAGCGCCGCCGAACGCGGCGCGGGGGAGCCAATCCTCCGGCAGATCCAAGGCTGCCCACGTAAATCCCCATGTGGTGGTCAACCCGTACCGGGCAACGGCAAAGAAGTCTTCCGCGGGCTGGCGCAGGGCCGGGTACCGCGGAGTAGGTTCCCTCCGCATCCTGTCATGTCGCGTTCACACAACGCACATTCCGCATGTCATGCACCTGACATGCGTCCATCCCTGGTTCCCCCCACCTCCATGGAGGCAGTACCCATGCGTGAGTCACGTTCGAGCGGGCGCAGACCCAGTCTGCGCAGGCTCGTCTCCGTCGCGGTCCCGGTCCTCGGCCTCGCGGTCGCCGGACTCGCCGCGGCACCGGTCGCCGGCGCGTCGACGGCCACCGCGGCCCCCGCCGCGCACCACACCTCGCACGCGGCCCAGAACGCCAAGGCGCTGACGGCCCCGGCCCGCCAGGCGGTCCACTCCACCGGCAAGGCCGGCGAGAAGGTGCCCACCCAGCGCCTGTGCGCCACCGCCGAGCCCGGTCACGCGTCCTGCCTCGCGCTGCGCCGCACCGACATCAAGCAGCACCTCGCCTCGGCGCTCGCCGCCGCGGCCGCCGCACCCTCCGGCCTCTCCCCGGCCAACCTGCACGACGCCTACAAGCTGCCCTCGACGGGCGGTTCCGGCATGACGGTCGCCCTGGTCGACGCGTACAACGACCCCAACGCCGAGTCCGACCTGGCGACGTACCGCTCCACGTACGGCCTGTCCTCGTGCACCAAGGCCAACGGCTGCTTCAAGCAGGTCAGCCAGACCGGCTCCACCACCAACCTCCCCACCAACGACTCGGGTTGGGCGGGCGAGGAGGCGCTGGACATCGACATGGTCAGCGCGGCCTGCCCGAACTGCCACATCATCCTGGTCGAGGCGAACTCCGCGAGCATCGCCGACCTCGGCACCGCGGAGAACGAGGCGGTCGCGCTGGGCGCGCAGGCCGTCTCCAACAGCTACGGCGGCGGCGAGGACTCGTCCGACACGTCAAGCGACGCCGCCTACTACGACCACCCGGGTGTCGCGATCACCGTCTCCGCCGGTGACTCCGCCTACGGTGCCGAGTACCCGGCGACCTCGCAGTACGTGACCGCCGTTGGCGGCACCGCGCTCAACAGCGCCTCCAACTCCCGTGGTTGGTCGGAGTCGGTGTGGCACACCAACTCCACCGAGGGCACGGGGTCAGGCTGCTCCGCGTACGACCCGAAGCCGAGCTGGCAGACCGACAGCGGCTGCTCGAAGCGCATGGAGGCCGACGTCTCGGCGGTCGCCGACCCGGCCACAGGCGTCGCGGTCTACGACACCTACGGCGGCTCCGGCTGGGCCGTCTACGGCGGCACCAGCGCATCCTCCCCGCTCATCGCAGGCGTCTACGCGCTCGCGGGCAACCCGGGCGGCAGCGACTACCCGGCGAAGTACCCGTACGCCCACACGAGCAACCTGTTCGACGTCACGAGCGGCAACAACGGATCCTGCTCCACGTCGTACTTCTGCACCGCGCGCACCGGCTACGACGGCCCGACCGGCTGGGGCACCCCCAACGGCACCGCCGCCTTCACCGCGGGATCCTCCAGCGGCAACACGGTGAACGTCACCGCGCCCGGCAACCAGTCCACCACCACCGGCGGCTCCGTCAGCCTCCAGATACACGCCACGGACAGCGCCGGCGCCGCGCTGACCTACAGCGCCGCGGGCCTGCCCACCGGCCTGTCCATCAACTCCACGACGGGCCTCATCTCGGGCACGGCGTCCACCGCGGGCACGTACCAGGTCACCGTCACCGCCAAGGACTCCACCGGCGCCTCCGGCTCGACGTCCTTCACCTGGACGGTCGGCACCTCCCAGGGCTGCTCCACGCAGCAGCTGCTCGCCAACCCGGGCTTCGAGTCGGGCAACACCGGCTGGAACGCGTCGAGCGGTGTCATCACCACCCAGAGCGGTGAGCCCGCGCACAGCGGTTCCTACAAGGCGTGGCTGGACGGCTACGGCACCTCGCACACCGACAACGTGTCCCAGTCGGTGACGATCCCGGCGGGCTGCTCGGCCGAGCTCACCTTCTACCTGCACATCGACACCAACGAGTCCACCTCGGGCGCGGCCTACGACAAGCTCACCGTGACCGCGGGCTCGAAGACCCTGGCGACGTACTCGAACCTGAACGCCAACTCCGGCTACAGCAAGAGGTCGTTCGACGTTTCCTCGCTGGCGGGCCAGACGGTCACGCTGAAGTTCAACGGCGTCGAGGACTCCTCGCTGTACACCAGCTTCGTCGTGGACGACACGGCCCTGACGACCAGCTGAGCACGCGCACCGAAAAGGGTCCCGCACGCGGACGGTCTTCCGCGTGCGGGACCCTTCCCGTTTTGGAGGCGGGCGTCAGACGACCGGCTCCTGCACGGTGGCCGGCTTGGCGGCGAGCAGCGTGGTGATCTCCTCGGCGAGGTGCGGGCCAAGCTCGCCCCAGCCGTCCTTGTAGCCGTAGGCGGCGGCCAGGGTGCGGGCGTCGTAGTCGCCGTTGAGTATCTCGATGTCGGTGGCCGTGATCAGCGACGGGTGGGCGACGCCGACGGCCGACGACAGCTTCGTCAGCTCCTTGCGCAGAGTGCGCAGGTACGTGGCGGTCCTGGTCGACTTGGAGGCCGGGTCGACGCCGCGGGCGAGCCACTGGTTCTGCGTGGCGACGCCTGTGGGGCATTTGTCGGTGTGGCACTTCTGCGACTGGATGCAGCCGATCGACAGCATCGCCTCACGCGCGACGTTGATCATGTCGGCGCCCAGGGCGAACGCGACCGCCGCGTTCTCGGGCAGCCCCAGCTTGCCCGACCCGATGAACACCACGTCATCGGTGAGCCCCAGCTCGGCGAAGGTGCCGTACACGCGGGAGAAGCCCATCCGGAACGGCAGCGACACCGAGTCCGCGAATGTCAGCGGCGCCGCGCCGGTGCCGCCCTCGCCGCCGTCGACGGTGATGAAGTCGACACCGCGGTCACCGCGCGCCATCAGCTTGGCCAGCTCGCGCCAGAAGCCCATCTCCCCCACCGCGCTCTTGATCCCGACCGGCAGACCGGTCTCGGCGGCGAGCAGTTCGACGAAGTCGAGCATCGAGTCGACATCGCTGAACGCGGTGTGCCGCGACGGGGACGCGCAGTCCTCGCCCACCGGGATGCCGCGGATGTCCGCGATCTCCTGGGTCACCTTCGCGCCGGGCAGCATCCCACCGAGACCCGGCTTGGCACCCTGGGAGAGCTTGATCTCCAGCGCCTTGACCGGGGCGCTCGCGACCACGGCCTTGAGCTTGTCGAGGTTGAAGCTGCCGTCCTCGTTGCGGCAGCCGAAGTACGCCGTCCCGATCTGCAGGACGAGGTCGCCGCCACCCCGGTGGTACGGCGAGAGCCCGCCCTCGCCGGTGTTGTGCATGGCGCCCGCCTGCTCCGCGCCCTTGTTGAGGGCCGTGACGGCCGCCCCCGACAGCGACCCGAAGCTCATCGCCGAGATGTTCACCACGCTCGCGGGCCGGAACGCCTTGGCACGCCCGCGCGGCCCGCCCAGCACCTTCGCGCAGGGCAGCGGCGCCTGCGGATCGTGCGGCCCCTGCGCCTCGGAGAGCGCATCGGCGAACGTGCGCTGCTTCAGGTACGCGTGGCCCTGCATGTGCTCGACGTCGTTGTCGGTGCCGAACCCGAAGTAGTTGTTCTCCGCCTTCGCGGACGCGTAGATCCAGGAGCGCTGGTCGCGCGTGAACGGACGCTCCTCGTCGTTGGAGGTCACGATGTACTGCCGCAGCTCGGGCCCGATCGTCTCCAGCAGATACCGGGCGTGCCCGATCAGCGGGAACGTCCGGAGCAGCGCGTGCTTCTTCTGGACGAGATCGCGTGCGGCCACCGCCGCCACTACCGCTGCGGCGGCCACGCCTATGCTCCGGACGCGCATGAACGCTCCTCTCCTGGGATGCGCGACGCCCACCACCCGTGCGGTGGACACCGCCGTGTCATGTCGAACGGCGGCCGCGCCCGGGCAGGCATCAGCGACCGCCGAAGAGGCCCAAAGGCTACCGTTCCGCCCTACCGGGGCGGGGGCGCGGGTCCGTCATGGCCAGCGGGTGCGGCCTTCAGCCGAGGGCCCGGAGTGGGCGGTCGGGGCCGTCGAGCCATGGCGTGTGCGTGCCGGTGTCCGGGTCGACCGTCAGGCCGAGGCGGCCGTACCCGGGGAAGCCGTTCGACTCCCACCACGCGTACGCCGCCTCGACCTCGTCCCACAGGCGGCGCGGGCCCGACTGGTACACCACGAAGCGTGGAGCGTTCGGGACGTGGTCGACGGTCGCCCACGAGGTGACGGCGGCGTCGCGCAGCCACAGCGTGTACGAGCCGTCCTCGTACCGCTCCGCCCACGGGAACACGCCACTGGTCAGGAGGCCGATGACGAACATCGGGAGCCAGTCCCCGACGGCCTCGGGCGAGAGCGCGGTGACGGAACGGTCGCCGTCGGCCGGCCACTCCTTCGCGCCCAGGTAATCCCCGGTGTGCTTTCTGGACGTGCGGTGCCCGCGGAGCCGCATGAACGCGGCGGAGGCGATGAACGGGCCGAGCGCGCTGCCGTCGCGCTGCACCGTGAGACGGGCCACGGCGCCACCGCCGTACGTGGTCGCGTAGGGGGCCACGATGACCGCACCGGCGGCTGACTGCCTGATGACGGGCGCGGGGATCCCGGTCACCGACGCGGTGACGAGAACGCGGTCGTACGGCGCCGACTCGGCCCACCCATCGGCGCCGTCCCCGACGACCATCGTGGGGCGGTAGCCGGCGTCACGTACGGACTTCCTGGCCCGGCGGGCGTTCTCCGGGTCGACCTCCACCGTCGTCATGTTCCGCGACCCGACGCGCTCGGACAGCAGGGCCGCGTTCCAGCCGGTGCCCGTGCCGATCTCCAGCACGCGGCAGCCGGGCTGGACGTCCAGCGCGTCGAGCATCGAGAACACCATGGACGGCTGCGAGTTGGAGCAGGTGGGGGACGTCCCCTTCCCCTTGCCCACGTGGCGGCCGTCGTCCCACTGGGTCGTCAGCGAGATGTCGGAGTAGACCGCTTCACGCCAGCTCTCGGGCTCCTCGCGCCGGTCCAGCGCCTGTCCTTGACCGACCCCTTCCGACCGGCCGGGCCACATCACGTCGGGCACGAACAGCTCGCGGGGCACCGCCTTGAAGGCGGGGAGCCAGTCGGTGGTCAGGGCGCCGGACTCGACGAGCCGGGAGGCCAGCCCGTCAGGACTGGCCTCCCACACTTCATGCTCGGTCACTTCGTGCCGCCCCCGTTGGTGTCGCTGTGTCCGGAATCGTCGCCCTCGCCCTGGCCGCCGCCTCCGTGCTTGTTGCCGCTGGAACTGTCGTCCTCCGGACCGTCCGCGAAGCTCCACCGGCCGCGTGTGTCACGCATGTTGTCTCCTTGACCCGTTGTGTTGATGGCTGCTCTGCCCTTGCGGGCACGGGCCCGGGGCGGCGCCCCGGGCGGCGGGGCGTCCAGGTGACGTGCGTCCGCGTGGCGTGCGAGCAGGCGCATCAGAGGCCCTGCCTGCTCGCGGCGTTCCGCGCCTCGTTGCGTGCGCTCAGCTCCTCACGGGCGGTCAGGCGCTCGATCCTTCCCGGCTCGACCTCCCACTCCAGGCCGCCCGCTACGGGGCGCATGAGGTAACGACCGGCGACCCTGTCCACCAGCACGCCGACCTTCTTCCTGGCCGAGTCCTTGGCAAGGTCGCCGATGTCCGGCGCGGTCCGCTCGTTGCTCACCATGAGCATCAAGTTACGGACGGTGAATGGAGGGGGCCACACACGGACCGCGCCCGTTTGCCAACACAGCGTCAGGAACCATTGCAAGGAGCAGTAGTTAGCCCGTGATGCCCAGGTGGACCGCCATGTCACGCATCTCCTGGGTCAGTGTGCGCTTCCGGTGGCGTAGTACGTCCTGCACGATGTGACGGGCCATCTTCTGGTGCTTAAGCCACTCGGGCGACGCGGCCTTGATTGCGGTGAGCTCGTCCATCGCGTCCTGGTGCGAACCGAGCAGCGCGTGGGCCCGCGCGACGTCGAGCCGGTGGCGGTCCCAGTTGTTGGGGCTGGGCCTGCCCATCTTCTTGAGCGCCTTGCTGCTCACGGGGCCGTCGTCGGCCCGGCTGAGCACTCCGCGCGCATCCCCGATGAGCGACAGGTCCTCAATGGCTTTCGCCTCGGCCGTCACCGGCCCGAAGGTGGCCCAGTGGTGCCGGAAGTCCACGTGTTCCCGCCCGAGCGCGCTCGCGGCCGTCATCGCCATGCGCCGGGCCTCCTTGGCCACACCGGGACGGTTGTTGCGCACTGCTGCGGATGCCAGGCGTAGCTGGAGTTCGCCCCACACGGCGAGGTGGGCATGGTCGGCGCTCGACATGCGCGGCTCGGCGTCGTCGGCCGTTACGGCGGCCAAGTGCTCGGCCTCGTCGAATCGGTCCTGCCGCAGGAGCAACCAGCACATGCCGACGATGCCGTTGGTGGCCAACTGGGTGTCGTCGGCCTCCCGGGCGCCCTGGATGCCGCGCGCGAGTGCGTGGTAGGCCATGTCGTAGCGCCGGACCTGCGTCAGGTACTTCCCGGCCAGCAGCAAGGCACGGGCGCGCGTGACGACGGCCTGCCGGCGAGACGCGTCCCCGTCGCTGAGCGCGACCGCCGCGTCGGCGGAACGCAGGATGCCGGGCAGGGCCTTCGCCACACTGTCGTAGCGGTCCGTGCGATACAGGGCGTGCTGATCGTCGATGTCGCGCTGAATCGCGGTCAGGTCGCGTGCCTCGGTGGGCACCGCGAGCGCGGCGGACAGGCCGACCGGAGGCATGAGTGCGCGTCGCAGCGCCATCAGCTTGGGGCCGTCGCCCTCGGGCTCCACCGTGGGGGCCGGCGCTCCGGAGGCGAACAGGCTCGATGTCGTGGTGCCGAGGGCTCGCGCCAGCGTGTGGATCGTCTCGACGGAGACGCTTCCTCCCTGCTCCACCTTGCGGATGGTGCTGAGTGAGAGGTCGGCCTCTTCGGCGAGTTGTTCCTGAGTCAATCCCGCCGTACGCCGTTGGCTGCGGACGTTCTCCTGGAGCGACATCGAATCACCTCTTGGCCAGCGTACGCCGCCCGGGCAAACAGGGAGGATGTCCGCACGGCGGGCGGAACGTGAAGAACCCCCACCCGCGTGAGGTGGGGGTTCACACACATCAGCCCGCCGCGCGGCGGTACTTGCGTACCGCCAGCGTGCGGAAGACCGCGATGATCAGTGCCGACCAGATCAGCGACGCCCACACCGGGTGCTCCATGGGCCACGCCGTCGACGCCGAGACGCCCGGGTTGCCGAAGAGTTCGCGGCTCGCCTGGACCGTCGCGCTGAACGGGTTCCACTCCGCGATGGGCTGGAGCCAGCCCGGCATCCTGCTGGAGTCCACGAAGGCGTTCGAGATGAACGTGACGGGGAAGAGCCAGATCAGCCCCCCGGATGTGGCTGCCTCGGGCGTGCGGACGGACAGGCCGATCAGGGCGCCGATCCACGAGAACGCGTAGCCGAGCAGGAGCAGCAGCCCGAACGCGGCGAACATCTTGCCGACGCCCTCGTGGATCCGCCAGCCGACCAGTACGGCCACGATCGCGAGAACCACGACCGTCAGCGCGGTCTGCACGAGGTCCGCGAGTGTGCGGCCCGTGAGGACCGCGCCGCGCGCCATGGGCAGTGACCTGAAGCGGTCGACCAACCCCTTGTGCATGTCGTCCGCGATGCCCGCTCCCGCGCCCGCCGTGGCGAACGTGACCGTCTGCGCGAAGATGCCGGCCATCAGGAAGTTGCGGTAGACGCTCGGGTCCGTGGTGCCGCCCACGGTGAGCGAACCGCCGAAGACGTAGCTGAACAGCACCACGAACATGATCGGCTGGAACAGGCCGAAAAGAATGACCTCAGGGATTCTTGTCATGCGGATCAGATTCCTGCGGGCTACGACGAGCGAGTCGCGCACGGAGCCTGCTACGCCGCCGCGCGCGGGCGGCATCTGGCGGGTGCTGGTGATGGTCGTCATGTCGTCTTCCCCTTGCCGCGGGCGCCGCCCGTACGGCCCTCGTCGTCGCCCTCTTCGCCGATCTCCTCCGCGACATGTCCTGTCAGGGAGATGAACACGTCGTCCAGGGTCGGCCTGCGCAGGCCGATGTCGTCGATCTCGATGCCGCGCGCGTCCAGTTCCCTGATCACCTCGGCGAGCAGCTTGGCGCCACCGGTGACGGGGATGGTGAGCTTGCGGGTGTGCTCCGAGACGGTCACCGCCGCGTCGCCCGACACGTTGCCCGCCTTGCCGAAGCCGGCGAGCACGGTGCGCGCGGTGGCGATGTGGTCGCGTTCGTGGACGACGACCTCGACGCGCTCGCCGCCCGTGCGCGCCTTCAACTCGTCGGCCGTGCCCCGCTCGATGACCCTGCCGCGGTCGACGACGGCGATGTCGTGGGCGAGGTGGTCGGCCTCCTCCAGGTACTGCGTGGTCAGCAGCAGTGTCGTGCCGCCCGCCACCAGCTCCTGGATGATCGACCACAGTTGCTGGCGGTTGCGCGGGTCGAGTCCTGTGGTGGGCTCGTCCATGAACATGACGGGCGGGGAGACGACGAGCGCGGCGGCGAGGTCGAGCCTGCGGCGCATGCCGCCCGAGTACGTCTTCGTCGTGCGGTCGCCCGCGTCCGCGAGGTGGAAGCGTTCGAGCAGCTCGTCGGCGCGGGCCTTGGCCCGGCGCCCGCTCATCTGGTAGAGCTGCCCGACCATCCTGAGGTTCTCCCGGCCGGTGAGGTACTCGTCCACCGCCGCGAACTGGCCGGACAGGCCGATGGATCGGCGCACGTCGTTGGGGCGCTTGAGGACGTCGATGCCGGCGACGACGGCGCGGCCGCTGTCCGGGCGCAGCAGGGTCGTCAGCACGCGCACCGCGGTCGTCTTGCCCGCGCCGTTGGGGCCGAGGAGGCCGAGCACGGTTCCTTCTGGGACGTCGAGGTCCACGCCGTCCAGAGCCCGTACGTCGCCGAAGGTCTTGACCAGACCCTCGGCATAGATGGCGCCTGGCATATGGGTTTCTCCTGTAGTCGTGTGGCCGGAGCCGATGGAGAAGGCACAGTAACGCGATACATCGCGATACACAATCACTCGAACGGGATGCATCGGGTCGCGTTCGCGTTCCACAGTCCGCTTCTTTCGTGGGGCAGACCGGGAACGGCGCCGCGACTCATCGGCATACGGTCGAATCGCCTCGCGACGCTGGGCGACGGACCACAGACCGGGGGGCGTACGGTGCCGCGCGCCGTGGGGCGTTTGGGCGGGCGCCGCACGTGAACGCCCCGTTCCGCGTACCCTTGACCACCACCAACCGACCCTCACGAGAGAGCCCCGGCCATGCCCCCCATTCAGGACATGACTTCAGCTGCGTCGGCCTCCCAGGACGCGGAGGGTACCCAGGGTCACAAGGATTCCAGGGAACCCAGGGAGACGGCATCTGATTTCCCGCACGGCGCCGGCCTCCTCGACGCCCTGCAGCACCAGGTCGCCATCTTCGCCCGGCGCGCCGAGCAGACGAGGCTCGGCGGGGTGGGCCAGGTGCGCAACACGATGGACCGTGCCGCGTACCTGCTGCTCAACCGGCTCGACCTGGAGGGCCCGATGGGCGTCAAGGCGCTCGCCGCGGGGATGGGCATCGACTCGTCCACCGTCACGCGCCAGGTCGCGCCCCTGGTGGAGAGCGGCCTGGTCAAGCGCGCGTCGCACCCGGAGGACGGGCGCGCCGTCGTCCTCGAACTCTCCGAGGGCGGGCACGCGCGTCTTGACGAGGTGCGCCACTCACGGCGGTGCCTGATGGAGCGTGTGACGGACGGCTGGACGGAGGACGAGCGGGTGTCCTTCACGGCCCTGCTCACCCGGTTCAACCAGGCGCTGCCCGCCGCCAAGAACCCCGTGCCGCCGGAAGAGGCGCCGCCCGCCTCTTGACCGCCGGGCCGCGCCGGGCCTCATATGAAGCGTGCGGCAACGGCGGGCTGACGAGGAGCGCCGCCGCGCCCAGGAGTTCGAGTCCTTCGTCGCGGGCGCGGCGGGCAGGCTGCTGCACGTGGCCGTGCTGCTCACGGGCGAGACGCCGGGTGATTCGCCTCGCGCGCTGCGCCTGTTGACGGCCGCGCTGGCCGCTGCGTACGCGGACTGGCACCGGTTGCGTGGCGAGGATCCGTACGACAGGGCACGCCAGGAACTCGCGACGCGGTACGCGCGCTCGGCCGCCTGGCGGATGGGGCGTACGCGGGACGGCGTACTCGGACCGCTCTCGCGCCAGGAGCGGCTGGCCCTGGTGCTGCGTCTGTACGAGGGCGCCGACGAGGAGCGCACGGCGGCCCTGATGGGACTGCCGGTGGAGCGCGTCAGGGCGCTGTGCGCGCGGGGCGCAGGGACGATGCGCGCGCGGGAGCACGCGGCGCGGGCCGCAGGCGCCGAGGCCACGGGGCGCCGGGGC
>NZ_JAGIQL010000141.1 GCF_017813245.1 Streptomyces montanisoli
AACGGCGCCGCGAGCGACGCCGCCTCACCGCTCAGGGTCGGCCACAGCGACGTGGCGAAGCTGCGCGAGGCGGCGGCGGACGCGAGACGCTGGGACTCCAAGTACGGCGGCGGCGACTGGCGTTCCTCCATGGTGCCCGAGTGCCTGCGGGTCGACGCGGCGCCGCTGCTGCTCGGCGCCTACAGCGACGAGGTCGGGCGCGGCCTGTTCGGCGCCACGGCGGAACTGACCAGGCTCGCCGGGTGGATGGCCTTCGACACCGGCCAGCAGGAGGCCGCGCAGCGGTACTACATCCAGGCGCTGCGGCTCGCGCGCGCGGCGGCGGACGTGCCGCTCGGCGGGTACGTGCTCGCGTCGATGTCCCTCCAGGCGACGTACCGTGGCTTCGCCGACGAGGGCGTCGACCTGGCGCAGGCCGCCGTCGAGCGCAACAGGGGCCTGGCGACGGCACGCACCATGAGCTTCTTCCGCCTCGTCGAGGCGCGCGCGCACGCGAAGGCGGGCGACGCGACGACGGCGGGCGCCGCGCTCAAGGCGGCCGAGGGCTGGCTGGAGCGCTCGCGCGAGGGCGACGCGGACCCGTCCTGGCTGGCGTTCTACTCCTACGACCGGTTCGCCGCCGACGCCGCGGAGTGCTACCGCGACCTGAAACTGCCGCGGCAGGTCCGCAGGTTCACCGAGCAGGCCCTGTCGAAGCCGACGGAGGAGTTCGTGCGCTCCCACGGCCTGCGGCTCGTCGTGAGCGCCGTCGCCGAGCTGGAGTCCGGCAACCTGGACGCGGCGTGCGCGGCGGGCGCGCGCGCGGTGGAGGTGGCGGGCCGCATCTCGTCGGCACGTACGACGGAGTACGTCAGGGACCTGCTGCACCGCCTCGAGCCGTACGGGGACGAGCCCCGCGTCGCGCGCCTGCGCGAGCAGGCGAGGCCCCTGCTGATGGCGCCGGCGTAGGCGGGCCCCGGGGGCCGCGCACCGCACGTCGTCCCTCGGCCCCCGGCCTCGGCGGTGCAGGGCCGGAGAGCACGAGGCGTGCCACCCGTCCAGCCCCGTTTACGATGGGTGCACCATGTCCCCCCAGTCACAGACCCCCAGCCGGCTGTTCCCCGACGGCGGCCCCGCGGCCGACCCGGCCGGGGACCACTTCGAGCGGCGCATCCGCAGCTTCCAGCCGCGCCGCAGCCGCGTGACCGCCGGGCAGGCCGACGCCATCAGGCGGCTCTGGTCCACCTGGGGGTTCGACGTCGACGGGCAGCGGGTCCTCGACCTCGACGCGTTGTTCGGCGCGGTGCCCGTCGTGCTGGAGATCGGGTTCGGCATGGGCGAGACGACCGCCCGCATGGCCGCCGCGGACCCCGGCACCGGCGTGCTCGCCGTGGACGTCCACACCCCGGGTCAGGGCAACCTCCTCGCACTCGCCGAACGCGAGGGGCTGGCCAACGTGCGGGTCGCCAACGGGGACGCCGTCATCCTGATGCGCGAGATGCTGGCGCCCGCGTCACTCGCCGGGCTCCGGGTGTACTTCCCCGACCCCTGGCCGAAGAAGCGCCACCACAAGCGCAGGCTCGTCCAGCCCGAGTTCCTCGACCTCGCCGCCACCCGAATGGCCCCCGGCGCCGTCCTGCACTGCGCGACCGACTGGGAGCCGTACGCCGAGCAGATGCTGGCCGTCCTGGACGAACACGGCGCGTTCGAGAACACGGCACCCGGCGGCGGCTTCGCCGAGCGGCCCGCACACCGGCCGCTGACCCGCTTCGAGGGCCAGGGCCTCGACAAGGGACACGTGGTGCGTGACCTGCTGTTCCGGCGGAAATGAGCCCACCCGGGGCCGAAGGCGCCATCGCCGTTGTCAGTGACCCTCGTTAGGGTCAATACGTGAGCGAATCGACCCCGCAGTTCTTCCAGCCGCGGCCCGCGATGCGCCTCGGCGACCGGACACTGCGGAAGCGGGGGCGCGCGCTGGCGCGGCGCCGCGGTGTGCGGATCGGTGCCCTCGTCACGCTGCTCACGCTCTGCGGCCTCGTCATCCTGGCGCTCGTGCGCGATCAGACGGGCACGGAGGGGTTCTTCGTCGGGCTCGCGCTGGCCGTCGCGCCCGTGCCGGTGCTGGTGGCCGTCTTCCGCTGGGTGGACCGGGTGGACCCGGGCCCCTGGTCCAACCTGGCCTTCGCGTTCGCCTGGGGTGCGTGCGCCGCCGCGCTCGTCGCGATCATCGCCAACTCGTTCGCGACGGAATGGCTGACGACCGCCACGGCCGACCCGTCGGGCGCGCGGTCCCTGGGGGCCACGGCCATAGCGCCCGTCGTCGAGGAGAGCGCCAAGGGCACGGCCGTGCTGCTGCTGTTCCTCTTCCGGCGGCGCCACTTCACCGGCGTGGTCGACGGCATCGTTTTCGCCGGCTTCACCGCCACCGGCTTCGCGTTCACGGAGAACATCCTCTACCTCGGCAACGCCTTCGGCGAGGACAAGCTGCTGGGCGGCACGGGCATCGCCTCGTTCACGGTGGCCACGTTCTTCGTCCGGATAGTGATGTCGCCGTTCGCGCATCCGCTGTTCACCGTGCTCACGGGCGTCGGTTTCGGGCTGAGGACGATCGTCGGCGGCCGCCACGTGAAGGCCCTGCGGGTGGCGGCGCCGCTGACCGGGCTGCTTCTCGCCATGGGCATGCACGCCCTGTGGAACGCCTCGTCGGGGTTCTTCCGCCCGTTCGGCTTCTACATCGTCTACGCCCTGTTCATGATGCCCGTGTTCGGCCTCGTCACATGGCTGACGATATGGGCCCGCCAGCGCGACCTGCGGATGGTCTCCGACGTCCTGCCGGCGTACGTCGCGGCGGGCTGGCTCGACCCGGCCGCGCCCTGCGCGCTGTCCTCGATGCGGGCCAGGACCATGGCTCGCGACTTCGCGGGCCGCACGTACGGCACCTCGGCGGCGAAGGCCGTCACGGAGTACGGGCGTCATGCGACGGCTCTCGCGGCCCTGCGCCGGCAGGCGGAGCGCGGGGCGGTGCCGGCCGCCGACTTCGCGGCGCGCGAGCGCGAGCTGCTGGCGCGAATATGGGAGCGCCGGGAGCCGGCCGGGCACGCGCTGCTGCACGCGGCGCGCGCCACGGGCCGGTTCTGGGCGCCACCCCCGTACATGGACTACTCGGGCTTCAACCCGTACCGCCTCTAGCGCGGTCCCAGGGCGACGCGGTCCGTCCCCGAGCCGGCGCGGTCCGTCCCCGAGCCGGCGCCCGGTGTGCTCAGGCGGACGCCGTCGTCAGCTCGGCCATCTCGTCGTCCGTCAGGCGCAGGTCCTGCGCCGCGAGCAGTGCGGGCAGCTGTTCGAGCGTGCGGGCCGACGCGATGGGCGCGGCCACGGTGGGGCGCTGCGCCAGCCATGCCAGCGCGACGGTCGCGACCTCGGCGTCACGCGCCTGCGCCACGCCGTCGAGCGCGGCCAGCACCTTCCTGCCCCTGTCCGTTTCCAGGTACGCGCCCGCCTTGCCGGAGCGCACGCTCTCCACCTGGGTGCCCGGCCGGTACTTGCCGGTCAGGAAGCCCGCGGCGAGCGAGAAGTACGGCAGCGCGCTCAGGCCGTTGTCCGCCACGACGTCCTGCAACGCTCCCTCGTAGGTGTCGCGGGAGACCAGGTTGTAGTGCGGCTGGAGCGCCACGTACCGGGCGAGGCCCTCGCGCTCGGAGAGAGCCAGGGATGCGGTGAGCCGCTCGGGGCTGATGTTGGACGCCCCGATCTGGCGTACCTTGCCCTCCTTCACGAGGGAGTCGAGCGTGCCGATGATGTCCTCGACGGGGACGGACTCGTCGTCGAAGTGCGTGTAGTACAGGTCGATGTGGTCGGTGCCGAGCCTGGTCAGCGACAGTTCGGCGGCGGCCCTGATCGTTTCGGGCGCGAGGCCCTTGTACTCGGGGTGGTTGCCGACCTTGGTCGCGATGACGACGTCGTCGCGGTTGCCGCGGGCCGCCATCCACTTCCCGATCAGCGCCTCGGAGCCGCCGCCCTTGGACCCGTCCGCCCCTCGCCCGTACGAGTCGGCGGTGTCGACGAAGTTGCCGCCGCCTGCCGTGTACGCGTCGAGGACGTCGAAGGTCGTCGCCTCGTCGGCGCTCCAGCTGAAGACGTTGGCGCCCAGGCAGAGCGGGGAGACGGTCAGGTCGGAGGGGCCCAGCGGGCGTCGATCGGTCATGCGTCCATTGAACCCCGCAGGCGGCTGCGCCCGCGCAGCCCCCTCCCGCCGGACGGCGCGTGCGCGCACCGGCGGCCAAGTGATCGGGCCCGGCGTGGGGAGGCGCAAAAGGGGTCCGGCGGCCCGCGGTACGGAACGCGGGGGGAAGCATCCGTACCGCCGGGCCGCCGGAGGTCAGCGCCGGGCCGGGCGCGCGCCGGCGGCCCACCTGGCCGGTCAGGGGGTGTGGCCGTGCGCCTCGAGCCAGGGCCTCGGGTCCATCGCCTTGCCGGCGGCCGTGTGGACCTCCAGGTGCAGGTGCGGCCCCGTCACGTTGCCGGTGGCGCCGACGCGGCCGATGACCTCGCCGGTGGTGACCTTCTGCCCGGCCGACACGAGCATCGACGACTGGTGGCAGTACCAGAGCTCCTCGCCGTCGTCGAGCTTCACGACCGTGCGATAGCCGTAGGCGCCCGCCCAGCCCGCCGACACGACCGTGCCGCCGTGCACGGACTTGATCGGCGTGCCCGTGGGGGCCGCGAAGTCGAGGCCCGTGTGGTAGCCGGACGACCACATCGAGCCAGGCTCGCCGAACGTGCCGGTGATCCTGTAGGAGGAGACGGGGAGCGTGTAGCTCTTCGCCAGCTTGGCGAGGCGCTCGGCCTCCGCCTTCTTCTTCGCCTCGGCGGCGGCCTTCTTCTTGGCTTCTTCGGCCTTCTTGTGCGCCGCGGCCTGCTGCTTCTCCGCCTCGGCGTGTGCCTTGGCGGCCGCCTGCTGCTCGGCCTGCCGCCGCGCGGTGTCGTCGGCGGCCTGCTGCTGCGCCGCGGCCTGCGCGAGGATCCGCGCCCGCAGGGCCTCGCCCGCGTCCGTGGAGCCGCGCTTGAGGTCCGCGGTGGTCATGCCCGCCGTGGTGAGCGGCTCGCTCGCGAGGACGTCCCGCGGCGAGGACTTCTCTTCCGGCACCATCGACCCGACGACCGGGATCGAGGCCACGCTCTGCGGGATGTGCTCCGCTATGGCGTCGGGCACGGATATGGAGACGGGCGGCTTGCCCTGGGCCGCCGCGATCCCGCCCGCGCCGACGGCCGCGATGACGCCGACGCCGAGCACGGTGGAGCTGCGGGCGAGGCCGCCGCGCTGCTTGACGACGCGGTGCTTGCCGCGCAGCGGGGAGATCGAGGTGGCGGACCCCTCATCGGCCGAGAAGGCGCCCCACGCCTTCTCCTCCTCGTCGGACGCGCCGTCGCCGAACGCCGGGGCGGCATCGAACGCGGGTCCTGCCGAAAGGGCTTCCTCGGGGAAGGTGAACGCCGGGGCGGCGTACGGGCCCTGTGGCTGCCCCTGTGCCTCACCCGGCGCGTGGCCCTGGTTGCCGTAGCCATAGCCGTAACCGCCCTCGGGGGCGTGTGATCCGTACGCCCCGGGGTAAGTCTCCATGTGCGGGCCGCCGTTGTACGGGGTCGCGCCGAAGGGGCGTGTTTGGAACGGGGGCTCCGGGGCAGGCTTGTTGGACGCCACGAGGGCGACACTCCTTTCCTTCCTTCTCGCCTACCGGGTTAGCTGACGGGTTCGGAGCAGGAAGGTCTCCTACGGGTGCGCCCGGCCGCCTCAGCGGTGGCAGGTAGCGCCCGATTCACCCCAATGGTTGGTTCCCCGGTTCCCTCGCGGGATTCGGCGCACGCGCACGGCGCCGCCTCTGGCGACGGCTGGGACGACCGCGCTGCGTTATCGAACGTTAATAGAGATCCGGTCGTTATTCCAAGCCGTTCCCGGTGATCGTTTAACGACTTCGCATCGGATCAACCGGGACAGATCCAGGCGCATTCGGGCGAGTTGACCCGCCCTCAGCGGCGCGGTCACGCCCGAGCGGCGGTGCGGAGCGCTCGCGAACACTCACACACGGTGACGCACGTCCAAAGACTCGCGGACGAGATGTCAGATCGGCGGTACGACGCTCATGATCCTGCGCCGTTCCGGCTGCCCCTCCGCCGGCCTGCTCACCGCGAGCAGCGCCATGTCGTCGCTGCTGCCACCGCCCGTGTGCACGCGTACGTCCCCCACGACGGCGTCGAGCAGTTCCTCGGGCCCCGGGAAGATCCGTCCGTCGAGGCGCGCGGCCGGGTCGTAGAAGACGCCGTCCTTGTCGCGCGCCTCGGACAGGCCGTCCGTGTAGAAGAGCAGGGTCGCGCCCGGCGGGTACGGGCGCTCGTCCGCGCGGTCAGGCCAGGAACCGATCTCCGCCATGCCGAGCGGCAACGCGAACTGGCTCGGGTCCAGCGTCCGCACCGCCCCGGACGATTCGAGCAGCATCGGCTCGGGGTGGCCCCGGTTGACGAGCCGCACGACGCCGCCGCTGTGCGGGACCTCGGCGAGCACCGCCGTCGTGAACGACTCCGACGAGTCGCGCTCGGCGCGCCGCGTGCCCTCGCGCGTCAGCGCGCGGTCCAGCCGGTGCGCGACGCCCTCAAGCGTGCGCTCCTGCTCCGCCGCCTCGCGGAACGCGCCCACGAGCACGGCCACCGTCTCGACGGCGTCCATCCCCTTGCCGCGCACGTCGCCGACGATGAGACGCACCCCGTGCGGGGTGTCCTGCACGGCGAACAGGTCGCCGCCGATGAACGCGTCCTCCTGGGCCGCCTCGTACCGCGCCGCGATATGGAGACCGCCGATCCGCTCCGACGGCTGCGGGAGCACCGCGCGCTGCGCCGTCTCGGCGATGATGCTCGCGGACGCCAGCCGCTCGCCGCTGAGCCGCACGATGCGGTTGATGCCCATGGCGAGCACCGTGACGGTCACCACGGTCAGCAGGTCGCCCACCGCCTCGGGCCTGGCGAGCGTGCCGTCGTCGTAGCGCAGCAGCACCTCGCACGCCAGCCCGGCGAGCCCGGTGACCAACGTGCCGAGGAGGCCGAAGAACGGGGCCGCCACCATCGGCGCCGCCGCGAAGAAGGGGGACGCGGTGAAGCGGGTCGGCGTCAGCGCGTCGAAGACCACGCCCACGGCGATGACGATGACGGGCAGCCAGAACATGGCCTTGCTGGGGTGGGGGCTCGCCGCCACCTCGCCGCGGGACGGCTCGCCGTCCCGGCGCGCGACCCAGTCCCGCGCGATGCGCACACCACGCGAACCCTTGCCGCCGCCCCTGCGGCTGCGCGCGTCGCGCCCCGACTTGCCCACGAGTGGCCTTTCCTGCCGGTCTCCTGAAGGCTCGGACGGTACCCCGCCCCCACCAGGCTGGCCGCCGAGGCGCCGGGCGGCGAATCACTGTCGACCGACTGGCGTACGGAATGCACCGAAGGCCCGGATCCGTGGATCCGGGCCTTCGGTCTCTGAGTAGCGGGGACAGGATTTGAACCTGCGACCTCTGGGTTATGAGCCCAGCGAGCTACCGAGCTGCTCCACCCCGCGTCGGTGATTACAAGAGTACGCCATGCGGACCAAGATCGGCACCACTGCGGGGCGGCGGCCGCCTCGGCTACGCCGCCGGCACCACATCGGCCTTCACCGCGGCCGCCCACTCGACCAGCAGCTCCTGATAACGCTCCTGCTCGGCAGGGGTGAGCGTGGCTCCGGCCCGCGCCCACAGGGCGCGGATACGGGCGTTGACAGCGGCGGCCGAGCGGCCGGAACCAGGCTCGTCGACGGTGTCGGACAAGGAAACGAACATGGGTACAAGACTACGGGCCGCCACTGACAGTCGGCGGAGCGTACGGGGCCCGCGGGGCGCCATGTGATACAGGACACGTGCCGTTTCGTAAGAGACGTGCGGCGTGCGCCGGCGGCGGGACGGTCACCGCGTCGTGTAGTCGTGCGGCGGGCCGCCCTGCCACTCCACCCACGCCGGGTCGTCGAGCAGGTCGCCCGCGTCCGGCAGCCCCGCCCTGCGCAGGAACTCGACCAGGTCGCCGTCCGAGTGGGCGAGGCCCATGATCTGCCCACGGACCGTCACTCGCCGGCCGCCGGTGCCCGAGGCCCTGTGCACGACGATCGGTGCGTCACTCATAAGCCCAAGCGTGCGACGAACCGGCGCGCTCCGCAGCCTCCTGGGCGCATTCCTTTCCCAGGAGCACCACGGCGGGCGGGAGAAGTAGGCCGTGTGGGACTTGAACCCACAACCAACGGATTAAAAGTCCGCTGCTCTGACCAATTGAGCTAACGGCCCGCACGGCGAAGCATAGTCCGACGCCGTCACGCGACATGCCCGAGGCCGCCCGCGGGGGCGCTCGGCCGTCAGTACCGCTTGTACAGGTCCGCCAGGATCTGCTTCGTCCGGCTCGCGGACTCCGCGTGCGCGACCATGCGGTCCATGGCCTCCTTGTGCTCCGCGACCTCGGTCACGTCGTCCAGGTAGAGCGCGCCCGTCAGGTACTCGACGTAGACGATGTCCGGCACCTCCGGCGCCTCGAACCTGAAGAGCACGAACGACGTGTAGGTGCCCGGGTGGTGGCCCGCCGAGAGCTCCGCCATCTGGAGCGTCACGTTGGGCAGTTCCGCCATCTCCAGCAGGCGGCCGATCTGGTCGCGCATCAACTCGGGTGAGCCGACCGGCCGCAGCAGCACCGTCTCGTCGATCACCGCCCAGTAGGTGGGGGCGTCCTTCCTGGTCAGCAGCGCCTGGCGGCGCCCGCGCAGCGCCACGTGCCGTTCGACGCGGTCGGGGTCGAGCTGGCCGATCGCGCCCGTGCGCAGGATCTCCCGCGTGTACTCCTCCGTCTGGAGGACGCCGGGCACGAAGTGCGGCTCGTACGTGCGGATCGTCTTCGCCGCCTCTTCCAGGCTGACGTATCCGCTGAACCAGCCGGGCAGCACGTCGTGGAAGTGCTGCCACCAGCCGGGCTTGTTGGCCTCCTCGGTGATGTCGAGGAACGACTGGACGCCGGCCGCGTCGACCCCGTACGCGGGCAGCAGCACCTGCAGGTACGGGATCTTCAGCGCGACCTCGGCCGACTCCATGCGCCGGATCGTCGCCACCGTCACGTGCAGGAGCTTCGCCGCCTGCTCGCGGGTGACGCCCGCCCTTTCCCTGAGCCCGCGCAGCTGCCTGCTCAGAACGAGCTGCCCTATGGTCGGAGCGGACCGGGCCTCACTCATGATCCGTGTCCCCCAGTGCTGGCATGGTGGCAGTCTGCCACAGCCGGGAGAACGCGCGTGCGGGACGGCTCGTCCCGTTTCGCCCCTTTTCGTGATCCCGGCCGCGTCCGGCGCCCTTCAGGAACGTCAGCCCGTACACCGACGCCGCGGCCGCCATGATCCCGAAGCTCGGCGGCAGCGTGGGCACCGCGTAGCTCAGCCCGAGCCCCGCCCACATCTCGGCGAGCGCGAGCACCGCCGACAGCGCCAGGCCACGGAACGGGCGGTCGGTGAGCCGGGCCGCCGCGCCCGCGGGAGCCGCGAGCAGGCCGAGCAGCAGCAGCGACCCGACCGCCTGCGTGGCCTCCGCCGCACACGCCCCGACCAGGACGAGGAACACCAGGCCCAGCAGGCGTACGGGCACCCCGCGCGCGGCGGCCACCGCCTCGTCCACCGACGCGAACAGCAGCGGCCGGGCGATCAGCAGCAGCACCGCGCAGATGGACCCGGCCACCAGCGCCGCCGTCAGCGCCTGCCCGGCCGAGAGGCCGAAGAGCGACCCGAACAGGACGGACACCCCGGCGCCCCCGTTCCCGGCGCTGCGCGAGGTGGTGTAAAGCGTCAGGAAGAAGGCGCCGAGGCCGAGGATCCAGGCGAAGACGGACCCGATCGCCACGTCGTCCGCGCGGCCCCCGCGTCCGATGGCGCCGATCAGCAGCGCCACGGCCACGGTCGCGGCGAACAGGCCGAGCCGCAGGTCGTAGCCGCCGGCCAGCGCGGCGAGCGCGCCGGTGAAGGCGACGTGGCTGAGCGCGTCGCCGGTGAAGACCTGCGCGCGCAGCACGAGGAAGAAGCCCGTGAGCCCGGCGGCGAGCGCGATGGCGGACCCGGCGAGGAAGGCATGCAGGAAGTACGGGTGCGTGAACGCGGCGAGCCAGCCGCTCCCCGACCCCGCTGCCAGGGTGTGCGACATCGCGTGCGCCGTCATGCCGCACCCCCCGCGGGCAGCGGCTCCAGGGCCGGGCGTGCGATCCGCTCGCGTACGTACCGTCCGCCGCGCGAGAGTACGTACGCGGCGAACGCGAACGTCGTCACGTAGAACCCCACCGGGTACGGCGAGTAGTACGCGACCGTGAGCCCCGCCCACGTCACCGCGGCGGCGATCAGGACCGCGAGCGCCAGGCTGACGGCCGGCCGGGCGCTCAGCGCCTGCGCGGCGGCCGCCGGCATCACCAGCAGCGCGAAGACGAGCAGCGTCCCGGTGATCTGGCTGGCCTCGGCCGTCGCCGCGCCCAGCAGGACGAGGAAGACCGCGGACAGCGCGCGCACCGGCACGCCGCGCCCGGCCGCCACGTCCGGGTCGACGGACGCGAACAGCAGCGGCCTGCCGACGGCGGCCAGCACGGCGAGGACGGCGGCGGTGACCGCGAGCAGCAGCCACACCTGGCCGCTCGTGATGCCGAGGAAACTGCCGAACAGCAGGGACGTCACGCCGCCGAGCAGCCCGTGGTACAGCGTCGTGAACAGGAAGCCGCAGGCGAGCAGGAACGCCTGGACCGTGCCGGTGACCGCCGACTCGTGGCCACCGGCGGCGCGTCCCCCGCGCGGCATGGCGGCGATGACGAGTGCGGCCGCCACGCAGAACGCGAAGTAGCCGTAGCTCACCGACACGCCCAGCAGGGCGGCGCAGGCGGCGCCCGGGAAGCCGACGGTGGCGACGGTGTGACCGGCGAAGCTCTGCCGGCGCAGCACCATGAACCACCCCATGGCCCCCGCGCCGACGGCGACGAGCGTGCCCGCGCGGAAGGCGTTCACCATGAAGGGGAAGGCCCACATCTCGCGCAGGTCGGCCACGGGATTCCAGGACCAGGTGGGGAGGGCGCCGGCGGCGAGGAGGACGTCAGTCACGGCGCACGTCTTCCGAGACGGGCGACGCGGGCGGCGCGGGCGATGCGGACGATGCGGACGGCCCGGACGGCCCGGACGGCCCGGGCTCAGCGGGCGCGAACGGCGCGAGGTCAGCCGGAACGTTCGCACGGGCGTCGCGCGGCCCGGGCACGGCAGCCCCGCGTCCTCCGTCCTCGTGCCGGTCCACATGGCGGGCCGGCGCCTCCGGCTGGCCCACGACCACGAGCCGGCCGTCCGACGTGGCCAGCACCTCGATCGGCGTCCCGTACAGCCGGGACAGCGTCGCGGACGTGATGACGTCACCGGGCCGGCCGGTCACCGCGCCGCCCTCCGCGAGGTACACCACACGGTCGAGGTGCGCGAGTATCGGGTTGACGTCGTGCGCGACCATCATCACCGCGACACCCTCGTCCCGGCAGATCCGGCCGATCAGCGCGGCCACGGCAGCCTGGTTCGGCAGGTCGAGGCTGTCCAGGGGCTCGTCGAGCACCAGCAGCCGCGGGCGGCGCACGAGCGCCTGCGCGATCAGCAACCGCTGCTGCTCGCCGCCCGAGCACTGGCCGATCGGGCGGTCCGCGTACCCTTCGGCGCCGACGAGCCCGATCACCTCGGCGATACGTGCCGACGCGGCCGCGGCACCACGGCGGAACCTGCCGGGCAGCGGCAGCGGCAGCCCCCAGCGGTCGCCGTCCCAGCCGAGCCTGACGATGTCCGCGCCGCGCATCCGCAGGGACGCGTCGAAACTGCGGCGCTGGGGCAGGTAGCCCACGCGCGCCCCGGCGCGCCCCGGCGCGGCGCCGAGCACCCGCACCTCCCCCGCGGCCGGCTGCCTGACGCCGAGGACCACCTTGACGAGCGTCGACTTGCCGACGCCGTTCGGCCCGAGCACGGCGACGAACTCGCCCGCGCCGACGTCCAGGCCGACCCCCGACCACAGCGTCCTGCCGCCGACGCGCACGGCGGCGCCGCGCAGCGACACCACGGGCGGGGCGACGGGGTCCGCGGCGGGATCCGTGACGGCACCAACCGATGCCGTACGAGCCGCGGTCACTCCCCCTTCCCCTTGCTCCCCGTCCCCTTCCCCGTCCCCTCCGCCAGCGCGGCCTCGATGCCCTTGAGCTGACGCACCTGCCACTCCTGGAAGGAGGCGCCCGCGGGCGTGAGCGTCTCGGTGACGGTGGCGACCGGGATGCCCGCCGCCTTGGCTGCCTTGACCTGCGCCCGCACGTCGGGCGTCGCGTTCTGCGAGTTGTAGACGTAGGCCTTGATCTGCTTGTCCGCGATCTGCCGGTCGATCGTGGACTTGTCCTTCGCCGTGGGGTCGGTGCCCTCGCTGATCGCGTCGAGGAAGGACTCAGGCGTGCGCAGATCGAGGCCGAGACCCTGTGCGAGCGGCGCGAATATCGACTCGGAGGCGCCCACGGGGGTGCCCTTGTAGGCCGCCTTGATGCCGGCGATCTCCTTGTCGTAGGGGGCGAGCGTGGTGTTCTCGAACGTGCTCTTCAGCCGGTCGAAGTCGGCGGAGTCGGCCGGGTCGAGCTTCTTGTAGTCCGCGGTGATCCGCTCGATGACCTGGTGGACGTCGTCCGGCGAGTACCAGCGGTGCGGGTTGCCGTTGGCCGGTACGCCGACGAGCTTGCCGACGTTCAGATCGGTGCGGCCCTGGCCGGGCTGGGCGGCGAGCAGCTTGCCGGCCCAGGAGTCGTAGCCGACGCCGTTGACCAGGGTGAGCCGCGCGCCCGCGACGGCACGCGCGTCGGCCGCGGTCGGCTCGTAGTCGTGCGGGTCGGCGGCGGGGTTGTCGATGATGCTCGTGACCTTCACGTGGTCGCCGCCCAGCTGGGAGGCGATGCTGCCCCAGAAGTTCTCGGCCGCCACGACCGGGATGGGCGCGCCGCCACTCTTCGCGGCGGCGTCAGAGGCATCGGACGAGCCGCCGCCCGCGTCCGGGGAGGTGGAGCAGGCGGCGACGGACAGGGCGGCAGCGGCGGCTATGGAGCCGAGGGCGAGACGCGAGGCGTGGACGTTCATGGCCGCAACGCTAAATGAAAACGACTTTCAGTACCAGAGTGCGTCTGCGCAGATATGAAAATCATTGCCATTTCGTGATGCGGGCCTGCGACGGGGATCACGGCACAATGACGTCGTGGATCCAGCCGGGCAGATCATCGTCGCCTTGGATTGCGACAACCGCGCCACCGCCGACTCCGTCGTGGAGCGGCTGGGCGACGAGTGCCGTTTCTACAAAGTCGGCCTGGAACTGCTGACTTCGGCAGGGCCGGACGTCGTCAAGAGCCTTGTCGCCCGGGGCAAGGAGGTCTTCCTGGATCTCAAGCTCTTCGAGATCCCGAACTCTGTTGCCGGCGCGGTTCGCGCCGCCGGCTCACTGGGCGTGTCCATGGTCACCGTGCACGGCATGGGCGGCAGCGGCATCATGTCGGCCGCCGTCGAGGCGTCCCAGGAGTTTCCTCGGCTACGTGTCCTCGCTTTGACCGTGGTCACCAGCATGCGCGACGCGGATCTCGCCGATGTCGGCGTCACCGGTGCGGTGGACCAGCAGGTGCTTCGACTGGCCCGGCTGGCGCGGAAGGCCGGCTGCCACGGTGTGATCGCCTCGCCCCAAGACGTCGCGGCCTTGCGCGGCACCATGGGCTCCGACGCCCTGATCGTCACTCCCGGGGTCGCACTGCCGGGCGACTCCCCGGCCGAGCACACGCGACCGGGGACACCACGTGCGGCGATCGCCGACGGAGCGTCGCATGTCGTCGTTGGCAGGTCGGTCACCCGTGCCGCGGACCCCGCGATCACATTCCGCTCCGTCCGGGCGAGCCTCATCCCGTAGCGGGCAGGGGCGCACGGAGCCCGCACGTCCATGGCCCCTCAGAGGAGCCATGCGGTGGGCCGTGTGGGACTCGAACCCACAACCAACGGATTAAAAGTCCGGAGCTCTGCCAATTGAGCTAACGGCCCCTGTACGGCACACCGAGCATAGCCCGACGGGCCGTTGCGGCTTCTACGGCAGCGGGCCCGCCCCACCGCGAAGGTGGGGCGGGCCCGCTGTCAGGTCGCTGCCGCGCCGGTCGTCACCGCGTCAGCCGTTGCGCTTCCAGCGCGGCTTGTCGTCGCGGCGGCCGAACGAGCCGGTGCCGCCGCGGTGGTCGTCGCGGCGGCCGTACGGGCGGTCCGACGAGCCGCCGCGGTAGCCGCCGCCCGACGGGCGGTCGTCGCGGCGGTCGCGGTTGAACGGGCGGTCGCTGCCGCGGTGTTCGCGGGGGTCACGGCGGTCGAAGGAGCGGCCGCCGCGGTCGCCCTGGCGGTCGCGGTTGAAGCCGCCACGGTCGTCACGGCGGTCGCGGTTGAAGCCGCCCCGGTCGCCACGGTCGTCACGACGCTGGAAACCACCGCGGTCGCCACGCTCGCCGCGGTCACCCCGGTCGTCACGGCGGAACCCGCCACGGTCGTCACGGCGGTCGCGGTTGAAGCCGCCCCGGTCGCCACGGTCGTCACGACGCTGGAAACCGCCACGGTCGCCACGGTCACCGCGGTCGCCCCGGTCGTCACGGCGGAAGCCGCCACGGTCGCCGTCGCCGCGGTCGTTCCTGCGGTCGAAGTTGCCGCGCTCGTCGCGCCGCTGGCGCTGGCGCTCCGCCTCGGCGGCCGCCGCCTGCGCCGCGGCCTCCTCGATCGCGCGCTCGGCCTCGGCCGCCACCTCGGCGACCGCCGCCTCCGGGTCGTCACCGCGCTCGCGGGCGGCGCGCGCCACCAGGCGGCCCGCCTCGTCGCGCAGTTCGGCCGCGCGGCGCTGCGCGCGCTCCAGCTGCTTCGTCAGGTCGGCGACCTCGCGCTCGGCCTGCTTGGCCGAGTTGTTCGCGGAGTCGGCCTGCACCTCGGTGAGCGAGCGAGCGCCGGTGATCTCGGCGACCTCCGGGTCGAACGCGCCCGCGCCGCCCACCATGTGGCGTGAGGCATCGACGCCCGCGTCCTCCATCAGCCGGAAGATCTGGCGGCGCTGGTGCGGCAGCGCGAGGGAGACGACGACACCTGACTTGCCGGCGCGCGCCGTGCGGCCCGAGCGGTGCAGGTAGTCCTTGTGGTCGCCGGCCGGGTCCACGTTGAGCACCAGGTCGATGCCGTCGACGTGGATGCCGCGCGCCGCGACGTCGGTGGCGACCAGCGCGTTGACGTAGCCGTCCTTGAAGTCGGCCAGCGTGCGCGTCCTGGCGCCCTGCGTCATGCCGCCGTGCAGCGCGTCCGCCTTGACGCCGGAGTCGCGCAGCTGCTCCGCGATCCGGTCGGCGCCGAGCTGCGTGCGGACGAAGATGATCGTGCGGCCCTTGCGCGCGGCGATCGCCGCCGTGACGGGGGCCTTGTCCTTCGGCTTCACCACGAGGACGTGGTGCGACATGGTCGTGACGTTGCCCTGGGCGCTGTCCACCTCGTGGCTGACCGGGTCGGTCAGGTAGCGCTTGACCAGGGTGTTGATCTCGTTCTCCATGGTGGCGGAGAAGAGCATCCGCTGGCCGCCGGTGGGCACCAGGTCGAGCAGTTCGGTGACCTCGGGCAGGAAGCCCAGGTCCGACATCTGGTCGGCCTCGTCGATCACCGCGACCTTGACGTGCTCCAGGGAGCAGGCGCCGCGGTTGATGATGTCTCGCAGCCGGCCGGGCGTGGCGACGAGGATGTCGACGCCGCGCTCGAGCGCGTAGATCTGGTTGCCCATGGACGTGCCGCCGCAGACGACCTTCATCTTGAGGCCCAGGACGTCGCCGTAGGGCTGGAGGGCGTCCGCGACCTGCATCGCGAGCTCGCGGGTCGGGGTGAGGATGACGCCGCGCGGCTTCTTCTTCTCGGTGCGTCCGCCGGACAGCGTCGCGAGCAGCGGCAGGCCGAACGAGAGCGTCTTGCCGGAGCCCGTGCGGCCGCGGCCGAGGATGTCCTTGCCCGCGAGCGCGTCCGGGATGGTCGCGGCCTGGATCGGGAAGGGGCTGGTCACGCCGTTCTGCGCGAGCTTGCGCACGATGGACTCGGGCAGGCCGAGGTCGGCGAAGGTGGTCTCGGGGGCAGCGTCGGCCTCGGCGGGCTCGACGGCAGTGGCAGCGGTGTCGGTGGCGGTGGCGGGCCCGGCGGCGGGCGCCTCGTGGCCGTCGTTCTCGGGCATGACGGACTGGTCAGTACTGGAAACAGACATGCGAAATGCGAAACCTTCCGGAGTCTCGGCACGCGCCCAAACTCCGTGTTTCACCTATCGACCGCCTCTATGCGGTCAGCCACGGTAAGGGAGAGTACGCGCCACACGGCGCTCTTCTTTTTCGGCGCCGGGGAAATGATCAAACGGTCTACTACCATACGCAGCCCCCGGCGCCTGAGGCAAATCAGTGCCGGGAGACGCCGCTCACACCACGCCCACCCGCCTCTCCGCGCGTGGCCGCCGCCACGTCCGCGCTGCCGCGCGCGTCACGCGGGGCCCAACTGCGGTGACGCGGAAGGCACCTTGCGCATGCCCGCGCCGTCGCCCGGCTCCATCGCCGAAGTCCGCACGTCGGCCGCGGGCGAGGCGGATGGCGGCGGCGCGCTGCCTGACGGGTCGCCACCCCCCGCGTCCCCGCCCGTCCCGCCTCCTACGCCACCGGCGGGCGGCCCGTCCGTCGGCGCCGGCGGGGCGCTCTCGGGCTGACCGCCGGGGGGCCCGGCCGGACCGGCGGGGCCACCGCCCGCCTGCCCTCCGGCCGTGCCGCCGCCCGGGTGGCGCGGGTGGTGGCGGTGGCTCTCGGCCGTGACCACGGGCGTCGGGCCACCCGCAGCGGACGGGTCGGCCGAGGCGCCCTCGGCGTCCTTCGCGCCCTTCCCCTTGGCGTCCTTGCCGTTCTTGTCCTTGCCGTCCTTGCCCTTGCCCGCGCCGTCCGACGCGCCGCGGCCCGCTCCTGCGCCATCGCCCCCGCCACCGAGCACCGCACGCGAGCCCGCGCGGCCGTCGGGCCCCAGAGCGGAAGAGCACACGTCCGAT
>NZ_JAGIQL010000142.1 GCF_017813245.1 Streptomyces montanisoli
GCGGGCGGCGTGGGCGCGGCCCGCGCGGCGGACAGTGGCCAGGACCCGAGCGCCGGCTCCGCCGGGCAGGGCGCCGGCGCGCCGGACGACCGCGGCTTCGCCTTCCACGGCGAGCACCAGGCCGGCATCCTCACCCCGCTCCAGCGCAGCGCGATCTTCACGTCCTTCGACGTCACGGCGCGCGACCGGGCGGAACTCGCCGACACGCTGAGGACCGTGACGGACCGGCTGCGGTTCCTCACGAAGGGCGGGACACCGGAACCGCTCGGCATCTCCGCACCGCAGCCCGACTCCGGCGTCCTCGGCCCCGTGGTGCCCGCGGACGGCCTGACCGGGACGCTCGGCGTCGGCTCCGGCCTCTTCGACGCCCGCTTCGGGCTCGCCGCGCGCAAGCCGCGCAGGCTGCGCCCGATGGACACCTTCCCCGACGACGACCTCGACCCCGCCTGGTGCCACGGGGACCTGATGCTCCAGCTGTGCGCCGACCACCCGGACACCGTCGCCCACGCGCTCCGCGACATCGCCAGGCACACCCGTGGCGCGCTGCAGATCCGCTGGCGCCTCGAAGGGTTCGTCTCCCCGCCGCGCCCGTCGGGCACGCCCCGCAACCTGCTCGGATTCAAGGACGGCACGGCCAACCCGTCCACCACCGACGCGAGGGCGATGGACCGGCTGGTGTGGGTGGCGAAGAACTCCGGCGAGCCGGCCTGGGCCGCGGGCGGCAGCTACCAGGTGGTGCGGGTCATCCGCATGCTGGTGGAGTTCTGGGACCGCGTCTCCCAGCGCGAGCAGGAGCGCATGTTCGGCAGGGCGAGGGACACCGGCGCGCCGCTGGACGGGCAGCACGAGTTCGACCGTCCGCGGTTCGCCAAGGACCCGCAGGGCAACGTCATCCCGCTGGACTCGCACATCCGGCTGGCCAACCCCCGCACCGCGGACACCGCGGACATGCGGATGATCCGTCGCGGCTACAACTACGACCGTGGCGTGCGGGACAACGGCGACCTGGACACGGGCCTGATCTTCTGCTGCTACCAGCAGGACCTCGACCGGCAGTTCGCGGCCGTGCAGAAGCGCCTGGCCGGCGAGCCGCTGGTGGACTACATCACGCCGTACGGCGGCGGCTACTTCTACGCCCTGCCGGGCGTGCGGGGCGCCTCCGACTGGCTGGGAAGGACGCTGATGGCCTGAACGGGGAACCCGTCAGGCGCCGCAGCGTGCGCCCCAGCCGGCGGGTGTACGCGTGCTGGATCAGGGGCACCAGGGGGCCTGCCGCCCGCGTGTACCACCGGTTCGGCCGGCTGAAGGCCATGACGGTGAACCAGACGGACCCGTCCTCGCGCATGTCGACCACGAACGACTCCTCGCCGTGCAGCGGATGCCCCGTCACCGCGCCGTAGCCGAAGCCCGTCCTGTCGCGGTCGTAGCGCGCCCACACCACCCGGCACCGCGCGGGGATCCGCAGCGGACCCACGCCGATCGCCACCTCGACCACCGTGCCGGGCTGCGCCCACGCGGACGCGGCCCGCACGCGCGTGCCGGAGAGCCGGTGCATGCGCCAGGTGGTCACGGCGGTCCCGGCGGCGTCGAACGCCGCCCTGCCGCGGCCGATCCGCGTGCGGTAGTGGAGGTGCCGGTAGCCGTCCGGCAGCGGCCCGAGCCGGGTGGCGCCCACCTCGGGATAGTTGAAGGACCCGCCCGCGCGGGTCGCCTCGGGTGTGCTCATGCGGCGCTCTCCTCGGCACGACGTGCCGCCGCGGCGGCGGGGGAGTCCCACGGGCGGCCCAGCGCGGCGCCATGGGATCCACGGGGCGGGTGAGACGCCGCGCGGCGGGGGAGCGGTGGCGGCGACCGTCCGGCGCTTCGGGCGCACATACCGACCTGACCAGCGAGGACATGCCATGCATGCGAATTTGAACGTGTTCAAGTAGCGGTTTCGAGCCTATGCCACAACCGCGGAGCGGGCAAGGGCGGAGCACCGGCGACCACCGCACTCCCACGAGTGCCCGCTTGCGGACCCGATCATGATCGGGCAGACAGGGATTGACATCCGGTCAGGAGCAGGCGGGAGAACTCTGGTGCGCTCACCCAACCGTCGTCGGCTCGCGGCGCTCGCCGCGCTGTCCGCGGGAGTCCTGTGCACGGCGGGCTGCGGCGGGGGAGCGGGGGCCGACGAGGCCGCGAACGTCCAGAAGCTCTACTTCGAGTCCGCGGGCGCGCGCGGTCCCGCGCCCTTCACGCCGTCGACCGTCTCCGACGCGCAGAGCGCGCCGCCGGCCCCTTCCGTGCCCGCCGCGACCGCCAGCGCGGGCACGGGCAAGGCCGCGGGCGCCGAGGCGAGCGGCCGTGCACGCACGCTTCCGGGATCCACGCCAGGCCTCTACGGAGGGACCCAGGGGGTCTCCAGCTGCGACGTGGAACGCGAGGTGCGCTTCCTGACCGAGAACAAGGCCAGGTCGGTCGCGTTCGCGAAGGCCGCGCACGCGGGAGGCGACGGTGTGCCGGGGTTCCTGCGCGGCCTCACCCCCGTCGTGCTGCGCGCCGACACCAGGGTCACCAGCCACGGGTACCACGACGGCGCCCCGACGGCCTTCCAGTCGGTGCTCCAGGCGGGTACCGCCGTCCTCGCCGACGGGCGCGGCATGCCGCGCGTGCGGTGCGGCTGCGGCAATCCGCTCGGACCCGCCGTCCCCATGGAGGGACCCGTCGCGCACCAGGGCACCGTCTGGCACGGCTACCGCCCCGGCCGTGTCCTGCTGATCTCGCCGGCCCAGCGCCTCCTGCCCGCCCTGACCGTCGTCGACAGCGGCGACAACACCTGGATGGACCGGGCGACCGGCACGGCGGGCGACGACGACCGCACCCCCGGCGTGACGCCGCCCTACGGTCCCGGCGCCGACCTCTTCGACCCCGACCAGGTGAGCCCGCAGGAGCCGATGCCCGACTCCCCTTCGGGCAGCCCGAGCGCGGCGCCCACCGGCGCCACGCCGCCGCAGCGGCCGAGCGCGCCGCCCGTGCCCACCGGCGCCCCCACGGATGTCCCCACGGCTCTTCCCTCGGGCGTCCCCACGGACGTGCCCGACAACCCGCTGCCGTCCGAGGAGCAGGCCGCGCCGGGTGGCAGCCCCGTCCCCGTCGCCCCGCAGCCCGCGGATGTCCTCATCGGTCCTGACAACGGGCAGGGCTGACCGGAACCGTCCGCGCGGGACGGGGCCGAAGAATGCGATAAACGGCAAACGATGACAGAGTGGCTCCATGGTTGATAGGGCAGCAGGTCCCCTGTCGCTCCCCGAAGACTGGCCCGCCCGGTCGGACATCAGCCTCTCCCTCAACCGCATGGGCACGTTCGACTGGGACCTCGACAGTGGGCTGATGCACATGGACAGGCCGGCCCTCGGGGTCTTCGACCTGCGCCCCGAGGAGTACGACGGCAGACCCGACACGCTGGCGGCGCGCGTACCGGGCGACGAGGGGACCAGGCTCGACGCCCTCATCCGGCAGGCCGTCGAGGACGGCAGCGACAACTACGGGGCGTACTTCAAGGTCAGGCGCCGCGACGGCTCGCTGCGGTGGAGTCACACGCAGGGCAGCCTGCGCAGGGATGCCGAGGGGCGCCCGTACCGCATCATCGGCATCGTCAGGGACGCCGCCCAGGAGCTCGCGGACTCCGCGGCCCGCCTCGAACTCGACGCGGCCCGCCGCGTGCGCACCAGCGTCGTCGAGGGCACCACGGCGGCGCTCGCCCACGCCAGGACCGTCCTGGACGTCATCAACGTGCTCAAGGAGTCGAGCGGCCTCGCGCACCTCGGCGCGAGCAGCGTGGTGATGGGCCTGGTGGAGTCCGGCCGCATCCACCTGGTCGCGGAGGGCCCCGAGGGGTCGTTCGTGCCCGGCACCCGGGTCACGCGCATCGACGACCGCTACCCGATGAGTGACGCCGTGCGCACCCTCAGCCCGTGCTTCATCGACTCCGCCGAGGACTTCGCCGCCGGCTACCCCGAGCTCTGGCGGCACATAGGCGGGCTCGGCATCACCGCGGCCGCCTACCTGCCGCTGATCGCGCAGGGCAGGCCCATCGGCGCCATCGGCCTGCTCTACGGCGACAAGAGCGGCTTCAGCGGCGAGGACCGCAACCTGCTGGTCGCCCTCGGCAGCAGCATCGCGCAGAGCCTGCAGCGCGCCATGCTCTTCGAGCAGGAGCACGACCTGGCCGAAGGGCTCCAGCAGGCGATGCTGCCCCGGCGCATCCCCCAGGTGCCCGGCGCCCAGATCGCCGTCCGCTACCGCTCCGCGCGGCTCGGCCGGGACATCGGCGGCGACTGGTACGACGTGATCCCGCTGCCGGGGGGCAGGATCGGCGCGGTCATCGGCGACGTCCAGGGCCACGACACGCACGCCGCCGCCGTCATGGGCCAGCTGCGTATCGTGCTGCGCGCCTACGCCGCAGAGGGGCACGAGCCCGCGACGGTGATGGCCCGCGCCTCGTCCTTCCTGCAGGAACTCGACACCGACAGGTTCGCGACCTGCATCTACGCGGAGGCCGACCTCACCACGGGCGTGGTCCAGCTGGTGCGGGCGGGGCACGTCGACCCGATGCTGCGCGACACCGACGGCAGCTCGCGCAGGCTGCCGGTGCCCGGCGGCATGCCGCTCGGTCTCTCCGCGCTCTTCGGGCAGCTCGACTATCCGGTCAAGACGCTGGAACTCGACCCGGGCCAGACCCTGGTCATGTACACCGACGGCCTCGTGGAACTGCCAGGAGCCGACCTCGACGACGGGCTGCTCGAACTGGCCGAACTGGTGCGCTCCGGGCCGCACGACCTCCAGGCGCTTGCCGACCGGCTCTGCGCCGTCGTGGACGAGCGGGGCGGCGAGGACGACGTCGCCGTGCTGCTGCTGCGCCGCAGGGGCGCGTACGTGCCCCAGTCGGGCGGCCGGCTCCAGCAGCGCGTACCGCCCGGCGACCCGCAGGCGCTGCGCTCGGCACGTCAGATGATCCGCGCGGCCGTCGGTGCTTGGGGCGGACGCGAGCGCTCCGACGACATCGAGCTGGCGGCCGACGAGCTGATCACCAACGCCCTGGTGCACACGTCCGGGGACGCCGTCGTCGTGGTGCGTGTCGTCACCGGCGCGCAGCGGCGGCTGCGTGTCGAGGTCGAGGACGGTTCGAGCGCGCTGCCGCGCAGGCGCGAGGCGGGCGACTCCGGCGTGTCGGGGCGCGGCCTGGTGCTCGTGGGCTCGCTGGCCGAGTCCTGGGGCGTCGAGTCGAGGGGCAGCGGTAAGTGCGTGTGGTGCGAGTTCGTCGTGCCCCGGGGGAGCCGCCGCCTCAGGTGAGCCGGGGCGCCGGCGGGCACGGGGTGCCGACGGGCTGGGGGTGTTGACCACGCCGGGCCGTGCGATCAGCATGCGACTGCGACCGCCGCGCCCAGGAGCTCTGACCGCCTGATGCCACCCGCCGACCTCGTCGACACCCACCACCACTTCTGGGACCTCTCCGTGCGCGACCAGGCGTGGATCACCGGCCCCGCGATGGGCCCCATCCGCCGCGACTTCGCACCCGCCGACCTGGAGCCCGAGGCGCGCGCCGCGGGCGTCACCGTCACCGTCCTCGTGCAGACGGTGCCGGACGCGCGCGAGACGCCGGAGTTCCTGGCCCTCGCACAGGACAGTCCGCTCGTCGCGGGCGTCGTCGGCTGGACCGACCTCACCCACCCCGCCGTCGCCGAGCGCATCGCCGGGCTCAGGGAAGGGCCCGGCGGTGACCGGCTCGTCGCCATCCGCCACCAGGTGCAGGCCGAACCCGACCCCGAGTGGCTCCTGCGCCCCGACGTCAGGCGCGGCCTCGCGGCCGTCGCCGCCGCCGGCCTCGCCTACGACCTCGTGGTGCTCCCCCGTCAGCTGCCGGCCGCCGCGCGCGCCGCCGCCCTGCTGCCCGGACTGACCTTCGTGCTCGACCACCTCGGCAAGCCGCGCATCGCGGCCGGGCAGCGTGAACCGTGGGCCCGCGACATCGCCCGGCTCGCGGAGCGCGCCAACACCGCCTGCAAGCTCTCGGGCCTCGTCACCGAGGCCGCCTGGGATGCGTGGGACGCCGAGGACCTGCGGCCCTACGCCGATACCGTCATCGAGGCGTTCGGGCCCGACCGCCTGATGTTCGGCTCCGACTGGCCGGTCTGCACCCTGGCCGCCACGTACGGCGAGGTGCTGGACGCGGCACGCTCGCTGACCGCGGGCCTCGGCGGACCAGAGCGCGCGGCGGTCTTCGCCGGCACGGCCCGCCGCGTCTACGGGCTCGGCCCGGCCTGACCCCGCCGGCCTGACCCCGTCGGCCTGACCGCGCCCGGCCTGACTGCGCCCGGCCTGACCGCGCCCCGCCGGCGGTCGCGCACCGCCGAGTGGGAGACCGCCGTGGACGGCCCGCTACGCGCGCTGCACCGGGCTCGTGTCGTCCAGCAGCCCCTGGCGTACGACATCGGGCAGCGGGCCCGCGCCGAGCAGCCCCTCGACCGTGCGGACGGTCAGCGACTGCCAGGTGACCGCCCTGCGCAGCATGGTGTGCTCGCCGCGCGCGACGAGGACGGCGCACGCCCGCGCGCCGGCCCGCCTGGCCCGCGCCGCGAACTCGACGCTCTCCCGCGGATCCGTGGTCCGGTCGCGCTCGCCGTGCAGCAGCACCGCCCGCCGCCCGGCGAGCCGGTGCACCGGCTCGCCGGGCGGGCACCACGGCGCGAGCGCCACCACGCCCTCCACCAGGTCGTGGCCCCCGGCGGACAGCGCGGCCCTGCCGCCCATCGAGTGGCCCACCAGCACCACGGGCAGCCTGCCGAGCAGCAGCCCCAGCTCGTCCAGTGCGCGCAGCGTGTCGCGCGCCGCGTCCGCACGGGCCCCGTTCCAGCCGCGGCAGCGGTAGCGGACCCGCCCCACCACGACCCCGAGCCCCTCGGTCGCCCGCAGCAGGCCGCGCGTGACCGGCCGCATCCGGCCCGCGGCCACGTTCAGCCGGGGCGGTGGCCCCTCACCCTCGTCGCTTCCGCCGTGCAGGACGAGGACCGCGGCGCGCGGCCGCGTCTCGGTCCTGTCGAGGACCAGCGCGGGCCGCACCGGGGCCCGCTCTCGTACCGATGCGTGCACGGTCTCTTCCTTCCGTGGTCCGCCGGGCGTTCACGCCCCACATCCGGCACGCTGGAGACATGCCGGAAGTTCCCGAAGTCGAAGCGCTGCGCGCGTTCCTCGACGCGCATCTGGTGGGCAGGGAGATCGTGCGTGCCCTGCCTCTCACGGTCAATGTCCTCAAGACGTACGATCCGCCGCTCACCGCCCTTGAGGGAACAACCGTGACCGGTGTCGGCCGTCGTGGCAAATATCTCGACATCGCCGCAAGCCGGGACGGCGGCCCGCCGCTGCACCTGGCCGTCCATCTCGCCCGGGCCGGCTGGCTCCGCTGGAAGGACTCCTTCCCCGAAACCCCGCCGCGACCCGGCAAGGGGCCGCTCGCGCTGCGTGTCGTCCTCGCGGACGGATCCGGGTTCGACCTGACCGAGCAGGGCACCACCAAGCGGCTCGCGGTCCACCTGGTGCGCGACCTCACCGACGTGCCGGGCGTCGCGACCCTAGGCCCCGAGCCGCTCGATCCGTCCTTCGACCGCGCGGCGTTCGCCCTGCTGCTCGCTGGCGAGCGGCGCCAGGTCAAGGGCGCGCTGCGCGACCAGCGCCTCATCGCCGGCATCGGCAACGCCTACAGCGACGAGATCCTGCACGCCGCGAGGATCTCCCCGTTCAAGCAGGTGCAGAACCTGTCGGACGAGGAGATCACCATCCTGTACGACACGATGAAGACCATCCTGGCCGAGGCCGTGGAGCGCTCCGAGGGCGTGGCCGCGGGCCGGCTCAAGTCGGAGAAGAAGAGCGGCCTGCGCGTGCACGGCAGGGCGGGCGAGAAGTGCCCGGTGTGCGGGGACACGATCAGGTCCGTCTCGTACCGCGACTCGTCGCTCCAGTACTGCCCTACCTGCCAGACGGGCGGCAAACCGCTCGCCGACCGCAGGCTCTCCCGGCTGCTCAAGTAGCGCACGCGTGCCGGCCGGCCGAGGTCAGAACAGGTGCATCGACAGGTGGCCGAGCGGAAGGCCGAGCTGCCACGCAGGCGTCCATACCTGCGGGCCCTCCTGCTCGGCGCGGCGCGGCGCCGCGAGCGACGGCGGCACCACGGCGTCCAGGTCGGGCGCGAGCAGCTCCGTCTCCTCCAGGTGGCGCCAGGCGGCGCGGGCCAGTTCGAGGTCTGCCGTGCCCGGCGCGCCGTCCGTCCCGTCCTGCGGCCCGAAGGAGAGCCCCTCCAGTTCGGCGAGGCGCTCGCACACCCACGCGCGCCACGCCGGCCCGTACTCCGTCAGCTCGCGCCACTCGGCGATCCTGTCCGCCCGCAGGCCGTGCGACCGGCCCCCGGACAGGAATACGGTGAGGGCGAGCGCGGCATGACCGGCCCGGTACTCCAGCGTGGACGGCGGCATCAGGTCGCCACCGCGCAGCAGTTCGTCCGCGATGTACTCCGCGTGCATCCACGCCATCGGCACCAGTAGGCCACCACCGGGCCCGTCGGTACGTTCCTGACGCATGGTCCCCGCCTTCCTCGTTCCGGCCGCTCTTCGCGGCCCTGCTTCACGGAGCATTGAACCGGCGGCGGACGCTCCGCGTGGCCAGAAGCGGCGGATCGGAAGCCCCGAAAGCCGGGATTGTGACGCACGGGCCCGGTGGGGTTCCGGAGGCGCCGCACGGTCGCTTCCTCGTCACTCTCCGTCAGTGGTGTGACGCGATCGACACCGGCCGCCCGGGCGGTTACGGGACCACGGTCACCGGCCAGCGCCCCGCCTTGACGAGGCGCACGGCGACCGAGCCGATGATCCGGTGCCCGGCCGACTCGGAGGCGCCGACGACCACGGCGTCCGCCGTGAGTTCCTCCGCCGCCGTGACCAGTCCGTTGAACGGGTCGCCACGGAACGTGTGGAACTCCCAGCGAAGGTCCCATATCCCCTTGATGCGCTCGGAGTTCTTGCGCAACTCCTCGATCAGGCCCTCCGCGATCTCGCCCGTGGTGTCGGCGACGGGCGCGCCGAGCGCGGAGCCCGCCGGCAGCACCGGCTGAACGTAGACGATGGCGAGGAGCGCGTTCTGCCGGCGGGCCAGCCCCGACGCGTACGCCGCCGCCCGGTAGGCGGACTGCGATCCGTCGACGCCCACGACGATCACCTTCGGGCCGTCGGTACCGCGTTCGAACTGGGTGTGCTGCTGTTCGGGCTCCGTCACGGCAGGCAGGTTATACGGTTCCGCGTCACAGTCCAGGTCCCGCGGTATCACTCGGGCGGGAAGGGGTGCGGAAGGGCGCGGTACGGCCGCACGCCCGCTGTCAAGCCGGGACTCCGCTGCGTAGCCAGATCAGGTGCTTGTCGCCCCCCGGCCGTGTTGATGAGCGGCGCCGGCCTTCGGCCGTGCGAGCTATTAATCATGAAAAACGATCAAATGATTCATGGGCGCCGCCGTGCACTGCGGCTCGGCGCGGGGCTCGGCGCCGCGGCCGCCACCGGCCTCGTCGCCGCCTGCCAGGCAGCCGCCCCCGAGCACCACGCCGCCGCCAAGGCCGCCGCGCCCGCCGCGGGACCCCAGGCCGCCGTCCAGCGCAACCCCGCCACGTACCGCCTGAGACCCATGACGGCGGGGGTGGCGCCCGCGCGCCAGAAGGCCGCGCCGCCGGTACGCGAGAAGCCGTTCTACGAACTCCCCGTCGCGGGCCGCGCCGTGGTGCTCTCCTTCGACGACGGCCCCGAGCCCACGTACACGCCCGAGGTGCTCGACGCCCTCGCCGCGCACGACGTCAAAGCCATGTTCTTCGTCTGCGGCGAGATGGTGTCCTACTTCCCCGACCTGGTACGCCGGGCCGTGGACGAGGGTCACCTCATCGGCAACCACACCTGGAGCCACCCGGCGCTGCCCAGGATGTCCATGGCCAAGATCAAGGACGAGATGGGGCGCACCAGCGAGATCGTCGAGAAGACCACGGGGGTCGCGCCGAGCTGGTTCCGCGCCCCGTTCGGGTGGTGGGACAAGCGAACCTTCACCTACGGCGCGCACCTCGGCATGGAGCCGCTCGCCTGGTACGTGGACACCATGGACTGGTCGGAGCCCGGCACGGACAAGATCGTGAAGACGGTGCTCGACGGCCTCGGGTCCGGCCGGGTGATCCTCCACCACGACGGCGGGGGAGTGCGCAAGCAGACCGTCGCCGCCCTCCACCGCTACCTGCCGCAACTGGCCTCACGCGGCTACGCGACCTCGCTGCCTCGCCCCTGACACGCCTCGGGCCGGCCCGTGCGCTCACGGGCCGGCCCGAGGGCGGCGCGGTCAGCTCTGCCGCGGTCAGCCGCTGCCCGCTCCGTGCGTGGCGACCAGCCGCGCGAAGACCACCACGTTGCCCTGGTAGCCGGTCGCCTTGGTGTAGCCGCCCCCGCAGGTCAGCACGCGCAGTTCTGGATAGCCCGTGTCCGCGTAGACCCGTACGCCCGGGAAGTCCTTCTTCGAGAACACCTCGATGTCGTAGATCTCGAACACGGCGACCCGGCCGTCGAACCGCACGGTGTCGATGTGCTCGCCCCTCTTGAGGGCGCCGAGGCCGTAGAAGACCGCGGGCCCCGTCTCGTTGTCGACGTGGCCCACGACCACCGCCGTCCCCGACTGGCCCGGGGAGACCCCGTTCTGGTACCAGCCGGCCATGTTGCGGTCGGACGGCGGCGGCGCCTCGATCCAGCCGTCCTTGTCGAGACCGACGTCCATCACGGGGGCGTCGACCTTGATCTCCGGGATCCGCACCCGCGCGAGCGGCGCGTAGGGCAGCGGCTTCACGGGAGTCGCGGGCAGCGCGTCCGCGGCCGGGTCGCGGTGCAGCGCGTCCAGCGACGCCGCGGCCGCCGGCTGCGGCGGACCGGACGGCGTGTCGACGCCGTTGCGCATCAGCGCGACGCCCGTGAGCATGACGAGCGCGAGAGCCCCCCAGGGCGAGCGTCTCCTCTTCTCCTGGCCCAGGTGATCCCGGCGCATGAGTCTCCCTTCGTGGGCGGCGGCCTGTAGGCAACGTAAGGGCGCGCAGCCGCGACGGCGATCACTGGCGGGCGAACGGGTGGCGCGCGGGGCCGCTACGACCCGTCGGAGTACTGGCCCGGCAAAACTTCTGACGCCGCGAAACCCCTGCTGACCTGCTGCCTCGCCCTCATGTCCGGCTGTCTGACGGCGTGTCGGGCAGCCTGTCGTGCCTAGGCCGAAATGCACCCTTTCACCCCTGCGGTGAGGGTTCGTCATGGAGGGCGTCCTCGTCGATCATGCCGGAGCGCCGCTTCGGAGCGCCTTCCGTGGAGGTTCAACGATGCGTGTTTCACGCGTTCTCGCGGTGACCGCGACCGCCTGTGCCGCGATGGCGTTCTCCGCACCGCTGGCCAGTGCCGGCGGCGACAGCGACAACAACGGTCCTGCCAACGTCCAGGTCGACCCGTACAGGGTGCACCAGGGCGGCACGATCAGGGTCACCGCGGACGGCTGCAGACACGGCGGCACGGTGACGTCCAACGCCTTCCGCTCCACCCGCCTCTCCGGGAACTCCTCGGGGCACGCGAGTGCCACGGCGCGGGTCTACGACAGGGCGACGCCCGGCAAGTACAACCTGGTCGTCAAGTGCGACGGCAGCGACAGGTTCGCCACGAAGGAGTTCACCGTCGTCTCCGGGCGCGGCGCGCTCGGCGGCCTCGGCGGCTCCGTCGGCCCGAGCTCGACCGAGATGACGGTCGGCGCCGGGCTCGTGGCCAGCGCGGCGATCGGCGGATCGATCTTCGTCCTCCGCCGCCGTCGCACCCTCGGGGAATTCTGATCAGAGCCCCGGTTGCGCTGCCGTGCCGCGGCAGCGCAACCGGGGCTCCCGCGGGTCAGCGCCCGCGGCCCGCCGTGCGCCTGCGGGCCGCGTACACGGTCCCGCTCGCGGCGATCAGGACGAGCGCGGCACCCGCCGCGATCTCCGGTGTGCCGGAGCCGATGGAGCCGCCGAGGCCACCGCGCACCCCGGAGGGCACGAGTGGGGTCGGGGCGGGCCCGGCGCCCGCGATGGTCAGGCTCGTGGTGCCCGACCTGCCGTCACAGGTGAAGGTCACCCGGTACGTCGCGCCGCGCTTGGCGTCCCGGTCGACCGTGGCGTGGCCGGTGCCGCCTCTGGGGATCCTGGTCCTGTCGAAGACCGCGGAAGAGGCGTAGGCGGTGTGGTCGCAGTCGCTGACGGACAGCGTGACCCGGCCGCCGGCCGCGATCGTCGAGGGAGTCACGGAGAACCCGAAGGGCGTGACGTCGCCGCCTTCGGTCGCCGCCGAGGCGACGGGGGCGGTCAGGGAGATGGCGGCCACCGTCAGCAGGGCGGCGGATGCGGCACGTATCGTGCGCATGGGACGGTCCTCCGAGTCCCGAGGGGCAGCCGCGGAACCGGTTTCCGCTGGTCATGGGAGATGCACCTCGACGTGCACGACGCTAGGAGCGCCGTACCACGGCCGCGATCGCTGACGGACGAATGGGGCACGCGTGTCCCCCGGGCGGCGGACACGCGTGTCGTGGACGTCAGGAACCGATGCCGGGGAAGATGCCGGGGAACAGGTCGAGGAACGGGCCCGAAGTGGCCGAGATGCCCCGGCCGTAGGGCGCGTCGAAGTCCCAGATCAGGAACAGCAGGAACGCGATCAGAACGCTGAAGAATCCCGCGAGGAGCAGCTCCCTGAAAGTGCGTCTGATCTGGAGCAGGAAGATCAGCCCCACCGTGACCACCGCCCCGGCGATCAGGCCGAACCAGACGACGCCGGGCATGGTGGCGCCCGCGTTCTGGCCGCGCGCGCCCCTGGCGTCGTCGGCCGCCGCGATGTCGTCCATCAGCGGCTGGTAGACCTGCCCCTCCAGGTCGGTGCGCGGCGCGTACGAGGCGGCGTCCGTGCGCAGCTTGTCGAACAACTGGGTGCCGCGCGGGCTGAGCGCCTCGTGCTCCGCCATGTGAGGCCACTCCTTGTGCACCACGTAGCTGACGTACGCGTCCACGTCGCCCGTGATCTTCTCCCGGACCGCCGGCGGGTAGACCTGCACCCGCTCGGTGATCTCGTGCAGGGTCTGCGCCTCCTGGCGCACCGTGTCCTGGGCGGCGCTGCGCGCCTCCCAGACGCCCGCGATCGCGAGCCCCAGCACGATCGCGTAGATCACGCCGATCATCATCACCATGTAGTCGAGGACGTCGGGCGTCTGGGTGGTGTCGTCGTCGTCACCCACCCGCCGCCTCACCCAGCGGTGGTTGACGACGACGATGGAGAGGACGACCGCGCAGGCGGCGGCCATCGCGATGCTCAGAACGAGCCATTCCGTCATGGGGTCTCCGGGTTCAGCGGGATCGGGGGCGCAGCACGGCGACGGCGAGAACCGCCGGCGCGGTGATCAGGAGCATCAGCAGCACCGGCGAGGTGTGGCGCGCGGGCTGCTTGCGCACGGTCTTGTGGTACTCGGGCAGCGCGACGGCCGACGGCGCGGGCCTGGGGCTCGCACGGGTCGGCGTCGGCTTCGGCTTGGGTTTGGGTGTGGGTCTTGGTTTCGGCGGGGGCGCCGGGGGTGGCGGTGGCGCGTGCGTCACCGGCGGGGGTGGCGGCCTGTGGACGACGGGCCTCGGCGGCGGGGTGTGCCGGACGGGCGGCTTCGGCGCCGGCTTCGGCGGCGGGGGAGTGGGCGGTGGCTCGGGCGTGCGGGACGGCGGTGGCGGGGTCGGCGTGGGCGTCGGGGTCGGTGTTGGCGTGGGCGTCGGCGAGGGCTCGGGCGGCGGGCAGGGACGGCAGTGGTGGCCACCGGCCACCGCCACCGCCCACACCCCGTCGGGCCCCGTCGAGGCATAGGCGCAGCTGTCCGCCGCGGCGGGCGTGGGCAGCGCCGCGGCGGACAGGCAGACGAGGGCGCAGGCCGCCAACAGCCGTCCTGCGTGGGATCCGTACACGGCGGAAGGCTGGTCCGCGCGCCGGGCCGGCACTCCGAAAGTCAGAGGAATCCCCCGAATAGGGGGAACTCGCGGGTCTGGATTCGAAGAACGAGCGATTTCATCCGTCACCCGATCCGGCGCACGCGGCAACGCGCTTGTATGCTCCCTGAGTTAGCGGAGCACGAAGCGGAGTGCCGAACAATGGGGGCCCGGAAGTGCCGGTGGCGCGCGGTCGCGCGCGTAAGGTCACCTCCGGACGACCCAGAGTCACGGGAGGCGCGAGGGAAGGCACATGCCGGTGGTGTGTGACCAAGAACGGGCCGCTGATTGCCGTTCGGGCTCGCTCTCCTGGCACCCGATCAGTAGCCTCGGCTCGAACACCGGGCCGGGCGACCGGCCATGACCCGTGGCGGACACTCGTTGGAGACCTGGATGGAACGTCCCGCGTGGGCCCCGCAGGGCATCGACATATCGATGCCGCGCGCTTCCCGCATGTACGGCAACTACCTGGGCGGTTCGCACAGCTTCGGGGCCGGCGCGGGGCGCACCGCGTGAGCGTCCCCCCGCCCGCGCCGGGTACTCACGACGAGGACGCGCTCGAGGACAGGCTCAGGCGGTTCGCCACGATCTGGAGCCGGGCGGTCTTCCCGGCCTCCGCCACCTCGCTCACGCGCCCGGAGTTCGAAGAGCACCTCCTGCCGCTGGCCAGGGAGTTGCGGGAGGCACTGCACGCCCGCCCGTTCGACACCGCACCCGCCCACAGGACCGGCGCCGCGCTCGTGGCCGCGCACTGCACCGACCCCGAGGCGCTGGCCCGCACCCTGGGCGTCATCGACTCCTACCTCGTGCTCTACTGCGGCGGCGGCGACCTCGGGGGCGAGGAGAACAGGGCCAGGTGCGCCCGGCTCCAGCACGCACTCGCGGGCGGCTTCGCGCAGGCCCTGCGCGAGCGCACGCTCTCGGAGCAGGAGGCCATCGCACGGTCCGCGCTCACGGCGCGCTCCGATGCGGAGGAGGCGCTGCGCGCCACCGAGGCGCGGTTCCTCGCGGTCTTCGAGGGCGCGGCGATCGGCATCGGCATCGCCGACCTCGAAGGCAACATCCTCGAGGTCAACGACCGGCTCACCACGATGTTCGGCGGCCTCGAACACCACGTGCGCAGCCGCAGCGTGACCGAGTGGGTGCACCCCGAGGACAAGCCGCAGGTCTGGCGGATGCACGGGGAGCTGGTGCGCGGCGAGCGCGAGCACTTCAGCATCGAGAAGCCCTTCTACCGTGGCGACGGCACCGTCCTGTGGACGAACCTGACGGTCTCCCTGCTGCGGGACGCCGGGGGCGCGCCGCAGTACCAGTTGGTGCTGATCGAGGACACCACGGAACGCCGCCTGCTCAACCTGCGGCTGCGGTACGAGGCGACGCACGACGCGCTCACCGGGCTGCCCAACAGGACCCTCTTCTTCGAGCGCCTGGACAAGACGCTCGCGGCGGGCGACGGCGCCCGCTTCGGCCTGTGCTACCTGGACCTGGACGGATTCAAGGCCATCAACGACAGCCTCGGCCACTCGGCCGGGGACCGGCTGCTCGTCGAGGTGGCCGACCGGCTGCAGAGCTGCGCCACCGGGCCCGGCGAGATGGTGGCACGGCTCGGCGGCGACGAGTTCGTCGCACTGACGACGGGTGCCGCCCTGACGGCGGGTGCCGCCCTGACCGAGGGGCAGGAGACCGGTGAGGAAGCCCTGGAGCTGGCGACCCGCATGCTCAACGCGCTCGCGTCCCCGATCCGACTCGACGGCCGGGAGTTCACCGTGCGGGGCAGCATCGGCATCGTGGACGGCGTCGCCGCGGAACACACCGCGGCCGAGGTGCTGCGCAGCGCCGACATCACCATGTACCGGGCGAAGGCCGCGGGCGGCAACCGCTACGAGACGGCCGACCCCGAGTCGGACGCGCGGGCCATCACCCGGCACGGCCTGACGACGGCGCTGCCCGCGGCGCTCGAACGGGGCGAGTTCTTCGTCGAGTACCAGCCGCTGGTCCACCTCGGCGACGCCTCCGTGCACGGCGCCGAGGCGCTCGTGCGCTGGGCGCACCCGCAGCACGGGATACTCGGGCCCGACCGGTTCATCGCGCTGGCCGAGCGCACGGGGCTGATCGTGCCGCTCGGGCGCTGGGTGCTCGAGCAGTCCGCGCGCCAGGCGAAACGGTGGCTCGACGACCGGCCGCCGGGCGAGCGCGACCGCCCGCTGCGCGTCAACGTGAACCTGTCGCCCGCCCAGCTGCACCACCCGGGGCTCGTGGCCGACACCGTCGACGTGCTGGACCGTGTCGGGCTGCCGCCGGGCGCCCTCTGCCTGGAGGTGACCGAGTCGGCGCTGATCGGCGCGGACGAGGACCTGCTCAAGCCGCTGCGCCAGCTCGCCGAGATGGGCGTGCACATCGCGCTCGACGACTTCGGCACCGGCTACTCCAACCTCGCCAATCTGCGCAGGCTGCCCGTCGGCGTGCTGAAGCTGGATCGTTCCTTCACCCAGGGCATGCAGCAGCACCCCGCGGACCCGGTGGACCTGAAGATCGTCGAGGGCATCGTCTCCCTCGCGCACAGCCTGGACCTGACGGTCACCGTGGAGGGCGTGGAGACCGGCGCCCAGGCCGACCACCTGCGCCGGCTCGGCTGCGACACCGCGCAGGGCTGGTACTACGCACGCCCGGGCCCGCCGGAGCGGCTGCGGGGAGTGGCGCCGAGGGGGGGCGCGGAAGGGGGGGGTCGCGCGGGCGCCCCGGGGCGGGAGGGGGGGCGGCCGGGGGGCGGGGGGGGGGGGGGCGGGGGGGGCGGGGGGGGGGGGGGGAGAGGGGGGGGGGGGGGGGGGGGGGGGGGGGGGGGGGGGGGGGGGGGGGGGGGGGGGGGGGGGGGGGGGGGGGGGGGGGGGGGGGGGGGGGGGGGGGGGGGGGGGGGG
>NZ_JAGIQL010000143.1 GCF_017813245.1 Streptomyces montanisoli
GCCGGCCGAACCGGCGGCCCGCCCGGCCGAGTGCCAGGGGCCGGTGTCCAGGGCAAGCACCGGCCCCTCCGGGGGGCGCGGCGCCCGGTGCCAACGGGTGGCACCACCGGCCGCCGCGCCCCCGCCCTGCCGCGGGCAGGCGGCGCGCTCGGCTACTCGACGGTGACGGACTTCGCCAGGTTCCGCGGCTTGTCGATGTCACGGCCCAGCGAGAGCGCCGTGTGGTAGGCGAGCAGCTGCAGCGGGATGCCCAGCAGGATCGGGTCGAGTTCGGTCTCGTTCTTCGGCACCACGATCGAGTGGTCCGCCTTGGGGTGCTCCCGGTGCCCGACCGCCAGGATCCGGCCCGCGCGCGCCTTGATCTCCTCCATCGCCGCGCGGTTCTTCTCCAGCAGGTCGTCGTCCGGCACGATCGCCACCGTCGGCATCGCCGGCTCGATCAGCGCGAGGGGCCCGTGCTTGAGCTCGGAGGCCGGGTAGGCCTCGGCGTGGATGTACGAGACCTCCTTGAGCTTCAGCGACGCCTCGCGCGCCACCGGATAGCCCCGCACGCGCCCGATGAACATCATCGACTTCGCCTGCGCGTACGACGCCGCCAGCTCGGCGATGCGCTCCTCGTCGCGGAGGATCTCGTCGATCTGCGAGGGCAGCCGCCGCAGCCCCTCGATGATCCGCTTGCCGTCCGCGACCGAGAGGTCCCTGATCCGCCCCAGGTGCAGCGCGAGCAGCGCGAACGCGACCACCGTGTTCGTGAAGCACTTGGTGGAGACCACGCACACCTCGGGGCCCGCGTGCACGTAGAGGCCGCCGTCCGTCTCCCGGGCGATGGCCGAGCCCACCACGTTGACGACGCCCAGCACGCGCGCGCCCTTGCGCTTCAGCTCCTGCACCGCCGCCAGCACGTCGTACGTCTCGCCGGACTGCGAGACCGCCACGTACAGCGTGTCCGGGTCGACCACCGGGTCGCGGTAGCGGAACTCGGACGCGGGCTCGGCGTCGGCCGGGATGCGCGCGATCTCCTCGATCATCTGCGCGCCGATCATGCCCGCGTGGTACGACGTGCCGCAGCCGAGGATCTTGATGCGCCGCACCCCGCGCGCCTCGCGCGCGTCGAGGTTGAGGCCGCCCAGGTGCACCGTCGAGAACCGGTCGTCGATCCGCCCGCGCAGCACCCGGTCGACCGCCTCGGCCTGCTCGGAGATCTCCTTGTGCATGTACGTGTCGTGGCCGCCCATGTCGTACGACTCGGCCTCCCACTCCACGAGCGTCGGCGTCGCCGAGGTGAGCGAGCCCTCCGTGGTGTAGGTGCGGAAGTCGTCGGCCTTGATCGTCGCCATCTCGCCGTCGCCGAGCGTCACGACCTGCCGGGTGTGGGAGACGAGCGCCGCCACGTCGGACGCGACGAACATCTCCTTCTCGCCGATGCCGAGCACGACGGGCGAGCCGTTGCGCGCCACCACGATCCGGTCGGGGAAGTCCGCGTGCATGACCGCGATGCCGTACGTGCCCTCGACGAGCTGGAGCGCCTGGCGCACCTTCTCCTCCAGGGTGGGCGCCTGGGACCGCGCCACCAGGTGCGTCAGCACCTCCGTGTCCGTCTCGGACAGGAAGTCGACGCCGTCGGCCTCCAGCTTCACCCGCAGCTCGGCGGCGTTGTCGACGATGCCGTTGTGGACGACCGCGACCCGGTTGTCCGCGTCCATGTGCGGGTGCGCGTTGGCGTCGCTCGGCGAGCCGTGCGTGGCCCAGCGGGTGTGCGCGATGCCGGTGGTGCCGGCGAAGCGCTTGGGCACCTTGGCCTCCAGGTCGCGCACCCGGCCCTTGGCCTTGACCATCTTCAGCGCGGCGGCCTTGCCGGCCACCGGCTTCCCGGTGATCACGATCCCCGCCGAGTCGTACCCGCGGTACTCGAGCCGCTGCAACCCTTCGAGCAGCAGCGGAGCTACGTCACGCTTGCCGATGTATCCAACGATTCCGCACATGTCAGGCTCTGCCCCTCCTGGTTTCCTGTGTGCCCGCCGTACGGGTGACGCGGCCGCCTCCCGCCGGCGCCGGCCGTCATCCGTAGACGATGCGGCGCAGCTGTCTCAGCGAGAGTTCCGGCGGCGCCACGGCGCGGTGCGGCAGCTCGGCCGCGATCCGCTCGAAGATCACCGGGTTGGTCTCGCCGCCCGCCTGGAGTTCCCTGTGGCGGCGGCGGACGAACTCCTCGGTCGTCTCGTCGAAGTACGCCAGCACGTCGAGCACCACCCGGGCGGCCTCGCCGCGCCGCAGCGCGGTGGAGGCCACCAGGTGGCCGATGAGGTCCTCGTGGGACGCGTGGCGATCGAGCACTCGTTGATATTGCAGATATCCGGAGGGTTACGCAACATTCCTGCCCGGAATCGGGCAGGATTCACGACGGACCGCCGGCTCAGAACGCGGACAGCGGGTTGCGGAGGGTGCCGACGAGCTGGAGGGCGCCGGCCGGGTCCTGGAGGTCCACCATCTGTTCGTTGTCCCGCAGCTGCAGGCGGTTGAGGCAGGACAGCGCGAACTCGTCATCGAACAGGGAGTACCGCGCGAACCTCGGCGCGAGCCCGGGGGTGGACGCCTGGTAGGCGCGGACGCACTCGGCGACCGTGCGCCAGAACTCGTCCTCCTCCAGTACCCCCTCGCCGACCAGCGCGGGGGAGAGGAAGCGCAGGAAGCAGTCGAGCACGTCCGTGAACACCGAGAGCAGCCGCATGTCCTCGGGCACGTCCGCCCTGATGCGCTCGACCTCGGGCGGCAGCGGCGTGTCCTGCTCCATCACCGCTATCTCCTCCGCGATGTCCTTGAATACCACGCGCCGCACCACGCCGTCCTCGATGACGAGGATGACGTTCTCGCCGTGCGGCATGAAGACCAGGCCGTACGCGTAGAAGCAGTGCACCACCGGCACCAGGTACGCGTCGAGGTAGCGGCGCAGCCACTCGGTGGGCGCGAGGCCCGACTCCGCGATCAGCGCGGCGGCCGGCGATCCCCCGGCGCGGTCCGTGTGCAGCAGGGATGCCATGGTCGCGAGGCGCTCGCGGCCGGTGAGGGAGGGCACCGGGCTCTCCCGCCACAGCGCGGCCAGCATCTTGCGGTACGGGGAGCCCTTCTCCGTGGCCGCCTCGTACGCCCGGTGGTGGTAGCCGATCGCCGCGCGCTCCCTGATGATGGAGAACCGTGCGGCGCGCAGCACGCCGTCGCTCTCGATCAGCCCGGCGAGCCAGTCGTTGATGGCGGGCGTGGCCTCCATGTAGGCGGCGGAGAGGCCGCGCATGAACCCCATGTTGAGTACGGACAGCGCGGTCTTGACGTAGTGCTTCTCCGGATGGCTCGTGTTGAAGAGGGTGCGGATCGACTGCTGGGCCAGGTACGTGTCGTCGCTCTCGCCGAGGAACACCAGGCGCCGCCCCGCGATCTCGGCGGCGAACGTGACCGACAGCTTGTTCCACCACTGCCACGGGTGCACGGGCAGCAGCAGGTACTCCGCCGGGTCGAGCCCCGCCTCGGTGAGGGAGGACTGGAACCGTCCGTACTGCTCGTCGCCCAACTCGTCGCGCATCAGGCGCTCGTGGTCGATTCCCGCCCCTGCCGTGAAGGTGGCGTGGTCGCGGTGTGCCGCGAGCCAGACGAGCCGTGTCCCGGCGGCCGCCTCGGGTGCGAAGGCGCGGTACTCGTGCACGCCGAAGCCGAGCCGGCCGTTGTTGGCGACGAAGCAGGGGTGCCCCTCCGTCATGCCGGTCTCGATGTCCTGGAAGCCGGCGGCGGCCAACTCGGCGGCGGTGGCGGGCTTCTTCGTGAGTTTGAACGCGGTGCCCGCCAGCGTCGCGGAGATCTCCTCCAGGTACACCGGCAGCACGGCGTCGCCGAGGCCGAGGGACGCGCGCAGTTCGATCATGAACTCCAGTGCGTCCAGGGGTATTTCGTCGCCGCCGCGGTGACGGGTGACCGAGTCGGCATCGACCTGCCAGTGGTCGAGCGCGAACCGCCGCGCACGGAAGTGGTAGGCGGTCGCGCCGTCGTCGCTGAGCACGCGATACGAGTCCCCGCCGAGCGGCTCGGGCGTCAGGAGCCGCTCGTGCGCGAACTCGGCCAGTGCCTTGCGTACGAGCGCGCGCGTGGCGTCGGCCCAGAGCGCGGGAGTGAGGTGGGCGACGGCCTCGGCCGTACGTCCGGGGTAGGGGGAAACGGGGCTGTTCATCGGGCGCCTCCCTGGGTGGCTGCCGCGGCGGCCTGGAAACTTGCGCGGGTGCAGACGCTCAGCAGGGCCTCCTTCTCCGGCTTGGCGATCTTCTCGACCACCTCGAAACCCACCGCCTCGTTCAGCGCGTGCACGGCGGTGTTGCGCACGTCAGGCTCGACCACCACGCGCCGTATCCGCTCGTCGGCGAAGAGGAAGGCCATCACGGTGGTGAGCACGGCCCTGGTGAAGCCGTGCAGTGGGCCGTCGGCGGGCGCCGGGTCGACGAGGAAGTGCATGCCGATGTCCCCGTCCTTCGCCGGGTACAGGCCCTTCAGCTCGACGTGCGCCGGGTCGTACCGTTCGACGAGGAACGAGGGAACGCCCTCGTGCAGCCCGACGTACGCGTCGTGGTGTGCGGACGCGGCGATCGACATGTACTCGCGCTCGACGTCGGTGAGCGAGGCGCCCTGCATCAGCCAGAACGGCGCCTTGGGGTGGGTGACCCAGCGGTGCAGGGTCACCGCGTCGGCGAGCGGGTCGACGTCGCGCACGGCGAACGTGCCGAGGCGTGCGTCGGTGCGGGTGAAGCGGATGTCGGTCATGCGGCGGTGCCTTCCGGGGCGGCGAACTGCTGGAACGCGATGGCCTTCTCGACCGGGTAGTGGGCGCGGCCGAGCAGCTCGCCGATGATGTACGCGTTGCGGTAGGGGCCCATGCCCAGGTCGGGCGACGTGATGCTGTGCGTGTGCACACCGCCGTTCTGGAGGAAGATGCCACGGCCCGTGGTGTCGATGGAGTAGTTGCGCGCCACGTCGAAGCGGCCGTGGCCGTCGAGTCTGATGCGGTCGGCGACGGGGGCGAGGAAGCCGGGCGCGGTGTACCGGTATCCGGTGGCGAGGATCAGGCCCTCGGTGTCCAGCGAGAAGTCGCGGCCCTGCTCCTCCTGGCGCAGCCCCAGCGTGTACGAGCCGCCCGCGCGGGACCCGGCGTCGTGACGGGCGCTGACCAGAGCCGTGTTGGTCATCAGGCGGGTGGGGACGGGCCCGTGCAGGCTCTTCTGGTAGAGCAGGTCGAAGATCTCGTTGACGAGTTCGGCGTCGATGCCCTTGAACAACCCCTTCTGCTCGCCCTCCAGGCGGTAGCGGGTGTCCTCGGGCAGCGCGTGGAAGTAGTCGACGTACTCGGGCGACGTCATCTCCAGCGTCAGCTTGGTGTATTCGAGCGCGAAGAACCGCGGGGACCTGGTGACCCAGTCGAGCCGGTAGCGGTGGGTGTCGATCTCCGACAGCAGGTCGCGGTAGATCTCCGCGGCGCTCTGACCGCTGCCGACGAGGGTGATGGACTCCTTGGCCTGGAGGTCCTTCTTCGCCTGCAGATAGCGGGTGTTGTGGATGAAGTCGCCCCCGAGCCCGGCGCAGCACTCCGGCACGTACGGCGGGGTGCCGGTGCCGAGGACGAGGCGGCGCGCCCGGTAGGCCTCGCCGGTCGCGGTGCGCACCGTGTACAGGCCGTCGGCGTCGTCGTACGTCACCTTTGTCACCGTCCGGCCGAAGCGCACGGACCGCAGCCGGGCCGCCGCCCAGCGGCAGTAGTCGTTGTACTCGGTGCGCAGCGGATAGAAGTTCTCGCGGATGTAGAACGAGTACAACCGCCCCGATTCCTTGAGGTAGTTGAGGAAGGAGTACGGGGACGTGGGGTCGGCGAGTGTGACGAGGTCGGACAGGAACGGCGTCTGGAGGTGTGCGCCTTCGAGGAACATCCCCGAGTGCCACTCGAAGTCGGGCTTGGCTTCGAGGAAGACGCCGTCGAGCTCCGCGATCGGCTCGGTGAGGCAGGCGAGACCCAGGTTGAACGGGCCGAGCCCGATGCCGACGAAGTCGTGGACGGCGTTGTCGTGGACAGGGGAGTCGTCCGGGGTCTCAGGAGGCGTGGGCAAGGTGCTCTCCGTTCTCGGTCGCGACGTGCGCCTCCGCGTGCTCCGCGATCAGGTCGAGCACGGCGGCGATGTCCTGGGCGGTCGTCTCGGGGTTGAGGAGCGTGAACTTCAGGTACTGCCTGCCGTCCACCACCGTGCCCGCGACGACCGCCTCGCCGGAGGCGAACAGGGCTTTGCGCGCATGGAGGTTGACCCGGTCGATCACGGCGGGCGAGGTGGTGCGGTGCGGCACGTAGCGGAAGACCAGCGTGGACAGCCGGGGCCGTACCACCACGTCGTAGCGCGGGTCGGCGGCGAGCAGCCGCCACCCCTCGGCGGCCAGGTCGCACACCTCGTCGAAGAGCTGCCCCACACCGTCGGCGCCCATCACGCGCAGTGTCATCCACAGTTTGAGTGCGTCGAAGCGGCGGGTCGTCTGGAGCGACTTGTCCACCTGGTTGGGGATGCGCTCGGCGAGGGCGCGGCGCGGGTTGAGGTAGTCGGCGTGGTAGGTCGCGTGCCGCAGGGTCACCCGGTCCCGCACTAGGACGGCGGACGAACTCACCGGCTGGAAGAAGGACTTGTGGTAGTCGACGGTGACGGAGTCGGCGCGCTCGATGCCGTCGAGGTGGCCCCTGCGGGTGGGGGAGACGAGGAGCCCGCAGCCGTACGCGGCGTCCACGTGCAGCCAGGTTCCGTACATGGCGCAGACGTCGGCGATCTCGCCCAGCGGGTCGATCGACCCGAAGTCGGTGGTGCCCGCGGTCGCCACGACGGCCATGGGGGTGGCGCCATCGGCGATGCACCCCTCGATGGCGGCGGCGAGCGCGGCGGGGCGCAACCGGCGGTCGCGGTCGCACGGCACGGGCACGACGGCGTCCGCCGTCAGGCCGAGCAGGGTGGCCGCCTTCTGCACGGAGAAGTGCGCGCAGTCGGAGGCGAAGACGCGGAGCCGGCCGCTGCCCGGCTCGTCCTTGGCCTCTTCGCGTGCGAGCAGCAGTGCGTGCAGGTTGGACTGCGTGCCCCCGCTCGTGAACACACCGTCGGCGCCGGGTCCGAGGCCGATGCGGCCGGCGGTCCAGTCGATGAGCCGCCGCTCGATGAGGGTGCCGCCCGCGCTCTGGTCCCAGGTGTCAAGCGAGGAGTTGACGGCGGATAGCACGGCCTCGCCGACGACGGCCGGGATGACGACGGGGCAGTTGAGGTGGGCGAGGTAGCGGGGGTGGTGGAAGTAGACGGCGTCGCGCAGGTAGACGCGCTCCAGCTCGTCGAGTGCGGCGGCGCTGTCGCCGAGTGGGCGGTCGAGGTCGACGGCGTCCACCTCGGGGCCGAGGGCGTCGGGGGTGATGCCGGAGAACGGCGCCCGCACCGACGCGAGGCGCGCGGCCACCCGCCCGACCCCGTCGGCGACGGAGCGCCGATAGCGCTCCGCCGTGGTGTCGTTGAGCAGGTGAGAACGCATAAAGGGGTCCTTCCGGGCGAGTGGGGGTACGGAAGAGAGGCGCGGCCGCGGCGGACGAACCGCCGGGACGCTGAGGCGAGGTTAGCCTAACCTAACTTCCTGGACCGGCCCAGGGTGCCGCAAGGTCGCGTCGTCCGCTCGTGGCGCGAGACGCGCGCCGGCCATGTGTGCTTGTCGCGCGGCTAGCGCGGTGTGCGGGTGCGGGCAGGGGCCCGACAGCACGGCGGCCCGCCGCCGCACGGCGGTGCGGCAGCGGGCCTGCAAGCTTGGGGCGCCACGCGGGGCCGACGGACGGGGAGTGGTCGCGGCGGACGCCGCAAACGCGTCAGTGGACCTTCTTCGCCTTCTCGATGGCCTGCGCCAGGTCATCGAGGATCGGCGCGCATTTGTCGTACGAGTAGATGGGCTCCGTGACGCGCGGTATGACCTGGCCCGCCTTGACCGCGGGCAGCTGCTGCCACGTCGGCTTGGAGGTGAGCGCGGACGGCTGGAGGGCCGAGGAGCGGTTGTCCATCATGATGATGTCCGCACGGTACTTGCCGACGTTCTCCCAGCTCAGGTCCTCGAAGTAGCCCTGGGAGTCGACCTTCGGCGTCACGAACTTGACGCCGAGCTGCTGGAAGTAGGCGGTGTCCGCCGACATCTTCGCGAGCGACACGTAGAAGAGGTCCTGGCTCGCGGAGCCGATCAGCACCGTGATCTCGGGGCGCGCCTTCGCCGCGGCCCGCAGCCTCGCGGCCGCCTTCTGGAAGCGCGCCTTCGCGTCCGTGACCTTCTTGGACTTCAGGTCGGCGCCGAGCGACCCGGCGAGGTCCTCGTGGCGCTGGATCGCCTTGGGGATGGTGGTCTGGGACGCTTCCAGCGCGACGACGGGGGCGAGCTTGGCGATCTGGGACTTGGACTTGTCCGGCACGTACCAGAGCGAGCCCTTCTGCCACTGCTCCGTCGCCAGCAGGTCGGGGTTGAGCGCGGCGTACTTCTCGACGTTGAACTCGCCGTAGACGTTGCCGATGATCGTGACCTTGCTGATGTCGAGGTCGCCCGCCTGCACGTCGGGTGACCCGTTCTTCTTCTTCGTCGGGCCGAAGACGCCCTTGACCTCGATACCGTAGTCGTGGAGCGCGGCGGCCGTGCCGACGAAGGCCACGATGTTGCGCGGGGTCGAGTCGGCCTTCGCGACGACGCCCCGGTCGTCCTTGAACGACCAGGGTCCCGTCTTGCCCGAGGCGGCGCCGCCTGAGGCGTCGCTCTTCGCGCCGCTGCCGCTGCCGCCGCCGCACGCGGCGAGCGCCGCGCCGAGGCCTAGCGCGCCGCCCGCGGCGAGCAGGCCGCGGCGGCCGACGGGATGGGCGGTACGGATCTCGGGCATGGCGCAGTCCCGCTTTCGTCGCGCCGACCGGGCCGTGCCGAACCGGCGATGAGCAGTTCAAAGTAGGTTAGCCTAACCTCATCTGCCCAGCGGGTGGAGGGGTCACATCGCGGACCGCGGTGAGGAAGCTCACCGCGGCCCCGCCGCGCGGGAAGGTCTCGCCTCAGCCCGTCAGCCCGTCAGCCCGTCAGCCCGTCAGCCCGTCAGTCCCAGTTCGCGGGCGATCAGCATCCGCTGGACCTCGCTCGTGCCCTCGCCGATCTCCAGGATCTTCGAGTCCCGCCACATCCTGGCCACCGGGTACTCGTTCATGAAGCCGTACCCGCCGTGGACCTGCGTCGCCTCGCGCGCGTTGTCGACGGCGATCGTGGACGAGTAGAGCTTCGCCATCGCCGCCTCCTTCTTGAAGCGCTCGCCACGCAGCAGCCGGAACGCCGCGTCACGCCAGCCGACGCGCGCCATGTACGCGCGCATCTCCATGTCGGCGATCTTGAACTGGAGTGCCTGGTTGTCGCCGATCGGCCGGCCGAACGCCCGCCGCTCCTTCGCGTACTTCACCGACTCGTCCACGCAGCCCTGCGCGAGACCCGTGGAGAGCGCGGCGATCGCGATCCTGCCCTCGTCCAGGATCCGCAGGAACTGGGCGTACCCGCGGCCCTCCTCGCCCAGCAGGTTCGCCGCCGGTACGCGCACGTCGGCGAACGACAGCTCGCGTGTGTCCGACGCGTTCCAGCCGACCTTCGAGTACGCCGGCGCCACCGTGAACCCCGGCGTGCCGGACGGGACGATGATCGACGAGATCTGCGGCCTGCCGTCGTCCGTGCGGCCCGTCACCGCCGTGACCGTCACGAGCCCGGTGATGTCCGTGCCCGAGTTGGTGATGAAGCACTTCGTGCCGTTGATCACCCACTCGTCGCCCTCGCGCACCGCCGTCGTGCGCGTGCCGCCCGCGTCGGAGCCCGCGCCGGGCTCGGTCAGGCCGAAGGCGCCCAGCATCTCGCCCGCACACAGCTTCGGCAGCCATGCGCGCTTCTGCTCCTCCGTGCCGAAGCGGAAGACGGGCATCGCGCCCAGCGAGATCCCCGCCTCCAGCGTGATCGCGACGGACGAGTCGACCCGGGCGAGCTCTTCGAGGGCGAGGCACAGCGCCAGGTAGTCGCCGCCCATCCCGCCGTACTCCTCGGGGAACGGCAGCCCGAACAGGCCCATGCGGCCCATCTCGCGCACGATCTCGTAGGGGAACTCGTGCCGTTCGTAGAAGTCGCCGATCTTCGGGGCGACCACGTCGTGGGCGAACTCCTCGACGGTGCGCCGGAGTTCCTCGTGCTCATCGGAGAGCGTGTGGTCCTTGGACATCGTGTGGCTCACCCCTTGTGGGTCAGGGCCCGTACGGTACGGGAGGGACTCGGGCGGCCGAGGCGGTCGGCCATCCAGTTGCTCGTGACGACGAGCCGGTCGAGGTCGACGCCCGTCTCGATGCCGAGGCCGCGCAGCATCCAGACGAGGTCCTCCGTCGCCAGGTTTCCTGTGGCGCTCTTGGCGAACGGGCAGCCGCCGAGGCCGCCCGCCGACGCGTCGACCGTGGACACGCCGCACTGCAGGGCCGCGTAGGTGTTGGCGAGCGCCTGGCCGTACGTGTCGTGGAAGTGCACGCCGATCGCCTCCGTGGCCACCCCGGCCTCGCCCAGCGCGGCCAGCAGGGCGGTCACATGGCCTGGCGTTGCGACGCCGATGGTGTCGCCGAGGCTCAGCTCGTCGCAGCCGAGGTCCATCAGCGCCTTCGCGACCCGGACGACCTGGGCGACCGGAACCGGCCCCTCCCAGGGGTCGCCGAAGCACATCGACAGGTAGCCGCGCACATGCATCCCGTGCTCGCGGGCCTGGGCGACGACCGGGTCGAACATCGCCAGCGACTCGTCGACCGTGCGGTTGAGGTTGGCCTTCGCGAAGGACTCGGTCGCGCTGCCGAACACGGCGACCCGGCCCACGCCCAGCTCCGTGGCGCGCGCGAGGCCGCGCGCGTTGGGCACGAGGACCGGCAGGTCGACGCCCGCGATGTCGGACAATCGCGGGAAGAGCTGCTCGGCGTCGGCCAGTTGGGGAACCCACTTCGGGTGGACGAAGCTCGTCGCCTCGATCGTCGTGAGGCCCGCGGCCGCGAGGCGGTGGATGAACTCCGCCTTCACCTCGGTGGGGACGACGGCTGACTCGTTCTGCAGCCCGTCGCGCGCGCCCACCTCGTGGATCCGCACACGCGCCGGGAGGCCCGGCGCGGGCACGGCCATCGGCAGGCCTGTCGTGCCGGTCATGATTCCTCCCGCGGTGTGACGACGGCCAGGACCTGGTCCATCGCGACGGTCGAGCCCGGACGTACGTCGAGCTGCGTGACGGTGCCCGCGTGCGGTGCGGAGATGACGTGTTCCATCTTCATGGCCTCCACCACGAGGAGGCTCTGCCCCGCCGTGACGTCGTCACCGCTCGCGACCTTGACGACCGTGACCGTGCCGGGCATCGGGGCCGTGAGCGAGTCGCCGCCCGCGGCGGCACCCGCCCGGCCGGCCTCCACCGGGTCGTGGTCGCGCGGCTCCCAGCTGTCGCCGTCCCGGCCGAGCCAGAGGCCGTCGTCCGACTCGGCGACCGCGAACCTGTGCATCGCGCCGTCGTACTCGACGTCCGCGCGGCTCAGGCCGCGGCCGTCGTCCGCCGCCTCGACGAGCCGGGCCGCGACGGGCGGTTCGTCGCCCACCCGCACCTCGCCGCCACGCAGCCGCACGGTGACCGGCTCCTCGCCCGGCAGGCGGAAGTGGTACGGCACCCAGGCCGGCGTCCCGCCGAGCCGCCACCCGTCCGTCGCCGAGAACGGGTCGCGCCAGCCCGCCTGCGCCGCCTGCGTGTTCTGCCCGTACGAGGCACCCCGGGCCGCACGCAGCAGCGCGGCCGCCGCGTACACCTCCGGCGGCACGCCGTCGGGCAGCAGACTGCCCGCGTCCTGCTCGACGAGGCCGGTGTCCAGATCGCCCGACACGACCCTCGGGTGCGCCAGAAGCCTGCGCAGGAACCCCGCGTTGGTCGTCACGCCGAGCGTCACCGTGTCGGCCAGCGCGCCGCGCAGCCTGCGCAGCGCCGTCGCCCGGTCGGGGCCGTACGCGATGACCTTGGCCAGCATCGGGTCGTAGGCGCTGCCCACCTCGGAGCCCACCGAGAGCCCCGAGTCCGTGCGCACACCGTCGCCCGCGGCCTCGTGCAGCGCCAGTACCGCGCCGCCCGTGGGCAGGAAGCCGCGCGCCGCGTCCTCCGCGCACAGCCTGGCCTCCACCGCGTGGCCCGTGAGCCGCACGTCCTCCTGCGCGAACGGCAGCGGCTCGCCCGCCGCGACCCGCAGCTGGAGCTCCACCAGGTCGACGCCCGTGACCAGCTCCGTCACCGGGTGCTCCACCTGGAGGCGGGTGTTCATCTCCATGAAGTAGTACGAGGAGGGGTCGGCGCCCGGCACGATGAACTCGATGGTGCCCGCGCCCACATACCCGCAGGAGCGTGCCGCCGCGGCCGCCGCCTCGCCCATCGCCGCGCGCGTGCGCTCGTCCAGCAGGACCGAGGGGGCCTCCTCGACCACCTTCTGGTGGCGCCGCTGCAACGAGCACTCCCGCTCGCCCAGATGGACCACCGAGCCGTGGGCGTCGGCCATCACCTGGATCTCGATGTGGCGCGGCCGGTCGACCCACCGCTCCACCAGCAGCGTGTCGTCCCCGAAGGACGCCCGCGCCTCGCGCCGGGCGGCCGCGATCTCGTCCGCGAGCGCCGCCTCGTCGCGCACGAGGCGCATGCCCTTGCCGCCGCCGCCCGCCGACGGCTTGAGCAGGACCGGCATGCCGATCCCGCGCGCCGCATCGGCCAGCTCCGCGTCGCAAAGGCCGCTGCCGGAAGAACCGGGGACCACCGGCACGCCGGCCGCGGACACCGTCTCCTTCGCCCGGATCTTGTCGCCCATCAGGTCGATCGCGGACGCGGGCGGGCCGATGAAGACGAGCCCGGCCTCCTCGCACGCGGCGGCGAAGCGCGCGTTCTCCGCGAGGAAGCCGTATCCCGGGTGCACCGCCTGCGCGCCCGTGCGCCGCGCCGCGTCCAGCAGGCGCTCGATGGACAGGTAGCTCTCGGCCGCCGCCGCGGGCCCGATCCTGACCGCCGTGTCGGCCTCACGCACATGGCGCGCGTCCGCGTCCGCGTCGCTGAAGACCGCGATCGAGCGCAGCCCCATCGCCCGCAGCGTACGGATCACGCGCACCGCGATCTCGCCCCTGTTGGCGATCAGCACACTGTCGAACATGGTCATCGTCCCTCACATCCTGAAGACGCCGTAGCCCGGCTCGCCGAGCGGCGCGTTCGCGCAGGCCGTCAGCGCGAGGCCCACCACCTGACGGGTGTCCAGCGGATCGATCACGCCGTCGTCCCACAGCCGCGCCGTCGCGTAGTACGCGTTGCCCTGCTCCTCGTACTGGGCGCGAATCGGCGCCTTGAAGGACTCCTCGTCCTCCGCGGGCCACTGCTCGCCGCGGCCCTCAAGCTGGTCGCGCTTGACCGTCGCCAGCACGGAGGCGGCCTGCTCGCCGCCCATCACCGAGATCTTCGCGTTGGGCCACATCCACAGGAAGCGCGGGCCGTAGGCGCGGCCGCACATCGAGTAGTTCCCCGCGCCGTACGAGCCGCCGACCACCACCGTCAGCTTCGGCACGCGCGCGCAGGCTACCGCCGTGACCATCTTCGCGCCGTGCTTGGCGATGCCGCCCGCCTCGTAGTCCTTGCCGACCATGAACCCGTTGATGTTCTGCAGGAACAGCAGCGGGATGCCGCGCTGATCGCACAGCTCGATGAAGTGGGCGCCCTTCTGGGCCGATTCGGAGAAGAGGATGCCGTTGTTCGCGACGATCCCCACCGGGTGGCCGTGGATCCTGGCGAACCCCGTCACCAGCGTCGTGCCGAACTCGGACTTGAACTCGGCGAACCGCGAACCGTCCACCACGCGCGCGATGACCTCCCGCACGTCGTACGGGGTGCGGGAGTCGACCGGCACCGCGCCGTACAGGCCGAGCGGGTCGGCCTTCGGCTCCTCCACCGGCTCGACCGACCAGGGCAGCGGGCCGCGCTCCGGCAGCGTCGAGACGATCGTGCGCACGATGCGCAGCGCGTGCGCGTCGTCCTCCGCGAGGTGGTCCGTGACGCCGGACACCCGCGAGTGGACCTCGCCGCCGCCCAGCTCCTCCGCCGTGACGACCTCGCCCGTCGCCGCCTTCACCAGCGGCGGGCCGCCGAGGAAGATCGTCCCCTGACCGCGCACGATCACCGCCTCGTCGCTCATCGCGGGGACGTACGCGCCGCCCGCCGTGCACGAGCCGAGCACCGCCGCGATCTGCGGGATGCGCGCGCCCGACATCCGGGCCTGGTTGTAGAAGATCCGGCCGAAGTGCTCCCGGTCGGGGAAGACCTCGTCCTGCAGCGGCAGGAACGCGCCGCCCGAGTCGACCAGATACAGGCAGGGGAGGCGGTTCTCCAGGGCGATCTCCTGCGCCCTGAGGTGCTTCTTGACCGTCATCGGGTAGTACGTGCCGCCCTTGACCGTCGCGTCGTTGGCGATGATCATCGCCTCCCGGCCGGAGACCCGGCCGACGCCGGCGATCACGCCGGCCGCCGGCGCGTCCCCGCCGTACATGCCCTCGGCCGCGAGCGGCGCGACCTCCAGGAAGGGCGAGCCCGGGTCGAGGAGGGTGTCCACCCGCTCGCGCGGCAGCAGCTTCCCGCGCGCGGTGTGCCGGGCGCGGGCGCGCTCGCCGCCGCCCCTGCGGGCCGCGGCGAGGCGGCCGCGCAGATCCTCGGCGAGCGACTCGTGCGCCGCCTCGTTGACCCGCCACGCCTCGGAAGACGGGTCGGCGGTGCTCGTGAGCACCGGTGCCTGTCGCATGTGCGGGGACCCCCCGACGATCGACGGAATGGTTAATGAGCGTTAACGTCCGGCCTCCAGGTTAACGACCGCTAACAACTCTGTCTACAATGAATCGGATGACGACCAGAACGGCGGCACCGACGCGCAGGGAACAGATCCTGCGGCACGCGGCACGCCTCTTCGCGGAGCGCGGCTTCCACGGCGTGGGGGTCGACGAGATAGGCGCGGCCGTCGGGATAAGCGGCCCCGGCCTCTACCGGCACTTCGCGGGCAAGGACGCGATGCTCGCCGAGCTGCTCGTGGGCATCAGCGAGCGGCTGCTCGAAGGCGGCAGGCTGCGTGCGCGTGCCGCGGAGGACGGCGGCCCTGCGGCCGTGCTCGCCTCCCTCGTGGAGGGCCACATCGACTTCGCGCTCGACGACCGCCCCCTGATCACCCTGCACGACCGTGAGCTCGACCGGCTGCGGGACAAGGACCGCAGGATGGTGCGCCAGCTCCAGCGGCAGTACGTGGAGCTGTGGGTCGACGTCGTGCGCCGGCTCCACACCGCCGTGCCGGAGGCCGAGGCGCGCGCGTCCGTGCACGCCGTCTTCGGCCTGCTCAACTCGACGCCGCACTTCGGCTCGCACCGCGGCGGCCTGCCCGACCGCTCGGGCACGGCGGAACTGCTGCGCACGCTCGCGCACGGCGCGTTCGCCTCGCTGGGCGCGTGGCCGTCCGGCGCCGGGCAGGTCCCGGGCGGCGGCCCGGACACGATCGACGTGCAGGTCGACGTCGAGAGCCTGCACGGCACGGACGGGAGCGGCCCCGCGGCAGGCTGACCGCCGCCGGTGTCCACGGGACGGGACGACGGGCGCCGCCCGCGCGCGTGACGGCACAATGGCCTCATGCCGATACCCAGCCGCGCCGAGCTCGCCGAGCACCTCATCAAGACCCGGATCGCCGGGGACGTCGCCACACCGCGGGACAACAACCTCTCCCACTACAGGAAACTCGCCAACGGCGACCGCCACTACTGGCTGGGCCTCGAACTCGGCGACCGGTGGACGGACGAGCAGGACGTGCTCGCGGTGATGGCCGAGCGCTGCGGCGTCGTCGACGACCCGCGGTTCAGGTCGGGCCAGGACACCATCGACCCCGAGCTGACGATCGACGCGCTGGAGCGGATGGCGGAGCGGCTGCGCAAGGCCGCGGCGGCGCAGGAGCGCGTGCTGTTCGCGACGGGCCACCCGGGCGGCCTCCTCGACGTGCACCGCGCGACGGCCGACGGGCTGCGGGCGGCCGGCTGCGAGATCGTGCGGATCCCCGACGGCCTGATCGCCGACGAGGGCCTGGTCGTCCAGTTCGCCGGGGTCTCGATGCTGGAGCGCGGCGCGACGCTGTGGCACACCCACTCGCCCGAGCCGATGCGGGCGATCCTCGACGCCCTGGAGCGCGAGGGCAGGCCGCTGCCCGACCTGGTCGTCGCCGACCACGGCTGGGCGGGGTACGCGGGGCAGCGAGGCCTCGACTCGATGGGCTACGCGGACTGCAACGACCCGGCCCTGTTCATCGGCGAGGCCGAGTCCACGATGCTGGTCACGATCCCCCTGGACGACCACGTGACGAGCCCGCGCCACTACGACCCCATGACGGCCTACCTCCTGAGGGCCTCAGGCCTCGACACAGCCTGACCCACCCGGCGCGTGTGTGCGCCGCGGCCGCGGCCCAGAGCCGCGCGGCCGGGATCCCCGCCGCACGCGCGAGGCGGGACCGCGGGTCCAGAGGCGCCGCGCACGCGCGCGGCC
>NZ_JAGIQL010000144.1 GCF_017813245.1 Streptomyces montanisoli
GGCCGCGGAGGCCGCCCGGGCCGGGACACGCGGCCGCGGCGCGGCCCTCGGTGCGCGGCCGTCAGTGCGGTGCTCCCTCGCCGTGCGGCGGCATCGCGTGGAGCGCGCGCAGCGGCCAGTCGCGGTCGATGACCGCGTCCGCGTTGCCCTTGCGTCGCAGGAAGCCCTCGAAGTCCTCGGCCCACTCCGCGTACCAGGCGACCTGACGCCCGTGCAGCTCCTCGGCCGACAGGGCGGACACCTGCGCGTGCCGCGCGGCTATCGCCGTCGCCACACGGACCGCGGCCAGCGCGTCGGCCGCGGCCTGGTGCGCGCCGTCGAGCACCACCCCGTACTCGCCGCAGACGGCCTCCAGCGTGCGTTTGCCGCGGCGGTATCGGTCGACGGCGCGGTCGATCGTGTACGGGTCGATCACCGGGCCGATGGGGCCGAGCGGCGGCAGGCCGTGCCGCCCGAGCTCCGCGCTCAGCAGCGTCAGGTCGAACGGCGCGTTGTACGCCACCACCGGGACGCCCCGCGCCCAGTACCCCCGCAAAGCCGCCGCCACCTCGGCGGCCACCTCGGGCGCCGGCCTCCCCTCGGCCGCGGCCCGCGCGCTGGAGATGCCGTGCACCGCCGACGCCTGAGCCGGGATCAGCACGCCCGGGTCGGCGAGCCAGGTGCGCCCGTCCACCACCTCGCCGTCCGCGACCTCCACCACGGCCGCCGTCACGATCCGTGCCTCCAGCGGCTCCGTGCCCGTCGTCTCCAGGTCGAACCCGGCCAGCGTTCCCCCGTGCCACGTCATGCTGACTCCCCCTCACCGTGCCGCCACGGCACGTCGTCGGTTCGCGTCGATCACGCGGGGCCGCCGTACGATCCCCGCCCACTCACACCCTCGCACGCGGCACTGACATCCTCCCCGGCGGCCGCTCAGGACAGGCGGCCGCTCAGGGCAGTCGGCCGCTCAGGGCAGTCGGCCGCCGAGGACGCGCGGCCGTTCAGGACACCGGGCGGGAGTCAGCCCATACCGTCTCGAACTCCTCGCGGTACACCTCGAACAGGCCGTACTCCGCGTCGCGGCCCGGGCGCACGACCTCCCGCCCGCCGCCGCGCAGCACCAGCACCGGCGTCTCCATGCCACGGGCCGTGCGCAGGTACGACTGGACGACGGCGAGCCCCCCGGGGCCGTCGCCGTCGACCAGGTACGCGGTGAACCGCGGGGTCTCGTCGAAGACGTGGATCTCGAAGGCGCCGGGGTCGCGCAGCTTCGACCTGACGCGTCGCATGTGCAGGATGTTCGTCTCGACCGAACGGCTCAGCTCGCCCTTGCGCAGGCCAAGCTCGCGCTCGCGCCGCTTGACGGCGCTGCTGGCCGGGTTGAGGAACAGCAGCCGCACCCGGCAGCCCGCCTCGGCGAGCCTGATCAGCCGCCGCCCGGAGAAGCCCTGTACGAGCAGGTTGAGCCCGATGCCGATCGCGTCGAGGCGACGCGCCGCGCCGAACAGGTCCTCGGCGGGGAACTCGCGCTGCAGCCTGACCCGGTCCGCGTGGACGCGGACGACGTCCGCGTACCGGTCGCCCACCAGGTCCTCGACGGCGTCGGCGGGCAGCCGGTCCCCCGCGGGGGCCGCGCCGCGGCCCGTCCCGCCGAGCATCGCGAGCAGCCGGGCCGAGGCGCGCTCCGCCTGCGCGAGCACCGTCTGGGACAGCGCGCGGCCCCGCGAGACGACGTTGCGCGCGACCTCCAGCTCGTCGAGGACGAGCTCCAGGTCGCGCCGGTCGTCGACGTACGGCTCGAAGCACGGCCAGTGCTGCACGATCAGCTCGCGCAGCTGAGGGAGCGTGAGGAAGCTGAGGACGTTGTCGTCGGACGGGTCGAGTACGTACCCCTTGCGCCGCGACACCTCGCGCACGGCGGCCGCGCGCTGCACCCACTCCTGCCCTGCGGGGCCCGCCGCCGCGATCACCCAGTCCTCGCCGTGGTGCGGTTCGTAGACGGGCCTGAGCACGGCGGCGACCACGGCGCGCGTGCGCTGCTCGACCAGATTCAGCCAGATGTACGCACGGCCGGCGCGCTGCGCGCGCGTACGCGCCTCGGCCCAGGCGTCCGCGCCCCAGTCCAGCTCCGCGCCGATCTCCATCGGGCGCGCGACGGACACCGCGCCCGGCGGGATGTCGCCCGGCGCCCCCTCGTGACCTGGGTCCCCTGGGGGTAGCTCAAGGCCTCCCGAGCTCACCCGCACACCGCCCCTTCCCCGCCTCTTCGCGGGCCTTTCAGTGATCAAGGAAGATTACTCCGACGATCGCCGACGGCGCACGGGGAAGGAGCGTCTCGTTTCCCAACTCCCTCGTTCGTGGCCGATGTTCCCCGTTCCCCGGACGCCCGATCCACCCTGAACAGCACCTTTTGCGCCACTTGCGAACGATTGAGCGGGCCCCTTCGCCCCGGCGTTCCCGTATAACGGGACCTCCACCGGGAACGGTGGTGCTAGGCACCGACCCCACTTTCGGGGAAGATCGGCGTGAAGTGACCCGTACCACCCGGATCAGAATGGAAGAGACTCGTCTATGCAGGTCTGGCCGGGACAGATGTATCCCCTCGGCGCCACGTACGACGGCGCAGGCACGAACTTCGCGGTCTACTCGGAGGACGCCGACCGGATCGAGTTGTGCCTCCTGCACGACGACGGGTCGGAGACGGCCGTCGAACTGCGCGAGACCGACGCGTTCGTGCGCCACGCCTACCTGCCCGGCATCATGCCGGGCCAGCGCTACGGGTTCCGCGTGCACGGCCCGTACGCGCCGGAGAGGGGGCAGCGCTGCAACTCCGCGAAGCTGCTGCTCGACCCGTACGCGCGCGCGATCAGCGGCAGCATCGAGTGGGGCGAGGAGGTCTACGGCTACCACTTCGGCAAGCCGGACTCGCGCAACGACATGGACTCGGCCCCCCACACGATGTCCTCGGTGGTCGTCAACCCGTACTTCGACTGGGGCGACGACCGGCCGCCGCGCACCGACTACCACCGCACGGTGATCTACGAGGCCCACGTCAAGGGCCTGACCATGCTGCACCCGGCACTGCCCGACGAGTTGCGCGGCACCTACGCGGGCCTCGCGCACCCCGCGGTGATCGAGCACCTGACGGAGCTGGGGGTGACGGCGCTGGAGATGATGCCCGTACACCAGTTCGTCAACGACCACCGGCTGTCCGACGCGGGCCTCGCCAACTACTGGGGTTACAACACCATCGGCTTCTTCGCCCCGCACAACGCGTACGCCTCCTGGGGTGACCGCGGCGAGCAGGTGCTGGAGTTCAAGCAGGCGGTGAAGGCGCTGCACGAGGCGGGGATCGAGGTGATCCTCGACGTGGTCTACAACCACACGGCGGAGGGCAACCACCTCGGGCCCACGCTCTCGTTCCGCGGCCTGGACAACCCGCAGTACTACCGGCTGACGGACGACCCCCGCTACTACATGGACACGACCGGCACCGGCAACTCGCTGCTGATGCGCTCCCCGCACGTGCTCCAGCTGATCATGGACTCACTGCGCTACTGGGTCACGGAGATGCACGTCGACGGCTTCCGCTTCGACCTCGCCGCGACCCTGGCCCGCCAGTTCCACGAGGTGGACCGGCTGTCGTCGTTCTTCGACCTCGTCCAGCAGGACCCGGTCGTCAGCCAGGTCAAGCTGATCGCCGAGCCCTGGGACGTCGGCGAGGGCGGCTACCAGGTGGGCAACTTCCCGCCGCTGTGGACGGAGTGGAACGGCAAGTACCGCGACACCGTGCGCGACCTGTGGCGCGGCGAGCCGCGCACGCTGGCAGAGTTCGCGTCCCGGCTGACGGGCTCGTCCGACCTGTACCAGGACGACGGCCGCAGGCCGCTCGCCTCGATCAACTTCACGACCTGCCACGACGGCTTCACGCTGCACGACCTCGTCGCGTACAACGACAAGCACAACGAGGCCAACGGCGAGGACAACAGGGACGGCGAGGGCTACAACCGCTCCTGGAACTGCGGCGCCGAGGGCGACACCGGCGACACGGACATCCTGGAGCTGCGCCGCCGCCAGATGCGCAACTTCATCGCGACGCTGCTGCTCTCGCAGGGCGTGCCCATGCTGAGCCACGGCGACGAGTTCGCGCGCACGCAGGGCGGGAACAACAACGCCTACTGCCAGGACAACGAGATCTCGTGGGTGCACTGGCCCGACCCCGGAGGGAAGGCGGAGGACGGTTCGCCGAAGGAGGCGGGCGACGGCGAGTCCATGCTCGAGTTCACCCGGGCCATGGTCTGGCTGCGCCGAGACCACCCCGTGTTCCGGCGGCGGCGCTTCTTCCACGGCCGCCCGGTGGAGGGCACGCACGACGAGCTCTCGGACATCTCGTGGTTCACCCCCGAGGGTGACGAGATGGAGCAGCAGGACTGGCAGGCGGCGAGCGCGTCCGCGATGACGGTGTTCCTCAACGGGCACGCCATCTCCGAGCCGGGGCCGCGCGGCGAGCGGATCGCGGACGACTCGTTCCTGATGATGTTCAACGCGAGCCCGGGCGACCTGGAGTTCCTGCTGCCCGTCAACCACGGCAGGCAGTGGCAGGTCGTCGTGGACACCTCGCGGCCCGACGGGGTGCCGCACGGGCAGGGCCCCAAGGCGGACGGCGGCGACCGGATCACGGTGATGTCCCGGTCCATGACCGTCCTGATGCGCCCGGCCTGACCTGCGGGCGGGCTGACCTGCGGGCGGCCGGGGCGGCCCGGGCGGAAACCCGGTTGCCGCCGGCCCCGGCGGGTGCTGGGGTACGGGCATGGACGACGACGGGATACTCGCGCTCTTCGACCGGCAGATGCGACGGGACGCCGCACCCGACTCCGCCGGGGAGCGCGTGGAGCGTACGGACCGCGTCGTGCGGCACAGCGGCGGCCCGGGCGACTGGAACGGCGTGCTCTGGTCCGGCCTGGACGCGGCGTCGGCCGACGCCGCGATCGCGGCCGAGATCGCGCACTTCACGGCCGCCGGCCTGGCCTTCGAGTGGAAGCTCTACGACCACGACACGCCGCACGACCTGGGTGACCGTCTCGCGGCCGCGGGGTTCGTGGCGGAGCCCGTGGAGACGCTGATGCTCGCGGAGACCGCGCGGATCGTGGCCTCCACCGCGGACGCGCGGCCGCCTGAGGGCGTGCGCCTCGTGCCGGTGACGGACGGCGGCGGGCGTGGCGCTGATGGCCCAGGTGCACGACGAGGTGTTCGGGCCGGACAGCTCCTCCTTCCGTGACCGGCTCGTCCAGCAGCTCGCCGAGGCGCCGGCGACGGTCGACGCGGTGGTGGCCCTCGCGGGCACCACCCCGGTCTGCGCGGCCCGTGCGGAGCTGCCGCCCGGCAAGGATTTCGCGAGCCTGTGGGGCGGTGGCACGCTGCCACGCTGGCGTGGCCGGGGCCTGTACCGCGCGCTGGTGGCCAGGCGTGCGAGGCTCGCACAGCAGAGCGGACACCGGTTCCTCCAGGTGGACGCGAGCGATCAGAGCCGCCCCATCCTCGAGCGGCTCGGCTTCGCCGCCCTGACCACGACGACGCCGTACGTCTACGACCCGGACGCGTGACCGGTACCGTGCGCCTCCCCCGTCCCGGCCGCCCGCACCCCCCGGATGCCGGGCCCGCCCGTGACACGAATCGCGCCGCACGGGGTACGTAGACCTGCATGACGCCCTCCTCGACCTACCGGCTGCAGCTGCGGCCGGACTTCCCCTTCGCCGCGGCCGAGAAGGCGGTGCCCTACCTCGCCGCGCTCGGCATCTCGCACCTGCACCTGTCGCCGGTCCTCGAGGCGGTGCCGGGCTCCACGCACGGCTACGACGTGGTCGACCACACGTCGGTGCGTGCCGAGCTCGGCGGCGAGGAGGGGCTGCGCCGGCTGGCGGGGCGGGCGCGCGAGCACGGCCTGGGCATCGTGCTCGACATCGTGCCGAACCACATGGCGATGTCGCCGCGGTACAACCCGGTGCTGCGCGAGGTGCTGCGGGACGGGGCCGCCTCCCCGTGTGCCCGCTGGTTCGACATCGACTGGGCGGCGGGCGGCGGCAAGGTGCTGCTGCCGGTGCTGCCGGGGCCGGTCGGCGGCGAGCTGGCGCAGCTGCGCGTCGAAGGCGGCGAGCTGTGCCACGGCGAGCAGCGTTTCCCGCTGGCGCCGGGCACGGAGGGCCTGCCCCTGCCGGAGCTGCTGGACGCGCAGCACTACCGGCTCGCGTGGTGGCGGCTGGCCCGTACCGAGCTGAACTACCGGCGGTTCTTCACCATCTCGGACCTGATCGGGGTGCGGGTCGAGGACCCCGAGGTGTTCGAGGCCAGCCACGCGAAGATCATCGAACTGGTGCGGGACGGCGTGGTGGACGGTCTCAGGGTCGACCACCCGGACGGGCTCGCCGATCCCGGGCAGTACCTGCTGCGGCTGAGCGAGGCGACGGGCGGCTGCTGGACCGTCGTCGAGAAGATCCTCACCGGCGACGAGCGGCTGCCCGCCGGGTGGGCGGTGGCCGGCACGACCGGGTACGACGCGCTGCGCCGCGTCGACGGGCTGTTCACCGACGCGGCGGGCGCGCAGGCCCTGGAGCGGCGCTTCCGTGAGGTGGTGACGGTCGCGGACGACCGCGGCGGGCGCTGGGGGCCCACGGTGCGCAGGGCCGCCTACAAGGTGCTGCTGCACGAGCTGGCCGCCGAGACCGCGTTCCTGGTGCGCACGGCGGGCCGGATCTGCGCGGCGGACCCCGCCCTGCGCGACCACGCGCCGTGGGCGCTGGAGACGGCGATCAGGGAGCTCCTTGTGCGGGTGCCGCTCTACCGGCCGTATGCCGTGCCCGGAGGTCCCCGCACCCGGGAGGCGACGGCCGCGGTGTCCGAGGAGGCGGCGCGCGAGGCGAAGGCGGCCTTCACGGTCCCCGAGGAGGCCGCGGCCGTCGACGTCGTGCGTGAGCTGGCGCTCGGCGGCCTCGGGACGGGCCCCGACGAGGTGGCGTTCTGCGCGCGGTTCGCGCAGACGGCGTCGGCGCTGCGTGCCAAGTCCGTGGAGGACACGGCGTTCTACCGGTTCCTGCCGCTGCTCTCCGCGAACGAGGTGGGCGGCGACCCGTCGGCACCCGCCGTCGAGCCCGGCGCGTTCCACGCGTTCTGCGAGCGGCTCGCCCGCGACTGGCCCGCCACGGGCACCGTGCTGACCACGCACGACACCAAGCGCAGCGCGGACGTGCGGGCCGGCATCGCGGCCTTGACGCAGTGCCCGAAGTGGTGGAACGACCTGCTGGCGCAGGTCTCGGGGGTCGTCGCGCCGGACGCGCAGGTGGCCTGGCAGGCGTGGCAGACGGCGGTGGGGTTCACCCCCGCGGGCGACGCGCCGGACGTGGACGCGGTGCTCGCGGCCGCGCCGGACGGCGCGCGGATGGAGGGGGCGCTGCTGAAGTCCGTGCGGGAGGCGGGCCTGCGCACGAGCTGGACGGAGGGCGATCCGCGCTTCGAGCGCGCGGTGGAGGAGTTCGTCGGCGCGGGGCCCGCGGGCCCGGCGCGCCGCACGGTCGCGCACTTCACGCGCGCGCTCGAACCGTATGTGCGCGCGGGCGCGCTGGGCGCGGCGCTGGTGCATCTGACGATGCCGGGCGTGCCGGATCTGTACCAGGGCACGGAGCGCGACTACTTCGCGCTCGTCGACCCGGACAACCGGGCGCGCTTCAGGCCGGGGCCGCCGGACGAGAAGATGGTCGTGACAACGGCCGCGCTGCGCCTGCGGCGCGAACGTCCGGCCGTCTTCGGCGAGTCGGGCACGTACGCGCGCGTCGACGCGGCGGGCCCCGCCGCGTCGCACTGCGTGGCGTTCTGCCGCACCGGCGAGGTGGTCACGGCGGTGACCCGCCTGCCGCTGCGCCTCGCGGAGGCGGGCGGCTGGCACGACACGGTTCTGCCGCTGCCGCCCGGCCGCTGGCGCGACGTCCTGGCGGCGCCCGCACGCGTGTACGAGGAGGGCGCGGTGGAGCTGGCGGCCCTCTTCCAGGACCGCCCGGTGGCATTGCTGGCCCGCGAGCCCTGAAGGCCGGCGCATTCGGGCGGCCCGCCGGCGCGGCTGTGCGACGCACTCGTGATGGGGCCCGCGCCCGGCGATGCGGGCCGCACATCCCCGTCACACGCCCAAGGCCCCGCTCCGCGCGCTCGGCCGAGTGGCTACCGGGTTCAGCGCGGTCCGGGGACGGTTCTGTACCCGGACCAGTGCCATGGCGGGGCGCGGCGCGGAAGCCCGGCGCGACCGTGCGGTATGCAGGTCTTTGCGCGGCGGCTCCGGGCGGGCGCACCCCGCTCGCGCGAGCCGGGCGGATGCCGGGGCGTCACGCGGGTCTCACCGCGGCGAGGCGTTGCGGGCGGCGCACCGGGTCAGTGCGAGGCGATGCGGAAGCTCATCCGGCCGAAGCTCACCTGGTCGCCCTACGCGACGACCGTCGTGGTGGTCACTCTGCGGCCGTTGACCGTCGTGCCGTTGGTGGAACCCAGGTCGCGCAGCACCCACAGGCCGTGCTCGCACGTCAGCACGGCGTGGCGCCGGGAGACGGTGTCGTGCGCGAGCCGCAGCCCGTTGCCGGGGTCGCGGCCGATGGACAGCGGGAACGGACCCGGCTGCGGCAGCAGCAGCTTCGGCAGCCTCTCCACCTGCCACGCCGTGCGCAGCCGCAGCGAGAAAGCGGACACCTTGCCGACGGCGCCGAACAGCCGCCTGGAGAGCCTGCCTTCGCTCTCCAGATCCGCCGTCAGGGGTTTCAGCTCGTCCGCCCTGCTGGCCGAGAGCACCAGGTCCATCCTGCGCAGGAAGGTGTCCTGCGACAGCTTCCCCGCCGCCACACCCTCCCTGAGCACCGCCAGGACCCGGTCACGCTCGGCGTCGGAGAGCCGCGGCAGGTGCACGGGCCGGTCGGAGGGGGACGTCACAGACCCGATTGTCGTGCCGGGGGCGCACGGGTGTCCAGACGAGGCGGGCCGCGGGTGCTGCGCGGCCGGGGAGAACCTGCGGCCCGTTCGGCGCGCTGACCCGGCGCCGGGCGGTGTGACTTGCCACCATGTGGGGAGTGTCAGTGCAGACGACGAGGGGGGACCCGTGCGGTTCGAGGTGTGGGCGCCGAAGGCACAGGAGAGTGTCGTGCTGCGGCTCGACGGCGAGGACATGGCGATGCGGCCGGACCCCGCCGGGGACGGCTGGTGGGCGGTGGAGGCACCGGCGGCGGCAGGCAGCCGGTACGGCTACGCGCTCGACGGCGGGCCTGTGCTGCCCGACCCGCGCTCGCGCCGCCAGCCCGAAGGACCCGACGGGCTGAGCGCGGTCGTCGGCCCCGACGCGTACGAGCGGCGGGTGCCGTGGGCCGGCAGGGCGCTGCCCGGCGCGGTCCTGTACGAGCTGCACGTCGGCACGTTCACCCGGGAGGGCACGCTCGACGCGGCCGCCGCCCAGCTCGACGCGGTCGCGGAACTGGGCGTGACGCACGTCGAGCTGATGCCGCTGTGCCCGTTCCCCGGCCGGCACGGCTGGGGGTACGAGGGCGTGTCGCTGTGGGCCGTGCACGAGCCGTACGGCGGCCCCGCGGCGCTGACCCGGTTCGTCGACGCGGCGCACGAGCGGGACCTCGGCGTGGTGCTCGACGTCGTGCACAACCACCTCGGTCCCTCCGGCAACTACCTCCCCCAGTTCGGCCCGTACTTCACCGACACGCACCACACGCCGTGGGGCGCCGCGGTCAACCTCGACGCGCCGGGCTCGGACGAGGTATGCGCCTTCCTGCTCGGCAGCGCGCTCGCCTGGCTGCGGGACTTCGGCCTCGACGGCCTGCGGCTCGACGCGGTGCACGCGCTCGCCGACACCCGTGCGCTCACGTTCCTCGAGGAGCTGTCGGCCGAGGTGGACCTGCTGGGCGCCGAGACGGGCAGGCCGCTGTTCCTGATCGCCGAGTCCGACCTGTGCGATCCGAGGACCACGACGCCGCGCCCGCTGGGCGGACTCGGCCTGCACGCGCAGTGGAACGACGACTTCCACCACGCGCTGCACACCGCGCTCACGGGCGAGTCGCAGGGCTACTACGAGGACTTCGCCCGCGCGCCGATCGCCGCCCTCGCGAAGACCCTGACCCGCGTGTTCTTCCACGACGGCACGTACTCCACCTTCCGCGGCAGAACCCACGGCCGGCCCGTGGACCGTACGCGCACACCCGCGCACCGCTTCCTCGGCTACGCGCAGACGCACGACCAGATCGGCAACCGCGCCCAGGGCGACCGCCTGTCCGCGACGCTGCCGCCCGGCCTGCTCGCCTGCGCGGCGGCGCTCGTGCTCACGGGCCCGCACACGCCGATGCTGTTCATGGGCGAGGAGTGGGGGGCGACGACCCCGTGGCAGTTCTTCACCGACCACACGGACCCGGAGCTCGCCAGGGCCGTACGGGACGGCAGGCGCCGGGAGTTCGCCGCGCACGGCTGGGCCGCCGAGGACATCCCCGACCCGCAGGACCCGGCGACGAGGGAGCGGTCCTGCCTGGACCGCTCGGAGCGCGACGAGGAGCCGCACGCGCGGCTGCTCGCCTGGTACAGGGCCCTCATCGCGCTCCGCGCCGACCAGCCCGATCTGTCGGACCCCGACCTCGCGGCCGTGGCCGTCGCCTTCGACGAGGCCGAGCGCTGGCTGACGTTCCGGCGCGGTGAGTTGCGGATCGCGGTGAACCTGTCGGACGCGCCGCGTGACATCCCGCTGGGACGCGGCGCGCCCCACCGCGTCCTGGCCTCCTGGGAGGAGGTCTCACCGCCGGACCCCACGGGGGTGCTGCGGCTGCCCGCCAGTTGCGCGGTGATCCTGACCGGCGCCTGAGCGCGTTTCAGGACGGGCGGCACGCTATTCGACGATCGCCATCTCGCGCGGTGTGTTGTTGCACCGGCGGCCGCCCGTCTCCGTCGCCGTCACGATGTCCTCGATCCTGACCCCGAACCTGCCGGGCAGGTAGACGCCGGGCTCGATCGAGAAGCACATGCCCGGCACGATCGGGCGTTCCTCGCCCTCGATCATGTAGGGCGGCTCGTGCGTGGTGACGCCGATGCCGTGACCCGTGCGGTGGATGAAGTACGGCCCGTAGCCGGCGTCCTCGATCACCGCGCGCGCCGCCCGGTCCACGTCCTGGCACGTGGCCCCCGGGCGGACCGCGAGGAACCCGGCCTGCTGCGCCTCGCGCACGGTGTCGTGGACGCGCCGCTCCTCGGCCGTCGGCTCGCCGACGTGGACGGTGCGCGTCGTGTCGGAGCCGTACCCGTGCTTGAGCCCGCCGAAGTCCAGGACGACCATGTCCCCGTGCTCGACGACGCGTTCGCCCGCCTCGTGGTGCGGGTCGGCGCCGTTGGGGCCCGAGCCGACGACCGTGAAGTCGACCTGCGAGTGGCCGTGTGCCAGCAGGAGCGAGGCGAGGTCCGCCGCGATCTCGGACTCCCTGCGGCCCGCGAAGCGCACCGTCAGGATGGATTCGTACGCGGCGTCGGCCGCAGCGCCCGCAGCCTCGACCCTGGCGAGTTCGCGGGCGTCCTTGACCGCGCGCAGCATCGGCAGCACGTCGGACAGGCCGCGGTAGGAGGTGGCCGGGAGTGTGCGCTGGAGCGCGAGCAGGTGGAGCGACCAGGCGTTGTCGCTGATGCCGAACCGCCCGCCCGTGTCCAGCAGTCCGGCCGTCAGCGCGTACGGGTCGTCGGCGTCCGTCCAGCCGCTCAGCGTGAGCGCGGGCGCGCCAGGGGCGTGTTCCGCGTCCCCGGCCTCCAGCGCGGGCACGACCAGGGTGGGGCGGTCGCCGGCGTCCGCCGCGGCCGGCACGACCAGCAGCGTCAGCCGCTCGGTGTCGGCGCTCGGCCGGTAGCCGGTCAGGTACGTCATGTCCGGGCCCGGGGCGACGAGGACGCCCGCGAGGCCCGCCGCCGCCGCGTCGGCCGCGGCGCGCTCCATGCGCGCGCGGTAGTCGTCGGCCGTGAAGGGGGCGGGCGTGGAGGCGGGTTCGGAAGCGGAGGACGCGGAATCGGTGGAGGCCATCGCACCATCCTGCCAATGCGGGCGTCGCCGCGCGAGGGGAAAGCGGCCCGGACACACGGGAGCGGACCGGCGGGGTGCGGCCGCCCTCGCGGCCGCATCCCGCCGGTCCACCCGTATCCGTCTCACACGCCTCGGAAGGCAGGGCCTCGGGTGACTACTGGCCAACCTTGGTCCCGGGCTCGCCCATCGGGTAGCTGATGGGCCTGATCGCCCGGTGACCCGGCAGGTTGCCGCGCATGCTCCACTCACCGAGCGGGAGGATGACGCGTCCCCGGTAGGCACTCTTGAGCATCATCGCCCCTGCCGTGTAGAACGCAGCCGCCGCCGACGCCACCAGGACCCAGCCGGCCGCGGTGACGAGGTTGGACGCGGGCGAGATCAGCCCGGTGGCCAGCAGGGCGGACCCGGACGCGAGCAGTATCAGCACGAGGAACAGCGCCATGTTCTCCGCGAGCGCCGCCAGCGCCCCGAACAGCGTCACGACGGCCAGGACTATCCACCAGAACCCGAACGCCTGCGTGGTGAACACGTTCGGCGGCAGCAGGCCGTTGGCGGCCATCAGAGCCGTCATGCCCCAGGCGAGCCAGAAGGCGCCCCAGGTGCCGTGCATGGCCGTGGCTACGCCGTCCCTCGCCCGGTACGACCACATGCCCGCGAGCAGTTGGGCGAGTCCGCCGAAGAAGATGGCGAACGGCGCGATGATCACCGGGGACAGCAAGGCGTTGCCCCACCATCCGGCCAGGTTGGAGGCCACCATGAAGGTGGCGCCCGCGAAGCCGAACAGGCCCAGGATCGAAGGGGCCGCGATCGGCGTGACGACGAGGCGGCTGCGTGCCGCCCAGTCCTCATAGGTGCTGTCGTGCGAGTCGTACGAGTGGGATCCGTCCGAGCCGTGGCCGTGGCCGTTGTGCCGTGCTTCGCCGTCTCGGGTCGGAGGTCCTGCTGGAGGGTGGTAACTGCTCATCTCGCGGTCCTCGCCTCTCTCGCGTTGGGCTCGTGGAGCCCGATTCGGAGACCCGGCGCTGTCGATGCACGACCCGCCGCGTCGCAGCAGACGAGGTACCCGGGCGAAGAGCTGCTAGTCACCTCAAAAGTGACTTATTGCCCGTTTCGTCACGCGAGAGGCTCCGGACCCGTGCCCACCAGCAGGGACGAACGCCTACCGCCGGCCGCCTTCCGGCGGTTCCTGCGCGGTCAGCCGGGCGAGCACTTCCTGGAAGTCGTCGTCGACGACGATCCGCACCTCGTCGTCACCCTCCGCACCCTTCTGGCTGAGTTGCGTGATGACGCCGGGCCGCCACCAGTAGACGTACGGGCTGATCGCGCCCGGCGTGTCCTCGAACGCGGACGCGGCGAACATCGCCATGCCCGCGAGCGACGGCACCACGCCCGCGTCCCGGATGACGTGAAAGGCCAGCTGGTGGCGGAACGGCATCGCGACGAGAGCGCCGTCGGCCGTGAGCTGCTGGCCCGTGGTCTGCCTGACGACCGTCTCCAGCGCGAGGACCCGGCTCGCCGTGTAGAAGGAGTCACCGACGACGACCTCGAATTTCATGCCCTCGTCGCCCGTGACGGTCTCGCGACCCTCGACCGGGAGTTCGCGCAGGTTGTCCATGGCGCGACGGCGCAGCCGTTCGGTCTCGCCGAGCTGGCCGAGCGCCTCGTCGGTCAGCATCATCACGGACTCAGGCAGGTCGAGCGCGAGCAGTTCGTACAGGCCGGGGGCTACGTAGCGCGCGTAGCCGAAGTTCTCCGCGTCGAGCCCTTCGCCGCTGATCACCCTCGGGTACAGCTGGGCCCTGATCTGCGCGGGCGGCAGGGTGTCGAGCGCCGAGGGGCCGTCCACCGTGCGCAGCACCATCGCGGCGTGCCTGCGCGCCAGTTCGCCCCAGGCGCGCGGTCCCCTGTCGTCGTTGTGGCAGACGGCGGCGAGGTTGCCGAGGCCGAACTGCCGTCCGGCGTTGTCCACGACGGCGCCCTCGTACAGCGTCACCTCCAGGCCGTGCTCGGCGAACGCCTCGCGGACCTGGGCACGGAAGTGCGCGGCCTCGTCGACCGAGAAGAACGAGAACGCGGGGTCGCGCGGTGTGTCGCGCGGGTCACGCCGTGGTCCCCGTCGGAACATCCGCACGTCGCGTCACCTCCGTCCTTACTTGCTCTGACCGCACTTGCTCTGACTGCCGTCTTCCGCGTCCGCGACTTCCCAGGTGGTGCCTCTGCCCTTTCGATGCTATGCCCACTCCTCCCGGGCGCCGACAACAGTTTCGTCACCGGTCCCCGGGGCCGAAGGCGTCCTGCGCGAGCACCATGTCGGCCCGGTCCCTGCCGCGGGCCACCAAGCGCGCGTTGACCTCGTCCGAACGCTCCACCCAGCTCTCGGCGAAGGACCGCTCCTTGCCGTGACGCACATGCCGCTCGACCAGCCGCCGCACGCGCACCTCGGGGTCGGGGTCTAGGTACCACGCCTCGTCGAGCAGCGGCCGCACCGGCGCCCAGTCCGCGTCGTCGTGCAGCAGGTAGTTGCCCTCCGTGACGACGAGCGCCACCTCGGGCGGTACGCCGATGCTGCCGGCCACCGCCTCTTCCAGTGACCTGTCGAACGCGGGCGCGTACACGACGACGCCGGGCCGCGGCGCGCGCAGCCGGGTCAGCAGCTCGACGTAGCCCGCCGCGTCGAAGGTGTCGGGGGCGCCTTTGCGGTCGGCCCTGCCGAGCCGCTCGAGCTCCGCCTGTGCGAGGTGGAAGCCGTCCATGGGCACCAGGGCGGCAGCGTCCCGCCCGTGCCGCTCGACCAGCCGGTCGACGAGGCGAAGCGCGAGCGTCGACTTGCCGGCGCCCGGCGCGCCCGCGATGCCGAGCAGGCGCCGGCGCCCCGGGGCGCAGAGGCCGCGGGCGCGTTCGACGAGCCCGTCGAACGCGTGGGAGTCGTGCGTTTCCATGGCCGCATTGTGGCCGAGCGTGCCGGGCGGGCCCGCGCTCGGGGGTCTGCTCGACGCCGTGCGCCACGATCTGAAAAGCTCTCGGTGCGGGCGGTGCCCGCACGGCGATCAGGGTACGAAGGGGAAACCGGGTATGAGCCTGGCGCAGTTGCACTACACCTCGGCCCCTCGGGGTGGCGCCGACGCGCCCGGCGCAGGGTTCACCGCCGTCACGCCCGGGGTTCCGCGTGAACTGCTGGGAGAGGCCGAGCGGTTGCTGGCGTACGAGCCGCCGCGCGATGCTCCGCCGCACCCGTCGGCCGCCGAACTGGCGGCTTTCCCGGCGGCGTTGAGCCACAGCCTGCTGCCGGACGGCAGCCGGCTGCTGGCACGCGCGGTGTGCACGGGCGTGGACCACAGCGGCCGCTGGTGCGCCTTCCACGCTCACGCGGTCGTCATCCCGCCGAACGCCGAACTGCCTGGCGGTGCACTGCCGTTCGCGACGTGGGAGGCGCCGCAGTGGGCGTCGGCCGCGCCCCTGGACGGGCACGCGGTGCCGCCGGCCGCCTTCGACGCGGCGCCCGCGCCCGGCGGCCAGCAGCGCCGCAAGGGTCGCGGCGCGAACCGCAGGCCCAGCGGGCGCGAGCGGCACGACGAGAAGATCACCGTGTACGTCTCCGCCGAGGAACTCATGGACCTCGAACACGCGCGTCTTGTGCTGCGTGGCGAGCACGGCCTCGCGGTGGACCGCGGGCGTATCGTCCGTGAGGCGGTCGCCGTGGTCCTCGCGGACCTCGAATCGCGCGGCGACGCCAGCATTCTCGTACGGCGCCTGCGCGGCCGCTGACCAGCACGCCGCGGTCCGCGCCCCTGCCCTGGACCCAGATGCCGCCCACGAACCCCCCGCGCCGCCCCCTCGGCCAAGGCCCGGGCACGGCCCCCCGCCGCCCGTCCCCACCCGCCGACGAGCCGCAGGACACCGCCCCGGCCGACCCCGCACACCGCGCGGCGGGGGAGACGCCCCCGGCCTCGCACGCGCACGTCGACACAACACCCGCCCCCCAGACCACCGAGCCGGCCACCGGCCCGGCGGGGGGGGAGCGGGAGAGGGGGGGGCCGGAGCCCGGGCGGCGGAGGAACGGGGGAGCCGGCCGCCGCCTGGGAGAAGGGGGGGGGGGGGGGGGGGGGGGGGGGGGGGGGGGGGGGGGGGGGGGGGGGGGGGGGGGGGGGGGGGGGGGGGGGGGGGGGGGGGGGGGGGGGGGGGGGGGGGGGGGGGG
>NZ_JAGIQL010000145.1 GCF_017813245.1 Streptomyces montanisoli
CCCGGTCGTCGCGCGCGCCGGCGGGCTCTCCGCGCAGGAGTCTGTCCGCGGTGTCCTCGTCGAGCCACTGGTCACGCCCGTCGGCCATCACATGTCCTTCTGCGTCCGCAGGCGCGAATGCGTCACACCCACGGAGGCCGCGACGGCCGCACCCGGCGCGCGCTGCGGCGGCACGCAGACGTTCCCACCGCCCCGGCCCGCGCGCTCGGCCGCCGCGCCGTCCGCGAGGGGCCGGGCGTGCTCGTCCGCCTCGATCAGCTCGGCGAGCCTCTTCAGGCCGCGGTGCGCGGCCGTCCTGACCGCGCCCGGCCGCTTGCCGAGCGTCTCCGCCGCCGTCTTCGCGTCGAGGCCGACGACGACCCGCAACACGACGGCCTCGGCCTGGTCCTGCGGCAGCCGGGCGACGAGGGCGAGCGCGCGGCGGGTGGAGATCGCCTCCATGGCCTCGCCCGCGGTGTCCGCTTCGGCCGGCCTGCCGGCGAGTTCGCTCTCGTCGCCGCCGGCCGCGGGGCGGCGGCCGCGCATGCGGATGTGGTCGAGCGCGCGGTTGCGTGCGATGCGGGCGGCCCAGCCGCGGAAGCGGTCCGCGTCGCCCTCGAAGCTGCCGAGGTCGCGGGCGATCTGCAGCCAGCCCTCGGAGGTGACGTCCTCGGCGTCGAAGTCGCCGACGAGCGTCCTGACGTATCCGAGCAGCCGCGGGTGCACGGCGCGGTACACGGTGCGGAAGGCGTGCTCGTCCCCGTCACGTGCCGCGTGCACCGCGGCGGTCAGCTCCGCGTCATCCCCCAGCACAACCCACAACCCGTCCTGATCCGCAGCCTGGTCATTGCCGCGCCACCCCACGCGTTTCGAACGCTACGGCCTTTCCCGGTCCCGCGTCCACGGCTCGTACAAACCGCAACGACCACGGAAGCCCGCCGTGTGACACAGCCATGTGACGCGGCCGTGTGACACAAACGGGCCGCCGGGCGCTGAGTGGAGTGACGGGGTCGCTGAGCGGCACCGCCGGGCGACGGACCGGAGCCTCTCCTGTGGGGGGTGGCGGCTCCGGCCGTCGTCCACCGAACCGAACGGCCCGTGTCCCTCGCCCGGGACGGGGTCAGGATCCGGCGGACGCGCCCGAAGCGGCCCCGCCCGATCCCGCCGGACTCGGGGCGGACGGGCTCGGGGCGGACGGGCTCGGCGCGGGCGTGACCGCCGTGCCGGCCGAGGAGTCGACACGGTCCGCGAGCGCCGTGAACCGCGACCAGCTCAGCGCCGGCTTGCCCGGCACCCACAGCCGCTGCGCCAGCGCGTTGAGCGGCATCCTGATGCCCGCCGCCACCTGCGCCGTCGTCTGGGCGGTGGGGATGTCGCCCCAGACCGCGAACCGCGCGCCCCTGACCTGGGAGTCGTACTTCTGCGACACGGGCGTGGTGCCGCGCAGCACCAGCGGGCTCCACTCCTCGTAGATCCGCTGCCCGGTCGGATAGGTGAACCCGTTGGGCTGGCCGAGTACGTAGTAGAGGTACTCGTCGTTGAGGTTCACCATCTTGCGCCCGGCCTTGAGGTAGGTGGACGGCGGGATCTTGCCGGCCTCCCTGCCCGTCCAGTACTCGATCTGCAGGTCCTTGGACGGCTTGGCGATGCCGTCGGGGAACACGCCGTCGTTCCACACCTTCGGCTTCTTGCCGAGCTTCGCGACGACGGCGGCGCGCCCGTTGATCCACCACGTCGCCAGGTCCTGCACCCGCGCCTTCGGCCCGTACTTCTTGCGCGCGGCGGCGGCCAGCTGCGGGAACTTCGTCTCGGGATTCTGAGCGGTCAGGGCCAGGTACTCGTCGCCGCCGATGTGGAAGTACGGGCCGGGGAAGAGCTTGGCGTACTCGGTCAGCAGCTGGTCGACGATCTTCGCGGCGTTCGGGTCCGAGATGTCGACCGCGCCCTGGTACGTGGTGCCCGAGGCGTTGCGCAGCTGGATGTCCGGGTGCGCGGCGATGACGGCGCCGAGGTGTCCGGGCGAGTCGATCTCCGGAACGATCGTGATGTGCAGGCGGGTCGCGAGCGCGATGATCTGCTTGGTCTGCGCGGTCGTGAGGTGCTGCTTCGAGACGACCTCGGGGTGGCTGGTCGACGCGATGCGGAAGCCCTGGTCGTCGGAGAAGTGCAGGCCGAGCTCGTTGAGTTTGAGGTCCGCCATCTGCCGCAGCCTGGCCTCGATCCAGCTCGCCGGGTAGAACTTGCGTGCGATGTCGAGGTTGAGGCCGCGCTCGGGCTTCGCCGGGCTGTCGCGCACCACGCCCTCCGGCATGGCGCCGCTGTCCCGTACGGACTGCTTGAGCGTGCGGGTGCCGTAGAAGACGCCGGACTGGTCGGGCCCCTTGATCACCACGCGGCCGCCCTTGGTGGTCAGGGTGTACGACTCGGCCGGGCCGCCGCCGCCGAGTTCGAGCTCGACGTCGCCCGGGCGCGCGGCGGCCGTGCCCCGGTAGTGGATCTTCAGCTCCTTGGCGATGAGCTGCGCCTCGTCACCGAGCCCCTGCCCGGCCCCGCCGCTCGCGACCACGACGCCGCTGCTCGGGGACGGCTTCCAGCCGGGCCCGTGCGCCGCCTGGAAGTGGCGCACGGACGGGATGGTCCGCGGCGCGCTCGACAGCGGGTAGCTGCGTGTCGGCGACGGTGACGAGGACGTGGCGGACGCGGGTGTCGACGACGCGCCGCTGCGGCCCGCGCCCGGGGATCCGTCCTGGCAGGCGGTCAGCGCCAGCGCGCCGGCCACCACGGCCGCCGTCGCCGCGCCCAGGGTGCTCCGCGATCGCGCCATCGTCCTGGCCCTCCTGTGCAGACGTGTGGTGTCCTCACGCGAACGTGCCACGCCGACGTCCACGCCGCATGTCGAAACTTCTTCGTACGAGTGAAAGAGTGAGCGCGCACTGCCCGGGTCCCGTACATGTCGCTAGCGTCGTGGCCCGGCCCGGCTTTCCCCGCCGTACCCACCCCGTCCCACGCCATTCCCCGCCGCGTCCGAGGAGCCCCCGCTGTCCCGCGAGGAGTCAGGGCTGCGCCGTTTCAACACCGCGCCCGCCGACATCGTCCACGACACCCTGCTGACGTGCTGCGGAAGCGAGCGCTGGGCGCGCAGGGTCGCCGCCCACCGACCGTACCCCGATCTGGCCGCGCTGCTGGCCGCGGCCGACGAGGCCGGCTACGACCTGTCGCCCGCCGACGTCACCCAGGCGCTGGCCGCCGAGTCCGCCGCCGGGGAGTGCGCGCACCTGCCGGGCGCCGACGTGCCGGCTGCCGCGCGCACGGCGCTGCGGGCGGCGTTCGCCGCGTACGAGGCGAGTTTCGGCCACACGTTCGTCATCAGTCTGGCGGGGCGCGCGCCTGACGAGTACCTGGACCAGGTGCTCGCCGCCATCAGGACCAGGCTCGGCAACGACCCGGAGGACGAGCGGGCCGTCGCGGCCGACGAGCTGCGCAGGCTCGCGCGCTCCCGGCTGGCGGCCCTGGTCACCGGAGCGCCAGTGGCCGGTGCGCCGGGGACACGCCCGGCCGGCGCGCCCGAAATGCCGCGTCCGCGCGGATCCGCACCGTCCCCGATAGCCCGTACGTGGCAGTTTGACCGCGGGCTCGATCACACCGGCGACCCCCGGGCGAACGGACCGACAAGTCGTCGCTAACATGGCCGGGGCCGGTGGACCGTACCCGGCCGGGCGCGACCGACACCACTGTGCTTGACCAAGTAGAAGATGGCGGCCGGCCCCGATCCCCGCTTCCGGAGGGTTTTTCCGTGCCGGCTGGAACGTTGTACCGCGGCCGGGAAGGCATGTGGTCCTGGGTGGCTCACCGAGTCACCGGTGTCCTCATCTTCTTCTTCCTGTTCGTACACGTGCTGGACACCGCTCTTGTCCGTGTCTCCCCCGAGGCCTACGACCACGTCGTAGCGACCTACAAGAACCCCATCGTCGCGGTGCTCGAGTACGGCCTTGTGGCCGCCATCCTCTTCCACGCACTGAACGGCCTGCGCGTGATCGCCGTGGACTTCTGGTCCAAGGGCGCGCGCTACCAGAAGCAGATGCTGTGGACCGCCGTGGTGCTGTGGCTGGTGCTGATGCTCGGCGCCCTGTACCCCGTGCTCGGCCACGCATTCCGTCAAGTGTTCGGGAGCTAGTGACCCATGTCCGCAGACACCACTTCCGCGGCCGGCTCCGCGATCGGCGAGGTCGAGGGCGCGAGCCTCTACGACGTCGACCACCCGGCCCCCGTCATCGAGCCGCCCCGCGCGCGCACCGCCAGGACGCCCAAGACGACCCGCGGCAACTTCGAGATGGTCGCATGGCTGTTCATGCGGCTGTCCGGCGTCGTCCTCGTCGTCCTCGTCCTCGGCCACCTGCTGATCCAGCTCGTGCTCGACGGCGGCGTCTCCAAGATCGGCTTCGCCTTCGTGGCGGGCCGCTGGGCCAACCCGTTCTGGCAGGTCTGGGACCTGGCGATGCTGTGGCTCGCGATGCTGCACGGCTGCAACGGCCTGCGCACCATCGTGAACGACTACGCGGAGCGCCCCAAAACCCGGATGTGGCTCAAGGGCCTGCTCTACACGGCCACCATCTGGACCGTCCTGCTGGGCACGCTGGTGATCTTCACCTTCGACCCGAACATCCGCTAGAGCCGGGGTTGACGACACCGATGAAGATCCACAAGTACGACACCGTCATCGTCGGCGCCGGCGGCGCCGGAATGCGCGCGGCCATCGAGGCGACGAAGCGCAGCCGCACCGCCGTCCTGACCAAGCTGTACCCGACCAGGTCGCACACCGGGGCGGCGCAGGGCGGCATGGCCGCAGCGCTCGCCAACGTGGAGGACGACAACTGGGAGTGGCACACCTTCGACACGATCAAGGGCGGTGACTACCTGGTCGACCAGGACGCCGCCGAGATCCTGGCGAAGGAGGCCATCGACGCCGTCCTCGACCTGGAGAAGATGGGCCTGCCCTTCAACAGGACGCCCGAGGGCAACATCGACCAGCGCCGGTTCGGCGGGCACTCCCGCAACCACGGCGAGGCGCCCGTGCGCCGGTCCTGCTACGCGGCCGACCGCACCGGCCACATGATCCTCCAGACGCTGTACCAGAACTGCGTCAAGGAGGGCGTGGAGTTCTTCAACGAGTTCTACGTCCTGGACCAGATCATGGTCGAGGTCGACGGCGTGCGTCGGTCCGCCGGCGTCGTCGCGTACGAGCTGGCGACGGGCGAGCTGCACATCTTCCAGGCGAAGGCCGTGATCTACGCCTCCGGCGGTTCCGGCAAGTACTTCAAGGTGACCTCGAACGCGCACACGCTCACCGGCGACGGCCAGGCCGCCTGCTTCCGGCGCGGCCTGCCGCTGGAGGACATGGAGTTCTTCCAGTTCCACCCGACGGGCATCTGGCGCATGGGCATCCTGCTCACGGAGGGCGCCCGCGGTGAGGGCGGCATCCTGCGCAACAAGGACGGCGAGCGCTTCATGGAGAAGTACGCGCCCGTCATGAAGGACCTCGCCTCGCGTGACGTCGTCTCGCGCTCCATCTACACGGAGATCCGCGAGGGGCGCGGCTGCGGCCCGGCCGGCGACCACGTCTACCTGGACCTGACGCACCTGCCGCCCGAGCAGCTCGACGCCAAGCTGCCCGACATCACCGAGTTCGCGCGCACGTACCTCGGCATCGAGCCCTACACGGACCCGATCCCGATCCAGCCGACCGCGCACTACAACATGGGCGGCATCCCGACCAACGTGACGGGCGAGGTGCTCGCCGACAACACCACGGTGGTGCCGGGCCTGTACGCGGCCGGCGAGGTCGCCTGCGTCTCCGTGCACGGCGCCAACCGCCTCGGCACGAACTCGCTGCTCGACATCAACGTCTTCGGCCGCCGCTCCGGCATCGCCGCCGCCGAGTACGCGGCGAACCACGACTTCGTGGAGCTGCCGGAGAACCCGGAGGCGTTCGTCGTCGGGCAGGTCGAGCGGCTGCTCGCCTCCACGGGCAAGGAGCGCGTCGCGGCGCTGCGCACCGAGCTGCAGGAGACCATGGACGCCAACGTGATGGTCTTCCGCACGGAGCAGACCATCAAGACGGCCGTCGAGCGCATCGGCGAGCTGCGGGAGCGCTTCAAGAACGTGGCGGTCCAGGACAAGGGCAAGCGGTTCAACACGGACATGCTCGAAGCCATCGAGCTGGGCAACCTGCTCGACCTGGCCGAGGTCATGGCCGTGTCGGCGCTCGCCCGCAAGGAGTCGCGCGGCGGCCACTACCGCGAGGACTTCCCCAACCGCGACGACGTGAACTTCATGCGCCACACGATGGCGTACCGCGAGGTCGGCGACGACGGTGTCGAGTCCATCAGGCTCGACTACAAGCCGGTCGTCCAGACCCGCTACCAGCCGATGGAGCGTAAGTACTGATGGCTACCCCGACCATGGACCGGGTGGAGGAGGGCTCCGCCGCCTCCACCCACCTGCTCACCGTCACGTTCCGGATCCGCCGCTTCAACCCGGAGGTCTCGGACGAGGCCTGGTGGCAGGACTTCCAACTGGAGATCGACCCCAAGGAACGCGTCCTCGACGGCCTCCACAAGATCAAGTGGGACGTCGACGGCACGCTGACCTTCCGGCGCTCCTGCGCGCACGGCGTCTGCGGCTCGGACGCGATGCGGATCAACGGCAAGAACCGCCTCGCGTGCAAGACGCTGATCAAGGACATCGTGTCGCTGGACAAGTCCGGCAACGTCTCGAAGCCGATCACGATCGAGGCCATCAAGGGGATGACGGTCCTCAAGGACCTCGTCGTCGACATGGACCCGTTCTTCCAGGCGTACCGCGACGTCATGCCGTTCCTCGTCGCCAAGGGCAACGAGCCGACGCGCGAGCGGTACCAGTCGGCCGAGGACCGCGCGCGGTTCGACGACACCACCAAGTGCATCCTGTGCGCCGCGTGCACGTCGTCCTGCCCGGTGTTCTGGAACGACGGCCAGTACTTCGGCCCCGCGGCGATCGTCAACGCGCACCGCTTCATCTTCGACTCGCGTGACGATGCCGGCGAGCAGCGCCTGGAGATCCTCAACGACCGTGACGGCGTGTGGCGTTGCCGCACGACCTTCAACTGCACGGACGCCTGCCCGCGCGGCATCGAGGTCACCAAGGCGATCCAGGAGGTCAAGCGTGCGCTGATCACGCGCCGCTTCTGACACCTTTCGCGCTCCTGAGCGCACAGCGCCCGTCCCCGTGTGCGAGACAGCACGCGGGGGCGGGCGTTCGCGTGTCAGCCGACGGCACCCGCGCCGCGCGCTGACGCCAGCCAGGCCGGGAAGGCGCACAGGAGGCGGTCGTACAGCTCGGCGTCGGGGGTGCGTGCGACGTCGTCCACGGCGAAGAAGGCGGCGTTGCCGAGCGGCCCGCCGCCGGGCCCTGCGCCGAGCCGGGCCAGCGCGCGGTGGTCCGCCCTGCCGACCCCGACGAACTGCCAGAAGAGCGGCTCTTCCGCCGCCTCACGTAACTCGCGCAGCAGCAGCCCGGCATGGCGGACGCCGCCGCCCGAGAGGAACACCACGAGCGTCGGCACGGGTGCGGGCCGGTCCCGCACGTACGCGCGTACCTCGGCGACGGCCCTGTGCGGGTCGCTCTGGACGCCGACCCACCGCATGTCGACCTGGCAAGGGCGCAGGCCGCGGGCGCGCCGCCGCGGCCTGCCGAGGAGCGCGAGCTGACCCGCGCGCACGTGCAGGGGCAGCCACTCGTGGAGTTCGTCGACGGCGCAGTCGGGCAGCCGCGCGGGCCGGGACGCGTACGTCCACGCCCGCATGCGGCCCGCGGCGAGCACGGCGGCCACCGCCGCGGTGCGCTCGGCGACGTCGGCGACGACCCCGCGCGCGTAGCGGCCCGACAGGCCGCCGGACGCGTCCATGACGAGAACGACGCGCGCCCTGGCGTCGGCCGCGCCGTACTTCAGCAGGCTCAGGGCGGCCTGCCGGCCCCGTAACGCGACCCTGCGGCTCAGGGCGCCCGCCGGCGGTGCGGGGCGGAACGCCCACCTGCCGTCCGTGCGGTAGAGCTCCCCGCCCTCGCACGGCGCGTCCGCCGCGGGTGCGACGCGGGCCAGTTCGGCGCCGTCGGCGGCCCGCACCAGCCTCAGCAGCATGCCGGGGCACCGGTCGCCGCCGTCCACGCGGAACAGGACGCGCGCCACGTCGGCGGGGAGCGACGGCAGGTCCACCACGTCACTCGCTCCCCCGGCGCCCCCGCCGTCGGCGGTCAGCGGGACGCCGGGCACGCATCTGCCGGGTGCGGACGTGCGGCCGGCGGACGCGGGGCCGGTGGGCGGGCCCGCCGCCGGAGTGAGCACGGCCCGTACGGCTGTCGCGGCGACGGGGACATGAGCGCCCTCGGCCAGGGAAGCGGATGCCATCCCGACAGTGTGCCGTGGCAGAGGCACGCTCCGTAAGCGTACGTACACGGGATACGGCAGCGGACGCAAGCGGCCCGGCCCACGCACAGCCCATGTTGAACATGTTCAAAAACAGCGCTAGAGTCCTGCCGTCAGCACGTTTTGAACGTGTTCAAATGGAGGGGCGGAATGGATCTCACCGTTGTCGCGTACGTCATCTACCTGGCCGTCAGCATCGGGCTCACCGTGTGGGTGGCGAGGACGCTCAGCAAGAACGGGCGGATCTTCCTGTCCGACGTCCTGCAGGGTGACGAGAAGCTCGCCGAGGCCGTGAACCACCTGCTGGTGGTCGGCTTCTACCTGGTCAACCTGGGCTTCGTGGCGCTGTATCTGAAGGAGTCCCAGGCGGTCGCCGACGCCAGGCAGCTGGTCGAGGCGATCTCCGTGAAGCTCGGCGTGGTGCTGCTCGTCCTCGGCGTGCTGCACCTCGGCAACGTCTTCGTGCTCAACAAGATGCGGCGGCGCGGGATCGCGGAGCGCCGCCACACCCCGCCCGTGCAGCCGCAGGGGTGGACGCCCGCGGGCGGGCCCCGCACGGCGACCGAGGCCTGACGGGCCATGAGCACCGTGCAGTCGCCGGCCGTGCGATCGCTGACCGTGCTCTACGACGCCGGGTGCCCGCTCTGCGTCCATGTGCGCCACTGGCTGCTGGGCCAGCCCCACCTCGTGCCGATCGAGGCGGTCGCGGCGGGGTCGAGGGAGGCGGTACGCCGATTCCCCGCGCTCGACCACGAGGACACCCTGCGGGAGATCACGGTCGTCGGGGACGGCGGCCAGGTCTACCGCGGGACCTCGGCGTGGATCGTCTGCCTGTGGGCGCTCGCCGCGCACCGGCAGAAGGCGTACTGGCTCGCCACCCCGGCCGGCGCGCCGTTCGCCAGGGCGGCCCTCCTGGCGGCGGCGAAGTACCGCGAGATGACCGCGGCACCGTGCGAAGGACGGTGCGAGGTGCCCGGCGCGCCGGGCTAGCGCCGCGACCGGCGATGTTTGCCCGGCAAGGAGGGGTTCCCGGTGCGTGCGATCGCAAGGCGGCCGGGAGTCCTTGTAGCGGAGCTACCGGGGCTTTCGGCCAACGCCGCGAGAGTGCGTGCAGGGGGCGCCGACAGGGCAAAGCTTGCCGGGAGGGACGCTAGGCTCGGGCATCGTGAAGCGTGAGAACGGTGTGACGGGGGCGGGGGCCGGCGGGGCGGACGACGGGCGGGAGGCGCCGGGGGGCGCCTCCCGCGCTTCCGGCTCCGCACGGGCCGCGCGGGCGCCCAAGAGCGAGCAGACGCGCACGCTGATCCTGGAGACCGCGCTCCGGCTCTTCCAGGAGCGCGGCTACGACAGGACGACGATGCGCGCCATCGCCAAGGAGGCCGGGGTCTCCGTGGGCAACGCGTACTACTACTTCTCGTCCAAGGAGCACCTCGTCCAGGGCTTCTACGACCGGATCGCCGCCGAGCACCGCGAGGCCGTCAGGCCCGTGCTCGACCGGGAGACCGGGCTCGAGGCGCGCATGGCGGGCGTGCTGCGCGCCTGGCTCGACATCGCCGGGCCCTACCACGAGTTCGCCGCGCAGTTCTTCAAGAACGCCGCCGACCCGGAGAGCCCGCTGAGCCCCTTCTCACCCGAGTCCGAGCACGCGCGGGAGGCCGCGATCTCCGTGCACCGGGAGGTACTGGCCGGCTCCAGGGCGAAGGTGGCGGACGAACTCGTCGACATCCTGCCCGAGTTGATGTGGCTCTCGCAGATGGGGCTGGTGCTGTACTGGGTGTTCGACCGCTCGGAGGACAGCGAGCGCAGCCGCCGCCTCGCCGACCGCGGCGCGCGGTTGACGACGCGTGGCGTGGCACTCTCCCGCTTCCGGCCGCTGCGGCCGCTCGTGCGCGAGGTGCACGAGCTGTTCACGGACTTCCTGCCCGGGATGGCGGAGACGGCCGTCACCCGCAAGGTCCGCGGCGGCAGCCGCGGGGACGCCGGCCGGGGGGACGCCGGCGTGTCCGACGGCCGGGACGACGACGGCGACCGGCGCCAGGCACCTCCACCGGCCGGGTGAGGGCGCCGGACGTCGTCCGCGCGTCCGCGCCGTGCGTCAGATGCGGCCGAGCTCCCACAGGCGCCAGATGCCGGTGCCGTCCGAGAGGTACTGCGAGCCGGTGACGTTCTCCGTGCTGAGCACGTAGTCCTTCTTCTGCCACAGCGGCAGCAGCGGCACGTCGGCGGCGACGGTCTGCTGGATCGTCTTGAAGTCGCCGGACGCCTGGGCGCGCTGGCTGTACTGCTGCGTCGCTGTGATCAGGCCGTCGATCTTCTTGTTGTCGTACCCGTTCTGGAAGGTGTTGTCGGCGCCGACGAGCGGCGCGACGAAGTCGTCCGGGTCCGGGTAGTCGGGCAGCCAGCCGATCGTGTAGGCGTCGTAGTCGCCGGCCGCGTACCCCTTCTGGAAGGCCTGCCACTCCTTGCTGATGACCTTCACCTTGAACAGCCCGGTGGCGTCGAGCTGACGGCGGATCTCCGCGGTCTCCTGGGCGGTCGCGCCGCCCGGCGAGTAGGCCAGCGAGAAGTGCACGGGCGTCTGGACGCCCGCCGACTTGAGCAGCTCCTCGGCCTTGGCCTTGCTGGGCTTGGGGTACATGTCGAAGAACGCGGTGGAGTGCGAGGTGATGCCCTGCGGGATCACCGAGTAGAGCGGCTCCACGGTGGAGTCGTAGACCCCGGCGGTGATCTTGTCCCGGTCGATGACCGCGGCGATGGCCTGGCGCACCGCCTTGGTGCCCATGGGCGAGCCCTTGCGGGTGTTGAAGACCATGTTGCGGATTTCCGCGCTCGCGGCCTCGGTGACGTGCATGTCGCTGGAGCTGGCGTCGACCTTCGCCACGACGGACGGCGGCATCTGGCGGTGCGTGACGTCGACCTTCTTGTTCTGCCACGCCGTGTTGAGCTGCTCGGACGTCTTGAAGTACTCGACGTCCACGGGGCTGCCCGTCTTGCTGATGGCGCCGGTGTACTTCGGGTTCGGCACGAGCGTCGCGGAGACGCCCTGCTTGTACGCCTTGAGCAGGTACGGGCCCGAGCCGATGGCGGTGTCGCCCGGGCGCAGCTTGTCCGCCGGGTAGTACTTGCTGTCGACGATCGCGCCCGCGCCGGTGGCGAGCTTCGAGGGGAACGTCGCGTCCGGGGTCTTGAGGTGGAACGTGACGGTCTGCCCGTGCGCCTCGACCGACTTCATGGTGGAGAGCAGGGACCAGGGCCCCTGGCCGTCGTGGATGTGCGTCACGCGGTTGATCGAGAACGCGACGTCGTGCCCGGTCATCTTGTCGCCGTTGGAGAACGTGATGCCGCTGCGCAGCTTGCAGCTGTACGTGAGCAGCCCGTCGCCCTCGAACCCGCAGTGCTGAGCGGCGTCGCCGGTCGGGACCGTCGAGCTGGGGTCGAACGTCAGCAGCGACTGGTAGATGTTGTTGAACAGCGCCCAGGAGCCCGCGTCGTAGGCGCCGGCCGGGTCGAGCGAGCTGACGATGTCGGTCGTGCCGACCCTGATCGGCTGCTGTCCGTCGTCACCGGACGGGAGGAGCTGCCACCCGCCCACGCCGATGACCGCCAGCACCACGCAGGTAACCAGTATTCGGAGACGGATCGACCGCATTTTCGCTGTGCCCCTCGTGATTCACGCCCACCCCTGACCGCGATGGCGTCACCCAATCACACGGCCTTCACAAATAGAAGTGACGATTGGGGTCGCACAGGCAACAGTCGGGTCAATTGCACGGCCGTCCCACCGGCCGACGGCCGAAACGCTTCACACGTCCGCACCGCCCGCATCATCCCCCGGGCACGCCGACTCCACAACCGTTGCGTCACATGGCGACGCGCCGCGCCCGTCCCGTGACGGCGCGTCACACGAAAGGGTGCCGGGCCATGATCGTCGGGCCCGGACGCGTCACGCCCCGGTGCGCTCGGGGGCCGGGGCGTCGGAGGGCTCGTCCCGCTGTCCGGCGGGGGTCTTGAGGGCCCGCACTCCGCGGAACCCGATTACTCCGATCGCCGTCCCCAGGAGAAAGGACGCGACGGCCAGCAGAAGGTGGATCCAGAAGTAGGCGGTCGGGTGGCCCGCGTCGTCAAAGGCGAGGCCGCTCCCGTCCTGCCACAGGTTCTTAGCGAAAGTGATCCAGATGAACCAGCTCCACGCGCCGAAGGCGAGCAGGAACCAGGACACCGGGCGGCTGAGCTTCATGCCCCCAGTATCGCCGTCCGCGCGCCCGTCCGGGCGCCGGGGCCGTGGCGTGTGGGCGTCATCACGCCGCCTGCCGGATTTCCTGCCGGAAACGCTCGCTCCGCGACCTCGCCTGTCCAAGCACACGGTCGCGCCCTGTACGTTCTCCGTCGTGTCTGCTGTCAAAAAGACCGCGGTGACGGTCGCCTCAACCGCCGTGCTGTCCCTCCTGGCCGCCGCCCCCGCGTGGGCGAGCGGAGGAGCGGACGCGACCGACGCGCCGAAGCCGCCCGCCCACACGTCGAGCGTGGGCGGCGCACGGCTCGCCGTGCCCGGCACCCAGGTCTCCCTGGCCGGCGGCGCGCCCGCGCTGCCGAAGAAGCTGACCGGGAGGTCCTGGATCGTCTCGGACGCGGAGAGCGGCGACGTGCTGGCCGCGCACAACGCGCACTGGCCGCTTCCGCCCGCCTCCACGCTGAAGATGCTGTTCGCGGACACGCTGCTGCCGAAGCTGCCGAGCGGCGAGCAGCACAAGGTCGCGGCGGCCGACCTCAAGGGGATGGGCGCGGGCAGCAGCCTGGTCGGCGTCAAGGAGAACCAGACGTACTCGGTCCACGACCTGTGGCTCGGCGTCTTCCTGCGTTCGGGCAACGACGCCGTGCACGTCCTGGCGGCGATGAACGGCGGCGTCCCCCGCACCGTCCAGCAGATGCAGCAGCACGCGATCGACCTGCAGGCGCTGGACACGCACGTCGTCTCGCCCGACGGATACGACATGCCCGGCCAGGTCTCCAGCGCGTACGACCTGAGCCTCTTCGCCCGCTCCGGGCTGCAGAACCAGGACTTCAGGGAGTACTGCTCGACGGCCACCGCCCAGTTCCCCGGGGCGGCGAAGAAGGGCAAGAAGCGGCCGTCCTTCCAGATCCAGAACACCGACCGCCTGCTGAGCGGCGCCCACGGCATGACGCCCTACCCGGGGATCGCGGGCGTCAAGAACGGCTACACCACCAACGCGGGCAACACGTACACGGGCGTGGCGCAGCGGGGCTCGCACGTGATCCTCGTGACCGTCATGAACCCGTCCGCCAAGGAGCCCAACGCCGTCTACAAGGAGGCGGCGTCGCTGCTCGACTGGGGCTTCGCCGCGGACGGCAAGGTGACGCCCGTCGGCAAGCTCGTGCCGCCGAAGTCGGCCGCCGGCACCAAGCAGGCGGGCTCGTCGAGCAGTCCCTCGACGGGCAAGGTGGCCGCGACGGCGCCGGCCGAGGCGACGGCCGCGCACAGCTCGTCGGGCGTCGGGACCACCTCGCTCGCCATCATCGGCGGCGTCCTGGTCGTCCTGGCCGCGGGCGGGTTCTTCGTCAACCGCCGCTGGCCGCGCCGGCCGCAGCCGTAGGCCGCATACGGCGGGCGGCGCGCGGTACGGCGCCGCCCGCCGGCCGGCGTCACGGCGGTCACGCCTCCTTGGCCCCCTTGGCCTCTTTCGCCGCCTTTGCCTCGCTCGCCTCCTTGGCCTCCTTGGCCTCCTTGGCCTCCTCCTCCGCTTCCTTCTCCCGCTCGCGCTCCTCCGCCTCACGCTCGTTCAGCTCGGCCCTGCTCGGCTCGTCCTTGCTGGGCGTCGCCGTCCAGGCAGCGCACACGAGCAGCAGCTTCGCGGTGAAGTTGATCCACAGCAGCAGCGCGACGGGCGTGCCGAACGCCCCGTACATCGACTTGCCTGCGACGCGACTGATGTAGCCGCCCAGCAGCAGCTTCAGCACCTCGAAACCGACGGCCCCGATCAGCCCGGCCACCACGAGCCGCCGCCTCGGCGGCTTGACGCCCGGCAGCAGCGTCAGCACGTACAGCAGGAGCAGGAAGTCGGCGAGCACCGCGATGAGGATCGAGCCGGCCTGGAGGAGGAGGCCGGTCGGGCCGTCCTCGGGGATGCCGAGCTGCCGCGCGGTCCAGCCGACGGCCGTCGAGCCGAACGTCGATGCGCCGAGCGAGGCGAGCCCGACCGCGCCGAGGCCGACGAGGGTCACGGCGTCCCTGGCCTTCAGGATCACCGGGTTGCCCTCGGGCTGGTCCTCCTTCTCCCAGACGGCGCGCAGGCACTCCCGCATGGAGCCGATCCATCCGATACCGGTGAACAGCAGCAGCGCGCCCGCCACCACGCCGACCGTGCCCGCGTTGTCCACGAGCGCGTTGATGTCGAGCTGGTCGGAGATGCCGGGGACCTGGGCCGAGATGCTGTGCTGCACCTGGTGGAGCTGGCTCTTGCTGAGCAGCACTGCCCCGATCGCGGCGCCGACCGTGATCAGCGGGAAGAGTGCGATGAAGCTGATGAACGTGATGGCGGCGGCGAGTCGCGCCCAGTGCACCCGGTCCAGCGTCTCGTACGAGCGCCAGGCGTGCGTCAGCATCAGCCGGGCGACGAACGGGCCGATGACGGGGAGTTTTTTCAGCCAGTCCATGAGTTGAGGCCTACCCCCGGATCGTGGATACAGCGGACACGACCTCTTGTGCCCCCTCCCGTAAATATGAGTACCGCTTGATACGAGTAGCGCGACTGCCGTGCCGGGCGCCGCATTTCGGGCTGTACCGGGCGATACCGTCGCTCCCATGGCTGTGGAGAGCGTGGAGAGCACTGACGCACCTGACGGATCGGGCATGCCGGGCGTGCCGGACGTGCCGGACGTGCCGGGCGATCGCGCCCTGGCCTTCGATGTCGCGCCGCTCACCGGGCGCGGCCGTACCGCGCCCACCACCGCCGTGCTGGTGCGCCCGCGTTCCTGCGAGGAGGCCGCGGCCGCGCTCGGCGCGAGCCGGTCCACGCCGGGGGCGCGCGGCGCCGTCGCGCGCGGCCTCGGCACGGCCCACGGCGACGCCGCGCGCAACGCGGGCGGGACGGTGCTCGACCTGGCGGGGCTCGACCTGGTCCGCTCCGTGGACACCGAGGCGGGCCTGGCCGTCTGCGACGCGGGCGTGCCGCTGCGCAGGCTGGCCCACGCGGTGCTCGAACTTGGCTGGTCCCTGCCCGTGCTGCCCGCTGCGGCGGGCACGGCCGGGCCGACCGTCGGCGGCGCGCTCGCGGCCGACCTGCACGGCGGCGACCACCACGCCTGCGGCTCGTTCGCCCGCCACGTCACATCGCTGCGGCTGCTGACGGCCGACGGCGCCGTGCGCACGGTCGACGCCGGCACGCCGCTGTTCGACGCGACGGCCGGCGGTCTCGGCCTGACCGGCGTGATCCTCTCGGCCACCGTGCGGCTGCGGCGCGTCGCGAGTCCGCTGCTCGCCGTCGACACGGAACGGGCCACGGGCCTCGACGACCTGCTCTCGCGGCTGTCGCTGACCGACCACCGCTACCGGTGGTCGACCGCCTGGCTCGACCTGCTCACGCGGGGGCCCGCGCTGGGGCGCGGGGTGCTGACCCGCGCGCTCCACGTGCCGGCCGACGCCCTTGCGGCCGCGGCGTCGCGCCCGGGCCCTGC
>NZ_JAGIQL010000146.1 GCF_017813245.1 Streptomyces montanisoli
CCGGCACCAGCAGGGCCGTCGCGGCGGGCGGCGTGCTGCTGCGCGCGGTGGAGCGCGCCGCGCCCGCCGAGGGTGGAGATCCTGCCGGCGGGGCCGCCACGCCCGCGCTCGCGACCCTCGCGCTGCTGGGGAACGGGCCCACCGCCGCCGGCACGTTCTTCCACGGGCACGAGAGCCCGGAACTGCTGCCCGACGCGGCCGCGGTGGCCGCCGCGGACGACCGCGGCAGGGTCGTACTCGAAGTGGTGGAGACCGCGCGGCAGGACACCGCGCGCAGGGCCGGACGCGGCGCACCGCTCGCGGCCATCTTCTCGCGGCAGGTGCGCTGGTCCTTCGCGGGCATCGTCGCGGCCGTGCTCGCCCTCGCCACCACCACCTGGCTCACCACGGGCACCACACCGCTCGCCGCCTGCTACCTCGTCCTGCTCGACCTGTTCGCCATCGACGACCCCGCGCTGCACGAGTCCGCCGAACGCCAGGTCCTCCAACTGCTCGCCGGATTCGCCGGACTGCTCCTGCTCCCACTGGTGACGGCCGCGGTCCTCGAAGTGTTCGGCACCTTCCGCACGGCGTCGTCGCTACGCCGGCCGCGCCGCGGAATGTCCGGCCACGTGGTGCTCCTCGGGCTCGGCAAGATCGGCGGCCGAGTGCTGCACGAGCTGTGCGCCTTGCGTGTGCCCGTGGTGTGCGTCGAGTCCGACCCGGCCGCGCGAGGCGTCGCCACCGCCCGCAGGCTGCGGGTGCCGACCGTCATCGGCGACGTCACCCAGGAGGGCGTCCTGGAGGCCGCCGGCATCGAACGGGCCGAGGCGCTGCTCGCGCTCACCAGCAAGGACACCACCAACCTGGAGGCCGTGCTCTACGCGCGGTCGCTCGCGCCGGGCCTGCGGGTCGCGCTGCGCCTGTACGACGACGAGTTCGCGACCGCGGTCTACCGCACGATGCGCGCCGCCTACCCGGCCGCGGGGACCCGCAGCCGCAGCGTGTCGGCACTCGCCGCACCCGCCTTCGCCGCCGCCATGCTGGGGCGTCAGATCGTCGGTGCGATCCCCGTGGAGCGCCGTGTGCTGCTCGTCGCGACTCTCGGCGTCGAGGGGCAGCCACGGCTCGAAGGGCGCACCGTGGGCGAGGTGTTCAGGGCCGGCATGTGCCGGGTCGTCGCCGTCGAGCGGAGTGACGGGCGCGAGCCCGCCGGCGTCCCCGCGCCGCCTGACGACTACGTCCTGCGGGCCGGCGACCGTGCCGTGGTGGCGGTCACGCGGCGCGGGCTCGCGGACCTCGTAGGCCGCAGGGCGTCCCGGCTGTAGCGGGGCGTGCCGCCCACAAGGAGGCGTCCCGCAAGGAGGCGTCCCGTAAGGAGGCGTCCTCCCGCAGGACACCGAACTGGCCTAATCTCCTTGGTGCTTGGCATGCCCCCACTCATGCATCCGGGAGGACGCACCCCCATGGCCAGATCCCTCCGCAACGTCGCCACAGCCGCCACCGCGGGCGCCGCGGCACTCTTGTTCCTGCTCGCCTCGCCGGCCTCGGCCTCGGACGTGCGGCAGCTCCCGTACTCCCGCTCGACGGCCGTCGGCATACACAACACATACGACCCCGCCGCCTTCCCCTACCTCGCGAACGGCCTCGACACCGGCACCGGCATGGTCGAGATCGACACGTGGACCAACCTCGTGGGGCCCGCCTTCCGCGTCTCGCACGACCCCGTCGGCAACCACAACAACTGCACGGGCTCCACCACCGTCGCGGGGCTGACGTCCGGCTCCACCAACAAGGACCTGGCCGGCTGCCTCACCGACCTCAGGACCTGGAGCGACGCGCACCCCGGCCACCCGCCCGTCGTCGTCAAGGTGGAGATGAAGGACGGCTTCCTCGCCAACAAGGGCCGCGGACCTGCCGACTTCGACGCCCTCGTGCGCGGCAAACTCGGCGACTCGGTCTTCAGCCCCGCCGACCTCACCGCGGGCCGCTACGCCACCCTCGACGCCGCCGCGAAGGGCGACGCCTGGCCGACCCGCGACCAGCTGGCGGGCAAGTTCGTCATCGAGCTCATCCCCGGCACGGTCGAGGAGCAGAACCCCTTCGACACACTGTGGACCGACCGGGAGTACGCGACGTACCTGCGCGACCTGCAGGCCGCCGGCAACCTGGCGCAGGCCACCGCCTTCCCCGCCGTACACACCGTCACCGCGCCTGGCGACCCGCGCACCCGCTACGCGGACACGTCACTGCGCCCGTGGTTCGTGTTTTTCGACACCGACGCCAACGGGTTCGTGACGAACGGCATCGACCTCGACTGGTACGACCGCAACCACTACTTCGTCATCCTGACCGACGCACAGAACGTCGCACCGGCCATCGACGGGACGAACCCCACGCAGCAGCAGGCCAGGGACCGCCTCGACCTGCTCGCCAAGGACCACGCCAGCATCGTGTCCGCCGACTGGCGGGGCCTGCCGGCCGTCGACTCCGCGGTCGTCGCGCGCGGCGCCGCCCAGTAGTGGCCGCGACGGCGCGGCACGGTGCCACCGTGCCGCGCCGAGTCACTCGTCCGTACCGGAGAGCGGTTCGTCCGAGGGGGAGATGATGCGGGCCGTCAGGTCCGGCTCCGCCATGTGCCGGTCGAACGGGAACATCGGACGGCGGATGCGGTGGTGGCCGAGGCGCACCAGGTCCTGGTCGACGCCGCCCGGTGTCAGTGCCAGCTTCCAGCCGGCCGACATGTCGAAGAGCTCGGGTTCGAGGTAGCCGATCTTGACGATGACGATGTCGGCGCCGCGCGGGTCGAGGTCGAGGTCGGTGAAGTCGTGCTCGTGGTGGTACGGCTTGCGCCGCTTCGTGAGGATCGCGTACACACTGCCCACCCGCAGGACGACCTCGGTCCCGGCGTCACGGTCGCCCTGCCTGATCGCGTGGACCACACCGGTCACGGTGAGGGGGCCCGAGTGCCGGTCGTCCACCTCGGCGCCCGCCGTGACGGTCACGCTCGCGCCGACGCCCGCCGCCTCTGCCACCGCGATCGCCGCGGCGCCCGGCACCGAGGCGTAGATCACCTTCGGGCCCGAGGGGTCCGTGAACTCCGGGCGCGCCAGCACACGTTCCAGGCCCCAGGTGACGTCACCCGCGCCGCCGGCCGTCGGGTTGTCACCGGAGTCGCTGATGAAGTAGGGGCGGTCGGGGGAGGCCAGGGCGTCGTCGAGGCACGCGTCGAGCGTGCCGGTCGGCGCCACGAACGCGAAGTCCTCGCGCGCCTCGTAGAAGGCGCGCGCCAGCCGCTCCGCGCCCGCCGAGACAGCCGCCACGTCCTGCCCGGTCACCACGACGACCGCGCGGTTGCGCGGCTCGTCGGCCCAGGCATAGCCGACCCAGATCGCCGCGTCGATCACGCCTTCGGTGGCCTCCACCTCGGGAACCTTCGCGTAGACGCTCTTCGCGGGCTCGATCCGGGTGGAGGTCTGCTCGCCGGCGAGCAGCACGGGCACCGGGACCCACGCCTTGACCGGACGGGGTGCACCCGAGGTGAGCAGGTCGACGAGGTTGCGGGCGGCACGCTCCTTGGTCTCCATGAAGTCCTCGTGCGGTGCCATCCGGTAGCAGGTGATCAGGTCGCTGCCGTGGGCCAGTTCGCGGGAGACGTTGCCGTGCAGGTCCATGGAGGTCGACACGATCACCTCGGGGCCCACGGTCTCGCGGATGCGTGCGAGCAGCAGTGCCTCTGCGTCGTCGATGCCCTCGACGGTCATGGCGCCGTGGATGTCGTACCAGAGGCCGTCCAGCGCGGGCATTGCCGCCAGGCGCTCGATCAACTCGTCCGACAGGGAGGCGAAGGCCTCTGCGGTGACCTGCCCACCGGGCAGTGACTTGCCGACGAGGGCACCGCGCCAGTCGGCGGCTTCCGTCAGCGGCTCCCCGGGAGCGAGGAAGGGGTAGCGGGTCAGGACCCCTTCACCGCGCAGCGGGTGGAAGGCCGGTGCCTCGGTGCGCGCGGGGGAGAAGGTGGACGACTCGATGCCGAGTCCCGCGATGGCGATGACGGGACGGGCGACGGGCTTGCGGGGACGTGGCATGGCTCCTCCGGGGGCACGCGTGTGCGATCGGGTGTGATTTTGTCTCCGCGACGGGCAGTGGGCCCGCGCGGAGTGTGTCCTGGCGGCTGCGCCGTCAGCCCAGCGTCGTCCCGGCCGGGCGCGGGATGCCGGGGCCGGGAGCGCCCTCCGCCGCGCTCCCGTACGCCAGGCGCACCGCGTGCTGGAGCGCGAACTGGCCTGCTCCGAACAGTCCCGCGTCCACTCCGAGGCTCGCCCGCTGGATGGTCAGGTGCTCGGTGATGAGCGGGTGGCACGCCTCGTACAGCTGACTGCGCACGGCGGCGACCAGCGGTTCCAGCGTGGACAGGATGCCGCCCAGGTAGACGGCGTCCGGGTTGAAGAAGTTGACGTTCGCCGCGAGCACCTGGCCGAGGTACCGCCCGGCGCGGCGCACGGCGCTCGTCGCCGTCGGGTCCGCGTCGGACGCGAGGCGTACGACGTCCTCGATCGAGCCGACGCCGGCGCCGCGCTCCTGGAGGATCCTGACCAGAGCCGCCCCGGACGCCACGGTCTCCAGGCAGCCGCTGTTTCCGCAGGAACACGGGATGTCCCCGGCGGCGTCGATACGCACGTGGGTTATGTCGCCCGCGGCCCCGGTGGCACCGCGGTGGAGCCGGCCGTCCACGATGATTCCCGCACCGATGGCCGACCCGATCTTCACCATGATCGTCTGGCGGTACCGGTCGGGATGGGTGGCGTACTCGCCCACGGCCATGCAGTTGGCGTCGTTGTCCACGGCCGCCGGGACCCCGAACCGTTCGGTCAGCCAGGGGCCCACGGGGAACTTGTTCCAGCCCGGCATGCGGGAGGGAAGGGTCACGACGCCGGACGACGCGTCCACGGGACCGGGCAGGGACACACCGACGCCCCTGAGCGTTCTGCCGCCGTGCTGCGCGGCCAGTGTCTCCAGTGTGTCCGCGAGCCGGGTCAGCGCGGCCTCGGGGCCGTCCGCGATCGCCAGGGGGACCGTCGAGACATCGGTCAGTCGCCCACCCGGCTGGACGACGCCGACGCGGGCGTGCCGGCCGCCGACATCGGCGGCCAGGGCGAACTCGTCGGCCCCGCCGAGCCGCAGGACCTTGCGCGGGCGTCCGCCACCGGAGGCGCGTGTCCCTTGCTCCGCCACGAGTCCGCGCTCCACGAGCTGGCTGACCGTGATCGAGATCGTCGACGGCGCCACACCGAGTCGGCCCGCCAGCTCCGTGCGCGTCACGGCCTGCCCGGAGGCGATGAGTTCGAGGACGCGCGAGGCGAGCGGCCGTGCACCTCCGTCACCGCTCCAGTGCGGTGCACTTACGTCAGACATGGATGAAGTTACTTCCGGCAGGGGAATGTTGGAGGTGACACTACGCTCGGCACCGGCAGGCGTTTGTGACGCACGTCACACGAGGAAACCCGGGCAGTGTGGCGCAAACATTGACCAGGTGGGGCGATCGGCGAGGCAAGCACACCACACTCGACTCTTTTTTCATTTCAAAAGAAACCTATTTTTTACGAAACAGCATTTGTTTTTTCGGCACGGTCGGCTTTGACTGCTCTCCCAAGCGCCCCTGCCGCGACGTCTCCCGCTCCGGGTGGGACCGGGCGGGCCGTTTCACCTTGAGGAGAGTCATGCTTTCTGCTCGTCTGCGGCAACGTCGCCGCTGGGCACTTACCGCGGGCGCCGCCGCCTCCGCGGCCGCGCTGGTCGCGGGGTGCAGTGGGTCGAGCGGCGGTAATTCCGCGTCAGCGACGCCCGACAAGATCAACTATGCGCTGCCGGCCAACTTCACACCGAACTGGATCCTTCCGCTCGGTACCGCCGCCCACCTCAACACCAACAACAACTCGATCATCGCGGCCCTCTGGGAACCACTGATCGCGTACGACGGCTCCACCGGCTCGATCCAGTGGAACAAGAAGGCTTCGCTGGCGACCGCGGCCGACTTCGCCAAGGACGGCAAGAGCGTCACGATCACACTGGGGAACCGGCACTGGAGCGACGGCAAGCCCGTCACCTCCCGCGACGTCCAGTTCTTCTACAACGTCATCAAGGCCAACAAGGACCAGTGGGCCAGCTACAACAAGGGTCAGGCACCCGACAACTGGACCTCACTCAAGATCGCCGACGACACCCACTTCACGATCACGTTCGACAAGGCGTACAACCCCCAGTGGATGCTCGCCAACGAACTGCCCCTCATCATCCCGATGCCGCAGCACGCATGGGACAAGACCTCCGCGTCCGGCAAGGTGTCCAACGCGGACGAGACCACGGCCGGCGCCAAGCAGGTGTGGAAGTACCTCAACAACGCCGCCAAGGACATATCGGCCTACGCGACCAACCCGCTGTGGAAGACCGTCGACGGCCCCTACACCCTCAAGTCCTTCTCGACCGCGGGCAAGGTCGTCCTCACCGCCAACAAGAAGTACGACGGCGGCGAGAAGGCCAACATACCGACGGTCAACCTCCTCCCGTTCACCACCACGGACGCCGAGGAGAACGCACTGCGTTCCGGCCAGGTCGACTACGGCTACATCAACGCCGGCGAACTCGACCAGAAGTCGTCGTTCACCAACCTCGGCTATGACGTCAAGCCGTGGACCGGCTGGGCCATCACCTACATGCCGTACAACTTCAACAACCCGACCATGGGCCCGGTGTTCAAGCAGCTGTACGCACGGCAGGCGATCCAGGAGTCGATCGACCAGGCCAGCCTCGCCAAGGTCATCTTCAACGGCACCGCCGTCCCCGGCTACGGACCGATCCCCACCGCCGAGGCGTCCGACTTCGTCTCGTCGGTCCAGAAGGGCAACCCCTACCCGTTCTCGACCGCCAAGGCCAAGGCGCTCCTCACCGCGCACGGCTGGTCGGAGCAGGGCGGTGTCATGGTGTGCACCAGCCCGGGCTCGTCCTCCTCGCAGTGCGGCGAAGGTGTCGCCAAGGGCACGAAGTTCGAGATGAAGGTGCTGTCGCAGTCCGGTTCGCCGGTCACCGACAACATGATGAGCGCGATCCAGTCCTCCCTCGAGAAGACCGGCATCAAGTTCGACATCAAGACGGCGCCCGTCAACTCGGTCCTCTCACAGACCCCGCAGTGCACCGCGTCGCAGTCCATCTGCAAGTGGCAGCTGTCGTTCTTCGGCACCGCGGGCAGCTGGTACTTCCCGGCCTTCCCGACCGGTGACTCGCTCTTCCAGACCAAGGGCGGCTCGAACTTCGGCAACTACTCGAACCCGTCGGTCGACAAGCTGATCAGCGCGTCGACGACGTCGTCGACCAACGAGGCGGTGCAGCAGTACAGCGCCGCGCTCGCCAAGGACCTGCCCGTCGTCTGGCTGCCCGAGCCCGATTACCAGATCTCGGTGATCAAGAAGGGGCTCGGCGGCTTCGCCCAGGACTCACTCGCCAACTTCCACCCCCAGCAGTGGAAGTGGACCGGCAAGTGACGATCGCGTCCGACGGCGCCGGCCCGCTCGCGAGCGGGCCGGCGCCCTCGCGGCCCCCCGGGCACCGCCCGCCCCGTTCCCCCCAACCGAACCGGCCGGACTACACATGACGACCTTCCTCTACCTGACCAGGCGTGTCCTGCAGGCCATCGTCGTGATCTTCATCGTCACGATCGTGGTGTTCTGCCTGCTGCACGCACTGCCCGGCGGCCCGGCCCGCGGCATCCTCGGACCCCAGGCCTCCGCCCAGCAACTCGCGGCCTTCAACCACGACCAGGGCCTCGACAAGCCGCTGCCCCTGCAATACGTCTACTACCTCGGCCGCCTGGTGCACGGAGACCTCGGCACCTCGTACACACTGAACGAACCGGTGGCACAACTCATCGTGCAGCGCCTGCCGAAGACGCTCGTGCTGACGGTCCTGTCGGCGATCGTCGGCCTGCTGCTGGCCATCCCGCTCGGCATGTGGCAGGCCGTGCGACGCAACAAGCCCGTCGACTACGTCGCCACCACGCTCAGCTTCATCGCCTACTCGACGCCTGTCTACTTCCTCGGCCTCATCCTGGTCCTGGTGTTCAGCCAGCTTCTGCCGCTCTTCCCACCGCAGGCACCCCAGGGCGACACACTCGGCCAGGTCTTCGCCACGCCCCAGGGCCTCGTGCTGCCCGTGGTCGCGGGTGCGGCCTCCATGGTCGCCGTCTTCAGCCGCTACATGCGCGCTGCCACCCTGGAGAACCTCTCCGAGGACTACGTCCGCACGGCGCGGGCCGGGGGTTCGCGTGCGCGCTCCCTGCTGTGGCGTCACGTGTTCCGCAACTCCCTCACGTCCGTGGTGGCCATGCTCGGGTACTACGTGCCGGTCGTCTTCGGCGGATCACTGGTCGTCGAGCAGCTCTTCAACTATCCGGGGATGGGGCTCCTGTTCTGGTCGGCCGCCCAGTCGTCCGACTATCCGGTGCTGCTCGGATGCGTCCTGGTCATCGCGCTCGCGACCGTCGTCGGCACACTGCTCGCCGACATCGTGCAGCGGATCATCGATCCACGAGTGAAGGAAGGCCGCTCATGAGCGCCGTGCTGCAGCCGGGCCAGGCGCCCGGCACAGGGGCGTCCACCGAAACGGATCCCGAGACGGCGGGGGTCACGGGTCTGCGCCTCGCGGTGCGCAGGTTCACACGGAACCGGCTCGCCGTCATCGGGCTCGTGGTCGTGGTCCTGTTCTTCCTGTTCTGCTTCGTCGGGCCGTTCCTCTACTCGACCGATCAGACACACACCCTGCTGCACCAGGTGAACCTGGCACCGAGCGGCAGCCACCTGCTCGGCACGGACGCCGTCGGCCACGACGAACTGGGCCGCCTGATGTTCGGAGGCAAGGTGTCGCTGCTTGTCGGCCTCGCCGCCGGCGTCCTCGCCACGGTCATCGGCACGCTGTGGGGCGCCGCGGCCGGATACGCGGGCGGCTGGGTCGACGCGACGATGATGCGCGTCGTCGACGCGGGCATCGCGATCCCCGCGCTGTTCATCCTGCTGGTCATCTCGGCCATCTCGAACCCGGGCGTTTCCGGGCTCATCGTGATCATCGGCTTCGTGTCCTGGCTGGTGCCCTCCCGCCTCATCCGCGCCGAGACACTCACACTGAAGAACCGGGACTACGTCCTCACCCTGCGAGCGATCGGCGGCGGGCACACCCGCGCCATCGGCCGGCACATCCTGCCGAACTCGATCTCCACCATCGTCGTCGCCGCGACCTTCCAGGTGGCCGACGCGATCCTGCTCGTCGCGTACGTGTCCTACCTGGGACTCGGCGCACAGCCGCCCGCCACCGACTGGGGCGGGATGCTGTCGGCGGGCCTGACCGCCGCCTACTCCGGCCGCTGGTGGCTCATCCTGCCGCCCGGCCTCGCCATCATCCTCGTGGTCTGCGCGTTCAACGCCATCGGCGACGGCCTGCGGGACGCTTTCGACGTGAGGGGACGCGGATGACCAACGCGGAACGCTCCGCTGCCGCGGAGCCGATACTCGAACTCCGGGACCTGGGTGTGACCTTCACGACCGAGACCGGCGAGGTGCCCGCCGTGCGCGGGGTGACGCTCCAGGTGCGCCCCGGCGAGACGCTCGCCCTTGTCGGCGAGTCCGGCTCCGGCAAGTCGACCGTCGCACTGGCGTCGATCGGACTGCTGCCCGGCAACGCGCGCGCCACCGGCGGCGCCTCGGTCGACGGCGAGGACGTCGTCGGCGCCACCGAGTCCGACCTCGCCCGCCTGCGGGGGAGCACCGTCTCCATGGTGTTCCAGGAACCGGCCACCGCGCTCGACCCCCTCACACGGGTCGGCGCCCAGATCGCCGAGGTCATCACCAACCACCGGGACGTACCGGCCAAGGAGGCCGCCGCCGCGGCAGTGGACCTGCTGCGCCGGGTCGGCATACCCGACCCGGAACGCCGGGCATCCGCCTTTCCCTTCGAGCTCTCCGGCGGCCAACGCCAGCGCGTCGTCATCGCGATGGCCATCGCCAACGACCCCAAGGTGCTGATCGCCGACGAGCCGACCACCGCGCTCGACGTCACCGTGCAGGCCGAAATCCTCGACCTGCTGCGCGACCTCACCGTCGGCTCGGGCACCGCCGTGCTCCTCGTCACCCACAACATGGGAGTCGTCGCCGACTTCGCCGACCGCGTCGCCGTCATGCTCAAGGGCGAGATCGTCGAGACGGGCACCGTCGAGGACGTCCTGCTGCGGCCCACCCACGACTACACCAAGCGCCTGCTCGCCGCCGTCCCGCGCCTCACCGTCGCCGAGCAGGGATCGGAACGCGCCGGCGTCCAGGAGAGCCCTGCCCCGCCGGAGCCCGTCGTGGACCTTCGGGACGTCTCGGTCCTCTTCGGCCGCGGCAGCCGGGCGGTACGCGCGCTCGACGGAGTCTCCCTCGTCGTGCGGCCCGGCGAGACGGTCGGTCTCGTGGGCGAGTCGGGGTCCGGCAAGTCGACCGCGGCCCGGGTCGCGCTCGGCCTCATCACCCCCTCGGAGGGTGCGGTGCACCTCTTCGGCGCCGACCTGCACAAGACGCGCAGGCGCGACCGCCGCGCCATGCGCTCCGGCATCGGTGTCGTCCTCCAGGACCCGGTCGCCTCGCTCGACGCCCGCATGACCGTCGCCGAGTGCATCGCGGAACCGCTGCGTGTCCACCGCGGCCGGATGTCCGCGCGGGAACGCGCGTCACGTGTCGGGGAGATCCTCGAACGAGTGCGCCTGCCACGGTCGTTCGCCCAGCGCGCACCGCGTGAACTGTCGGGCGGCCAGCGCCAGCGCGTCAGCCTCGCCAGGGCGCTCGTCCTCGACCCGCGGCTCCTCGTCGCGGACGAACCCACCAGCGCCCTCGACGTCAGCGTCCAGGAGACGGTCCTCGAGGTGATCACCGAACTCCAGGACGAACTCGGTTTCGCCTGCCTGTTCGTCTCCCACGACCTGGCCGTGGTGCAGCAGTTCGCCGAACGCGTCGTCGTCATGCGCCTCGGGCGCATCGAGGAGCAGGGGTCCACGAGAACCACCCTCATGCACCCGGAGACCGACTACACGAGCAGGCTGCTGGCGGCCGTGCCCGTAGCGGACCCGGTGAGGCAGCGGCAGCGCCGTGCACAGCGCCTCGCGGCCGCCGCCGGCGGATCGGACGCCGTCGCGTGAGTCCGTCGAAACACCACCGGCCCACGCTCGGCCTGTACGCGGGGATCGACATCGGGGGGACCACCACCCAGGTCGTGCTCTGTACGGAGGATCTCCACGTACTGGAGCACGCCGAAGTCCCCACGCCCGCGGCCGAGGGCGGCGACGCCATGCTCCGCGCCGCCCTCACCGCGCTCCGGGCCCTCCTCGCGAGGAGGCCCGCTGCACGGCCGGCGGGAGTCGGCGTCGGCGCCGCGGGCGTCGTCGACCCGCGAAGAGGGCACATCCTCGTCGCGAGCGACTCCTTCACCGACTGGGCCGGCTTCGCGGTCACCAAGACCGTGGAGGCCGCACTCGGCGTCCCCGCGTTTCTCGACAACGACGTCAACGCGTTCCTGCGCGGCGAGGCCTCGGGGGGCGCCGTCGCCGGCGAACCGTACGCGCTGGGCATCACGCTCGGCACCGGCGTCGGCGGCGCGCTCTGGCTGGACGGCGAGCTCTTCGAAGGCCCTCACGGAGCAGCGGGGGAAATCGGCCATGTTCCCGGCTTCGGGGACATCCGCTGCACCTGCGGCGGCCGCGGGCACCTGGAGACCCTGGCGTCCGGCCGCTCCATCGCCGCCCGGTACCGGGAGCGGACCGGCCACGACAGGACCGCCAAGGAGGTCGGCGCGGCGGCCGGCCGCGGCGACCCCGACGCGCTCGCCGTGTTCGACGCCGCCGGCTCGGCACTCGCCCGGGGCATCCTCATCGTCGCGGGTGTGGCGGATGTGACGACCGTCGTCGTGGGCGGCGGCGTCAGCGGCTCCTGGCACCTGCTCGAACCGCGGATCCTGGCGGATCTCGCGGCAGAACCGCCCGTCAGCGGCGCTCCGATCACGCTGGTCAGGGCGGCGCTGGGAAGCAGTGCCGTCGCCATCGGCGCCGCCTCACGCGCCCGTGCCGAACTGAGGGCTGCCGGTACGGGGCCAACCCCGGCGGCCCCGGGCGCCGCGGGCGCCGCGGAGGGGCACGTACCGGTGAGCGCCACGGCGTCCCTGCGCGAGTGAGTCCTCGGCCGTTGTCACGTCAGGTGCACGTGAGCGGCCCCCGGCGGACGCGGCACGCGCCACCGTGCCGCGCCCGCGGGAGCCGCCGGTCGCGCCCGCCCCGTCAGGCGTGTGCGGCCAGCACCGTCTCCACCGTGTCCGCGTCCGCGGCACGCTTGTCCTCCCGGTAGCGCGCGACCCGCGCGAACCGGAGCGTGACCCCCGCCGGGTAGCGCGTGGAGCGCTGCAGGCCGTCGTACGCGATCTCGACCACCAGCTCGGGACGTACCGCGACGGTGAACCCGTCGTCGGACAGCGCGAGTTCGCCCAGCCGGGCCGTCTGCCACGCCAGCATCTCGTCCGTCAGGCCCTTGAACGTCTTGCCGAGCATCACGAACGAGCCGTCCTCGCCGCGCGCCCCCAGATGCAGGTTCGACAGCTTCCCCGTGCGCCTGCCGTGCCCCCACTCGGCCGCCAGCACCACCAGGTCAAGCGTGTGCACGGGCTTGACCTTCAGCCACCCCGCGCCGCGCCTGCCCGCGCTGTACGGCGTGTCGAGGCCCTTCACCACCACGCCCTCGTGCCCGCGCCCCAGCGTCTCGCGCAGGAACGCCTCGCCCTGAGCGGCCCCCGCCTCGCCGCCGCCGTCCGCGACCACCACGCGCCGCACCCGCACGGGCTCGGGCACCAGCCGCGCCAGCGCCGCGTGCCGCTCGGTGTACGGCAGGTCGAGCAGGTCCTCGCCCCCGGCGGCGAGGATGTCGAAGAACACCACGGACAGCGGCACGGCGGCCGCGGCCGACCGCACGTCGCTGCGCGACCCGACCCGGCCCGCCACGTCCTGGAACGGCCGAGGCCTGCCGTCCGCGCCGAACGCGATCACCTCGCCGTCCAGCACGAACCCGTCCCCGTCGAGGCCGCGCGCCACCGACACCACCTCGGGCAGCCGCTGAGTGATGTCGTCGAGCGTCCTGGTGAACACCCGCACGGTGTCGCCCGTACGGTGCACCTGCACCCTGATCCCGTCGAGCTTCTCCTCCACGGCGCAGCCGCCGAGCCGCTCCGCCGCGTCCGCGACCGACGAGGCGGTCCGCGCGAGCATGGGCAGCACGGGGGCGCCCACCGTCAGCCCGAACCCGGACAGCGAGGCCGGCCCCTCCGACAGCAGCCGCTCCGCCACAGGCCCAACGGCGCCTGCCAGCATGACCGCCCTGCGCACGTCCGCGGGCGGCGCGCCCGCGGCCACCGCGAGCGCCTCCACCGCCAGCGCGTCCAGCGCGCCCTGCCGCACCTCGCCCGAGACGACCCCCACGAGGAAGCGCTGCTCACGCTCCGTCGCCGCGCCGAGCAACTCGCCCACCAACCGGCGCCGTCGCGCCTGCGCGCCCGCGCCCGAGACCGCGGCCAGCGCCGAGAAGGCGGCGTCGACCTCCCGCAGCGTCAGCGTCGGCTCGTCCGCGGGCGGCGGCGGATCCTTGAGCGCGCTCCAGCCCACGCCGATCCGCCCCTGCGGCAGCCGCCCCGCCAGGTACGCGATCACCACCGGCACGTCGTCCGGCTCCGCGTCGCGGAACACCTCCGCGATCAGCGCGATCTTGCGGGACCTCGCCGACGTCCCGGCGACCTCCCCTGACACACGTGCGAGCGGAGCCAGCAGCATGCGGCCATGATGCACCGCGCCCCGGCCGGGCCGCCGTGTGGACGGGGCCGTGCGGGTCGTACGCTGGCCGCCGGGGCCCCCGGCGGCGGCCCCGGACGAGGCGGCCCCGGACGAGGCGGACGCGGCACACGGGACATGGCACACGGCAGGGGAGAGTCGATGGCGGACACCGACAGCGGCCTGTTCGGGCCCGAATCGGTCACCTGGCAGCTGCACAGCGACCCGATCATGTGGATCGCCGGCATCCGCGCCCTCTACCTGCAAGCCCTGCACCCACGCACCGTCCGCGGCGTCACGCAGAACAGCGACTTCAGGAACGACGCCTGGGGCAGACTGCTGCGCACCGCACGGTTCGTCTCCGCCACCAGCTACGGCACCACCACGGCCGCCGAGAAGGCCGGCGCGCGCGTGCGCTCCATCCACCGCCGCCTGAAGGCCACCGACCCGGCGACCGGCGAACGCTACGGCGTCGACGAACCCGGACTGCTGCTGTGGGTGCACTGCGCCGAGATCGACTCCTACCTCAGCCTCGCCCGCCGCTCAGGCCTGCCCGTCGACGACGCGGCCGCCGACCGCTACGTCGCCGAGCAGCGCCGCGGAGCCCGCCTCGTCGGGCTCGGCCCGGCCGACGTGCCCGCCACCGCGGCCGAACTCGACGCGTACCTCCGCCGGATGGCGCCCGGCCTCGCGTGCGGCCCCGAGGCACGCGAGGTGGACGGCTTCCTGCGCCACCCGCCCGTGCCCGCCCCGCTCGCCCCCGCACGCGCCCTGCTGTGGAGCAGGGTCGCGGGACTCGCGTACGACGCGCTGCCGCCCTACGCCCACGCCCTGTACGGCCGGCCCGCGCCCGCGCCGGCCGCGGTGGACCGCAGGCTCACCGTCGCCGGCAACCTGCTGCGGCTCGTGCCGTCCACCGTGCGGTGGCAGCTGCCGCCGAAACACATCCTCAAGGCAGTGGCCCGGCTCGGGCCCGCGGCCAGGCCCGACCCGTACACCGTGCGCCGCGGCGCGGCCATACTGGAGGGGCCGGGAGGCGACCAGCGAAGCGACGGGGGCGACAGCGGGCCATGGCCGAAACCAGGCTGATCCAGGGCCGTTACCGGCTGCTCGAACTGATCGGGCGCGGCGGCATGGGCGAGGTGTGGCGCGCCCGCGACGAGGCGCTCGGCAGGCTGGTCGCCGTCAAGTGCCTCAAGCCGCTGGGCCCCGAGCAGGACGCCGCGCACACCCGCGTCCTGCGGGAGCGGTTCCGTCGCGAGGCCAGGGTGGCCGCTCAGCTGCAGCACCGCGGCGTCACCGTCGTGCACGACTTCGGCGAGGACGACGGCGTGCTCTACCTCGTGATGGAGCTGCTCGACGGCCACGACCTCGGGCGCCTCATCGCCGACCGGGCCGGGCCGTTGCCCGTCGCCGACGTGCTCGACATCACCGTCCAGGTCGCCGACGCCCTGGCGTACACCCATGCCCAGGGCATCGTGCACCGCGACCTGAAGCCCGCGAACATCGTGCGGCTCACCGACGGCACCGTGAAGATCTGCGACTTCGGCATCGCGCGCCTCGGCCGGGAGGTGGGCCTCACGTCCAAGCTCACCAACGCCGGCATGGCCATGGGCACCCCGCACTACATGTCGCCCGAGCAGATCGCGGGCGGCGACGTCGATCCCCGCAGCGACCTGTACTCGCTCGGCTGCGTCCTGTATGAACTCGCCACCGGGGCACCCCCGTTCGACCTCGGCGACGCCTGGGCCGTCATCGTGGGCCACCGCGAGACGCGGCCGGTGCCGCCCCGCGAGCACCGCCCGGAGCTGCCCGGTGAACTCGACTCGCTCATCCTCGACCTGCTCGCCAAGGAACCGGACGACCGGCCCGCCGAGGCGGCCGAACTGCGGCGCAGGCTCGCCGCGCCGGGCACGCCCGAAGGCCGTCCCGCCGCACCGGCCGGGGCGGCGCCGGC
>NZ_JAGIQL010000147.1 GCF_017813245.1 Streptomyces montanisoli
GTCCCGCCCCGTCAACGTGTCACGGAGGGAGACGAGCGAACGGCCGCCGGCCCCGCCGCGCCCCGCCGCGATATCCGGCCCCGTGCCCCCGCGCCCCGCCGGCCACTCGCGGCCCACTGCCCCCTCGCGCCCCGCTGCCTCATCCCGTCCCCAGCTCCCCACCCGGTCCCGCCCCGTCAACGTGTCACGGAGGGAGACGAGCGAACGGCCGCCGGGGATCCGTCACGCACAGGAAACCCACAAGGATCTGCGACGCGAATCGGGCATACGGGCGATTACGGGACGGCGGCGCCCAGAGTCGGGGCCGCCGTCGGAGGGGACGCGCGGCCCGGGCAGGATGCCGACCCCGGCGGACGGCGGCGTCGGTGCGTTCCCGTCAACCTCCGAACGTCTTCGTCGGCGGGTGGACCGACAGCGCCTCCTGGTTGAAGGTGACGGCCACGCCGTGGCCGCGCAGCCGCGAGGCGTGCTGGTCGATGGCCCAGCCGTCGACGCGCACCCCGATGTCCTTGCGCTTGCGTGCCTGATCGGCGCCCAGCCGGACCCGGACGGTGGTCGACTCGCCGTCCACCAGGTTCAGGTAGTTGTCGTCGAACGTCGCCGGCAGGATGCGTTCGCCCGTCCTGGTGTCGTACACCTGCAGGTGCACCATCAGCGCCACGGACCTGCCGATGTTCTCGACCTGCACCGCCAGCTCCAGGCCGTCCCGCCCGTGCTTCGCGTCGGCCACGACCGAGACGGCTGCCGGGTCCATGTCGTCCAGGCTCAGGAATCCCGCGGCACGGGCCGGGTTCTTGACCCAGTAGAAGTTGCGGACCCGTTCGCCGCTGTGTGCTTCCCGGAACGAGAGGCGGACGAAGGCGACGTCGGAAGGGGCGCTCTTCAGCCGCGTCGCGAGGTTGCCGATCACGGTGTGGTCGGACGGCGCCGCCCCACCGACACGCAACGACGTGCGGCCGAACGCCTTTCCGTCCAGGTCGTGGAGCGTGACGTCGACGGTTCCCCGCACGGCCGCCCGCGTGTGGTTGGCCACCACCACGTCGTGCGTCTGGCTGTCGAGGATCACGTTGACCCGCCGGCACGCGTGCTGGACGGCGTAGAACGAGGAGTGTGCTTCCAGGTCGTGTGTGTACATCTGCCACACGAAGCTCGGCTGCGCCGGGTTGGTCATCCACATGATGACGCCGGTGCGCGGGTACGGCTTGCCCGGTGCTGCGCTCTCCATGTTCGCGGCGGACGCCTCGTAGATCGCCTTGATGCACTCGTAGTTCATCAGCTGGGACTTGCGGGCGAAGTCCGGGAGGTTCTGCAGCTCGCCGTAACGCTGGGCGGTGAGCCGTAGGTAGCCCGCGCCGCCACCGTTGCCGCCGTTGCCGTTGACGTCCCGGTCGGCCCAGGAGTCGTCCGGGTGTTCCCACGACGCTTCGGGGATCATCTTGCGGATGAACTCCAGCGTCGGGATCGAGTACGAGCCGATCTCGTTGTGGAACGGCGGCCAGTGCGTGCCGTCCGCGAGGCCGAAATGGGTGCTGGGGGTGACCCAGTGGTACGGCCCTCCGGAGCTGTACCCGCCGATGGCGCCCTTGCCGGTGTCACCGGCCGAGCTGGTCAGCGAGGCGCGCTTGGGGTCGAGTTCGGCGACCAGCGCGTCAAGGCCGTCGATGAGCGGCTGCGGCGGCGGGCCCTCGTTGCCGCCGCACCACAGCAGGATCGAGGGGTGGTTGCGGAACCGCACGATGCAGTCGCGGATGTTGTCGAGGTCGCGGGTGGTGTTCCCCGGCGGGGGACCCTCGGTCGAGCAGAAGAAGTCCTGCCAGACGAGGATGCCGAACTCGTCGCAGGCCTCGTAGAAGTCCTCGGTGCTGCTCTGCCCGTTCCAGTTGCGGATGAGGTTGAGGTTCGCCTCCCTGTGCAACCGCACCTGCTCGCGCAGCCGTTGCTTCGGGATGCGCTTGAGCGCCTCGTCCAGGCCCCAGTTGCCGCCCATGACGAGGATCGGCAGGTTGTTGACGGTGATCGCCAGGCAGTCGATCGGTGTGCCGTCCTGCGACTGGATCGGCTTGGTGTACTCGATCCGCCGGACGCCGAAGTCGACCGTGCGCTCGTCGTGGACCTGGCCCCCGGACTCGACGCCTATCGTGAGCCGGTAGCGGTGGGGGTCGCCGTAGCCGTTGGGCCACCACAGCTTCGGGCGGTGCATCCGCAGGCAGGCGATGTCCTTCGGCGTCACCGTGATCGAGCCCGCCCCCGCGGGCACGGTCACGGTGTGTTCGAACTCGTGGCCGTCGAGGGAGCCCCTCAGCACGACGGATCTCGACTCGCCGAGCGCGCTGTCGAGGGTGAGGTCGATCGTGACGTCGGCCGTGCGCAGGTCGTCGGAGAGCGTCGGATCGACCCGCACGTCGGTCAGTCGGATCGGGCCCGTCGTCGACCAGGTGACCGGCTGCCAGATGCCCAGATCACGGTCGGGGATGGTGGGCAGCCAGTCCCAGCCCGCCGTGCAGAAGAACGTCGGGCCGTTCTTCAGCGTGATCCCGGTCTTGCCGCCGTTGCGCCCGCCGCGCGTCACGCCGCTGGCGTAGCTCGGCAGCGACGGGGGATCGGTGTAGTCCAGCTTGCCCACCAGTACCGCGAGGTGCGCGGTGCCGTCCGCCTTCGCGACGATGTCCGTGACGTCGAAGACACCGCGCTTGAACGCGCCCTCGACGGTGCCCACCCGGGTGCCGTCGAGCCAGATGGTCCCCACGTAGTTGATGCCCTCGAAGTGCAGCCAGAAGCGCTGGCCCGGGATCAGCCGCGGCACGGGGAACGCGACCCGGTACCAGTAATCGGTGTCCTTGAGGGTGTCGGGGACCGTGTCGGTCACGATGTGGCCGTACAGCGGGTCGGGGTACTCGCCGTTGGCGATCATGCTCGTGAGCGGCGTCCCCGGTACGACGGCCGGCTTCATGCCGGCGACGGGCTGCGCGCTCGCCAGCCGTGCGCCCGGCACCGTCGTGCCGTCGGCCGCGGTGAAGGTCCAGCCGCTGTCTATGTCGTGGCCGTCGAGGTGGAGCGGAAGGTGGCGGGTGCCCGGGGCGCCGCCCGGAGCCGCTTCGGCGACGCCGGACTCCCCGAGCGTACCGAGGAGACCACCGCCGGCGATGGCGATCCCGCTGGACAGGAAGAGCCTGCGATTCAACTGGGGCACATTGCTCCTGACGCTGATGTGACAACGTTGTCAGTCACTGGTGGACGCTAGGCTCTCGTTGACAGATGGTCAAGAGGCCGTGCGTCGGCGCCAAGTCGCCCGGGCGGCCTCACACCGCCGTGCGGCGTACCGAGCGCCCCGCGAGCGCGTCCGTGCGGTGGCCGTCCGCGATGGCGAACCGCCCGTCGATCAGTACGTACGGGATGCCCACCGGCAGCGTGCGCGGGGCGTCGAACGTGGAGCCCGCGGCGACCGTGGCCGGGTCGAAGAGCGCCAGGTCCGCGCGGTATCCCTCGCGTACGAGCCCGCGGTCCGCGAGGCGCAGGCGGGCGGCGGGACGTGACGTCAGGTGTGCCACGCACTCCTCCAGCGACAGGACGCCCAACTCCCTTGCGTACTCGCCGAGGTAGCGCGGGAAGGTGCCGTACGCGCGCGGGTGCGGCTTGTCGCCGCGCAGGATGCCGTCGCTGCCGCCGGTGTGCACCCGGTGGCGCATGATGGCGCGGACGTTCTCCTCGTGACCCACGTGTTGCAGGATCGACGGCGCGAGCCGGTCGTCGGTGAGCAGCCGCAGCGCCGTCGTCCACGGCTCCTCGCCCGCCGCGCGCGCCGACGCCGCCACCGTCGCGCCGACGTAGCCGGCGAGCGCCGGATCGCCCACCCCGGAGATCTCGATCGACTCCCAGTCGATGGGCACGCCGTGGCAGCCGTCGGAGCCCGTGACCTCCAGGTCGTGCCGGATGCGCGGCGCCACCGCCGGGTCGCGCAGGCGGGCCAGTGTGGCGTCGGGGCCGCCCTCGTTCGCCCAGCTCGGCAGCATCGCGGCCAGTGTCGTGGCCCCCGGTGTGTACGGGTAGGTGTCGAGGGAGATGTCGGCGCCCTCCGTCAGCGCCCGGTCCAGCAGGGCGAGGAGTTCGGGCGCGCGGCCCTCGTTCTCCGGGAAGTTCATGGTGGCGTGCGCCAGGTGCAGGGCGCAGCCCGCGTCACGTGACAACGCCACCATCTCCGCGTACGCGTTCAGCGCGCCAGCGCCGTAACTGCGGTGGTGGGGGCAGTAGTAGCCGCCGTACTCCGCCACCACACGGCACAGCGCGGTGAGTTCAGCGTCGTCCGCGTACATCCCCGGCGTGTAGGTGAGCCCCGACGACATGCCGACGGCGCCCTGCGCGAGGCCCTCGGCGACGAGCCGCCGCATGTGGTCGAGCTCGGGCGCCGTCGCGGGGCGGTCGTCCCAGCCGACGGCGAGCATCCGCACGGAGCCCTGCGGCACGAGGTAGGCCGCGTTCACCGCCGTGCCCTGCCCGCCGAACGCGGTGTCGACGCGGTCCAGGTAGCCGCCGACCGTCCGCCAGTCGAAGTCGACGGACGTGTCGCCGGGGCCGCCGCCGTTCCATCCCGCGATGGTGCGGCGGATCTCGCCGAGCGTCCGGTCGTCGCACGGCGCGTACGAGATGCCGTCCTGGCCGACGACTTCGAGCGTCACCCCCTGGGCCACCTTCGCGGTGTGCTCGGGGTCGCGCAGCAGCGCCAGGTCGCTGTGCGCGTGCATGTCGATGAAGCCGGGGGACAGCGCGAGCCCGCCCGCGTCGAGGACGCGCGCGCCGGACGGCCGGCGCCCGGCGCCCTCGCGGACGACGGCGGCGATCCGGCCGCCGTCGATGCCCACGTCGGCGCGGTACGACGGGCCGCCCGAGCCATCGACGACCCGGACGTCACGGATGACGAGGTCCACGCCGCACCCCTCAGAAGAACGTGCGGACGAGGTCCGTGACCGTGCCGTCCGCCGTGACGACCGGGATCAGCTGCCACTTGTCGAACGACGTGCACGGGTGCGAGAGCCCCATGCCGACCCAGTCGCCCACCTCCAGGTCGGCGTCGGGCGCGGTCGTCAGCCAGCCGTGCTGGTCGGACAGGCCGGTGACCGCGATGCCGTCGGCCGGACGCACCTCGCCCGTCCGCGCGTCCCGCACGACCTGTGCCTCCGGCAGGTCGAGGTCGTACGCGGCGTCACGCTTGCCCGCGTTGACGAACGCCTGCTGCGAGGTCGGACGGGAGACGACCTGGGCCCACAGCCGGAACGCCGGCTCAAGGGCGCCCTCCTCGGGCACCCGGTTGAACGGGGTGATGTGGCGGTAGTGGCCGTCGTCGTGCGACACGTACGCGCCGGAGCGCAGCAGCTTCAGCGGCTTCGCGGACAGCTCGGGGATGTCCGCGAACACGTCGGCGACCGCGTCGAACCAGGCGCTGCCGCCCGCGCTGATCACGATGTCGTCGGCGCTCGCATCCGCGCCCCCGCCCGCATCCGCGTCTGCATCTGCATCTGCGTCCGCGCGCGCCTCCCCGCCCGTCGCCGCGCCCGCGAACCGGCCGTCCGCGTCGAAGGCGGCCGCGAGGGCGACGAGGCGGCGCAGGTAGGCGCGCACCCGCTCGCCGTCCGCGTCAGGCACCTCGCCCTCGTACCCGGCGACCCCGGCGAGCCGGAGCGTCCCGGCGGCGGCCACCGCGTCCGCGACGGCCGTGCAGTCGGCCTCGGTGCGTGCTCCGGTGCGCGCGCCCTCGCCCGCGCCGAGCTCCACGACGACCTCGACCCGGCGCCGGGCGCCCGCCGCGCGCAGCGCCTCGTCCATCAGCTCGACGCCGCGCACCGAGTCGACGTAGCAGAGGAAGCGGAAGCCGGGGTCCGCGTCGAGCTCGGACGCCAGCCAGCGCAGCGCGGACGCGTCGACGAGCTCGTTGGCGAGGAAGATCCGCTGGATGCCGAAGGCGCGGTAGACCCGCACCTGGTGCGGCACGGCGGCGGTGATGCCCCACGCGCCGTGGTCCTGCTGGCGCGCGAAGAGCTGCGGCGCCATCGACGTCTTGCCGTGCGGGGCGAAGTCGAGGCCGTGGCGCGTGGTGTACGTCTCCAGGAGCGCGAGGTTGTGCTCCAGGCGCTCGGCCGACAGCGCGAGCACGGGCGTGGTGTAGCCGCCGGTGAACAGGGAGCGCCGCTGGGCCGCGAGATCGCCGACGGTCAGCCCCTGCGCGTCGGGCGGCAGGCCCTTGAACCGGTGGTCGACACGGACGCCGGCGAGGCCGGCGACGGCCTCCTCGGTGGACAGGCCCATGGGTGCGCTCCCGCGTGTTGAGTCAGTCGCGTTGCATGTACTGCAACGGTCGTTGCGTATGACGCTCATCGTTGTCTAACATCCGAGCCGACACCGGGTCAATCGGACCGGGTCGATCGGGAGGAGCCGGCGAGTGACCGAGGTTGTGTGCCTGGGCGAGTCCATGGTCACTTTCGTGCCGTCGCGGCCCGGCCGCCTCGCCGACGTGCCGTCCTTCGCCCGCACGATCGGCGGCGCCGAGTCCAACGTGGCCTGCGCGCTGGCCGCGGCGGGCCACGCCGTGAAGTGGGTCAGCCGCGTCGGCGCCGACGGCTTCGGCGACCACCTCGTCGAGGCGATAGACGCGTACGGCGTCGACACCTCGGCGGTGGGGCGCGACCCCGTGCGCCCCACCGGCATCTACTTCCGCACCGCGAACGACCGCGCGACCACCGCCCACGAGGTGGCCTACTACCGCGCCGGCTCCGCGGCCTCCGCCATGTCGGCCGCGAACCTGCCGCTCGACGCGCTCGACGACTGCCGCGTGCTCCACCTGTCGGGCATCACCGCCGCCCTCTCGCCCGACTGCCTCGCCCTCCTGGAGACGCTCACCGCGCCGCGCCCCGGCCGCCCGCTCGTCTCGTTCGACGTGAACCACCGGCCGCGGCTGTGGCGCGACGCGGCGGGGCCGCGCGCCCTGCTCGACCTCGCGCGCGGCGCCGACCTCGTCTTCGTCGGCGAGGACGAGGCGGCCGAGGCGTGGGACGTGCACGGCGCGGACGCCATCAGGGCCGCGCTGCCCGAACCGGAGACGCTCGTGGTCAAGCGCGGCCCGGCCGGCGCGACGCTGTTCACCGGCGGTACGTCGGTGACGGTGCCCGCGCTGCGCGTCGACGTGGTCGCGCCCGTCGGGGCGGGCGACGCCTTCGCGGCGGGCGTCCTGTCGGCGACCCTGCGCGGCCTGGAGCCGGCCGAGCGCCTGCGCCACGGGCACCTGGCGGCGGCCGCCGTGCTCACGGTCGAGGCGGACGTGTGCGCGCCGCCGCGCCGCGCCGACGCGGACCGCCTGGTGGCGCTGGACGCGGCGGCGTGGGCGGCGCTCAGGCTCGCCCCGGGCTGGACGGACGCGGCGGACGCGCAGGACACGGCGGCGAGCGCCCTTCGGCCGAGCGCGACGGGCACCACAGGAACCACGGGCACCACAGGAACCACGGGCACCACAGGAACCACGGGTGCCACGGACACCACGAGCGCCACGGACACCACGGACACCACGGGCGCCACGGACACCACGAGCGCCACAGGCACCACGGACACCACGGGCGCCACGGGCGCCACGGGCACCACAGGCGCCGCAGGCCCGACCGAGGCGGTCGCAGGATGAGCCAGACCGTCGACCGCGCCCTCAGCATCCTGCCGCTGCTCGCACGCGGCCCCGCCGACCTCGGCACCGTCGCCGCCGAACTGGACGTGCACAAGTCCACGGCGCTGCGCCTGCTGCGCACGCTCCACGAGCACGGCCTCGTGCACCGCCAGCGCGACCAGCGCTACCGCCTCGGCGCCCGGCTGTTCACCCTCGCCCAGGAGGCCGTGGCCAACCTCGACGTGCGCGAGGTGGCGCACGCACACCTGATGGCGCTCAACGAGAGCTGCGGGCACACCGTGCACCTGGCGGTGTACGAGGAGCGCGAGGTGCTCTACATCGACAAGGTCGAGAGCCGCTACCCCGTCCGCATGTACTCGCGGGTCGGCAAGCCGGTCCCCATCACCGTCGCCGCCGTCGCGAAACTCCTCCTCGCCGACCTGCCAGAGGCCGAGCGGCGCGCCCTCGCGGAACGCCTCGACTACCCCCAGTACACGCCCCGTTCGACGCCGGACGCCGCCGCGTTCCTTCGGGAGCTGGCCACCGTGCGCGAGCAGGGCTGGGCCACCGACCTCGGCGGCCACGAGGAGTCCATCAACTGCGTCGGCGCCCCGATCAAGGGACCCGACGGGCGCGTCGTCGCGGCGATGTCGGTGTCAGCACCGAACGTCGTCGTGAGCGCGGAGGAACTCCTGACCCTGCTGCCGCACGTGCGCCGCACGGCGGACGCGATCAGCAGGGAGTACGCAGGCACCACACCACCCAAGGAAGCAGCCACAGGATGAGCGACAAGACCGCGCTGACCCCCGCCACCCACACCGAGCCGCCGGCGAAGTTCTCGCACGGCGTGCGCAAGGGCAACATCCTGCAGGTCGCGGGCCAGGTCGGCTTCCTGCCGGCCGTGCCGGGGCAGCCGCCGACGCCCGCGGGCCCGACCCTGCGCGAGCAGACGCTCCAGACCCTCGCCAACGTCAAGGCGATCCTGGAGGAGGGCGGCGCGAGCTGGGACGACGTGATGATGATGCGCGTCTACCTGACGGACGTCGACCACTTCGCTGAGATGAACGAGATCTACAACTCCTACTTCGGCGAGCAGAACCTCCAGGCCCCGCCGGCCGCCCGCACGACCGTGTACGTGGGTCTGCCGCCCGGCCTGCTGATCGAGGTCGACGCGCTGGCCGTCCTGGGCTGAGCCACCGGCTTCCGGGGCCGCCGCACGCGCGCGGCGGCGCCGCCGTGGTGGGGTACGGCGGCGCCGCCTGCCCCCGTGGGGGGCCTGGGGTGCCGGGCCGCAGACGGTCCGTGGACCTGCGGCCGGGCGTGGACCTACCGGCTACGGCAGGGCGTGGACGTGCGGCCCCACGGTGTTGGACCAGGCGTTGCCCGCCGTCGCGTCCCAGTTGGTCGACCAGGTCATCGCGCCGCGCAGCCCCGGCCATGTCGTCGACGGCTTGAACGAGCCGCAGCCCGATCCCTTCGTCAGGCAGTCCAGGGCGTTGTCGACCACGCCAGGCGACACGTAACCGCTGCCCGCGGCACGCGTCGACGCCGGCACACCGATGCCGACCTGCGACGGCGCCAGGCCGCCCTGAAGCTGGATGCAGGCGAGCGCGGTGATGAAGTCCACCGAGCCCTGCGAGTACACCTTGCCGTCGCAACCCAGCATCGAACCGCTGTTGTAGTACTGGGTGTTGACCACGGTGAGGATGTCCTTCACCGCGAGCGCCAGCTTGAAGTACTCCGTGCCCGTCGACTGCATGTCCAGCGTCTGCGGCGCCATCGTCAGCACGAAGCCGGAGCCCGCCTTCGCCGCCAGCTGGTGCAGCGCCTGCGCCATGTACGTCGAGTTGACGCCGTTCTCCAGGTCGATGTCGATCCCGTTGAACCCGTACGCCTGCATGAGCGAGTACGCCGAGTTCGCGAACTCCGTTGCCGATGCCGAGCTGTTGACGGAGACGGTGCCGTTCTGCCCGCCGACGGAGAGGATCACCGACTTGCCCGCGGCCTGCTTCGCGGCGATGTCCGCCTTGAAGTCGGCCGTGGAGGCGTAGCCGAGGGCCGGGTCGAGGGAGAACGACAACTGCCCGGGCGTGGTGGTCGCGTTGGCGAACGCGACCGCGATGATGTCGTAGTTCGACTGCACGTCACGCAGCTTCTGCACCGTCGCGCCGTTGTCGAAGTCCTGCCAGTAGCCGGTGACGGCGTGCTTGGGCACGGTCGATCCGCCGCCCGGCGGATTGCCGCCGCCTCCCGACGTCGTCGTGGCGCTCACGGCCGCCGACTTGGGTGACTCGCCCGCCGAGTTGGTCGCGGTGACCTGGAAGCGGTAGGACGTGGACGCGGCGAGACCGGACACCGTCGCCGACGTGCCGCTCGACGACTGCACCTTCGTGCCGTCGCGGTACACGTTGTAGCCGGTGGCGCCCGAGACCGCGCCCCAGCTGAGGTTCACGGACGACGCCGTGGCGCCGCTCGCCGTCAGCCCGGCCGGCGCCGCGGGCACCTGCGGGCCCGGGTCGCCGCCACCGCCGCCGTCGGGTCCGACCATCGTCACGTCGTCGGCGAGGTAGGCGGCCTGCCCGTACCAGCCGTGGGTGTAGACGCTGACGGACGTGGTGGACGGGCCCGTCTTGACCGTGGTCTTGAGCTGCGTCCAGCCGTTGCCGCCGGGCGTCCAGGTCTGCGCGTCGCTCGTCCCGGTGCCGGTGGCACCCAGATACACGTAACTGCCCTGCACCCACGCGCTCAGCGTGTACGTCGAGTTCGGCGCGACGGCGACGGTCTGCGCGCACTGCGCGAAGTCCTGCCCGGCGGGCGCGCCGCGCAGCGCGGCGGTGCCGCCGTGCACGGGCGAGGACACCGTGGCGGTGGTCCCGGCCGCGCAGTTCCAGCCGGCGAGCCCAGACTCGAAGCCGCCGTTCTTGAGGACGTTGATGTCGGCGGCGTGCGCGGTACCCGCGAGCCCCGCGAGGCTCAGCGCTCCCGCGGTGAGGGCGGCGACGGCGCCGCCGGTGACGGTGCGGAGCCAGGATCTGTGCTTGCTGCGTTCCACTTGCTGCCTCCGGGGCGGGGGTCGGGGTGGAGGTGCGGAAGAGGGAGACGGTGGCCACCGCTTGCCCCGTAAAATGGTCCAGACCAATGCACTTGTCAAGGTCTCCGGCACGATCCGCCCGACGCAGACCCCAAGAACGCCGCCCGCGTGGCGGGCGGCGTTCAGGTCGTGCGCTTGATGCGCTCCGGTTTCTCAGAGCGAGTGGACGTGCCCGCCGACCGTGTTCGACCACGTGTTTCCCGCGGTCGCGTCCCAGTTGGTCGACCAGGTCATCGCGCCGCGCAGCCCCGGCCACGTCGTCGGCGGCTTGAACGAGCCGCAACCCGTGCCCTTGGTCAGGCAGTCGAGCGCGTTGTCGACGACCGAGGGATCGACGTACCCGCTGCCGGCCGCCTTCGGGGAGGCCGGTACGCCGATGCCGACCTGCGACGGGTCGAGGCCGCCCTGCAGCTGGATGCAGGCGAGCGCGGTGATGAAGTCGACGGTGCCCTGCGAGTAGACCTTGCCGTCGCAGCCCAGCATCGAACCGCTGTTGTAGTACTGCATGTTGACGACCGTGAGGATGTCCTTGACCGCCAGCGCCGTCTTGAAGTACTCGGCGGACGTCGACTGCATGTCGATGGTCTGCGGCGCCATCGTCAGCACGAAGCCGGAGCCCGCCTTCGCGGCCAGCGCGTGCAGCGCCTGCGCCATGTAGGTGGAGTTGAGACCGTTCTCCAGGTCGATGTCGATGCCGTCGAAGCCGTACTCCCGCATCAGCGCGTACGCGGAGTCGGCGAACGCGCTCGCGGACGCCGAGTCGTTGACGGCGACGGTGCCGTTCTGGCCGCCGACGGACAGGACGACCGACTTGCCCTTGGCCTGCTCGGCCGCGATGTCCGCCTTGAACTGGTCGTCGGACGCGTACCCGACGGCGGGGTCGAGGGTGAAGGAGATCTGTCCCGGCGTGGCCGTCGCGTTCGCGAAGGCGACGGCGATGATGTCGTACTGGTCGGGCACGTCCGCGAGCTTCTGGACGGTGGCGCCGTTGTCGAAGTCCTGCCAGTACCCGGTGACCGCGTGGGCGGGGACGGTGGCGGTCGTGGCGCGTGCGGCTGTCGTGGCGGGCGCGGCGTGCGCGCTGCCCGGGAGGACGAAGCCGACCGCGGCCACGATCAACCCGGCCGCGGCGAGGACGGCTGTGCGGAGAGTGCTGCTGGAACGTGGAAGTGGTGCGTGGTGCACTGCATGGCCTCCGTGGGGGAAGAGGTGGATGCGTGTGGGGGGAAAGCGGTTCCAAGCTGGTCCAGACCATCGCGCGGTGTCAAGACTTCGTACGCGATCGGAAAGCTCCCGAACTCCTCCCGCGCCCCGTAGAGTCCGGGCCATGGGCGATGAAAAGGACCTCGACGTATCGGACCACGACCTCACCCACCTCGCCGGCGGCCTCGGGAAGATGCGCGATCACCTGGGCGACCAGGTGCGCCGCATGTCCACGCTGATCCAGACGATCGAGGGCGGCTGGCAGAGCACGGCGGGTTCCGGGTTCCAGGACGTCCAGTTGCGCGTGGCCAAGGATGCCGTGCGCGTCGGGGAGCTGCTGCGGGTGGTGGAGGAGGCCGTGCGCCTGAGCCGCGACGGCTTCACCGACCAGGAGCTTGACACGCTGCGGCGCATGCGCGACGAGGAGTCGCACATCGACACGACGGCCGAGGCCAAAAAGCTGCTCGGGGGCGGCCGCAGCAAGATCCTGGACGTCTGAACCGACGGCGGGCGGCGCGGGTGACGAGCCGTCCGTATTGCGCCCATATATCCCTGAATGAGCGTCAGTTCGTGTACGGACGGTGCGGACAGCGCTTCGAAAAGTGTTCACGATGCCCCTGGTCGTGGATAAAGTGCTGTGACAGGAGCGAACGAGGAACGAGTACAGAGCCCAGCAGGACGTGAGCTGCGACGGCCGGGACGCCGGCGGTCCGGAGCCGAACGGGGAACGAGCGTGCCGACCGCAATCGCCGTCACCAGCCCTGATCTGGTGCTACCGCCCACCGACCGCCAGACCCCGAACGCGGCCGTCCTCCTTCCGCCGGAGCGGCAGCCGCTCGGCGACGCGCTGTCCGCCGCGCAGATGCTGGTGGAACAGCACGGTTACGTGGTGGTCCTGTACCCGTCCACACTTCCGCCCGCCCACCGGCAGCGCCTGCACGCGGTGCGCTCGCTCCTGGAGAGCGACCGCATCGCCCTGCTCGCCTCCGACCTGCCGCCGCTCGCGCTCGGCGTGCTCGTACGCCAGTTACGGCAGTTGTCCGTCTGCGACTTCAGCCCGGGTGTGGTGGCCTCAGCCGCCAGGCTGCTGTCCCACTACCTCTACGCGGGCGCCGTGCTCGGCTCCGTCGCCAAGCTCGACCGGGTGCCCGTCACCTTGAAGTCCCACGCCAAGTCGTGGGTTCCCGGCGCCCGGTTCGCCGTCCTGACCAACCCGGTGCCCGCGCTCGTCACCCTCGGTGGCGGCGGCGGCAGCAGAAAGGAGGACACCAAGGGGGGCGCCAGAGAAGGCGCCAAGGACGTGGGGCAGCTCGCCGCCCCCGAGTTCGCGGCCAAGCTCCTCGTCGCCAGGGGGCAGCTCGCCACCGATTGGCCCACCGGGGTCCTCGCCCCCGCCTGGCAGGTCGGGTCCGTCGACGAGTGCCCGCTGCCCGAATCGTCGGCCGGCTGGTGGGGCACCGCGCGGGCCGTCGAGTTCGCCGCCTTCCTGCCCGACATCACCGTCCTCTACCAGCTCGTCTCGTCCGTCCGGCGGGAGGTGTGCTCGTGGTGCGGGATCGAACTGATAGGTGACCGCTGCGGATTCTGCTCGGCGCCCATCGCACCGCCCCCTCGGCCCCACCGGCGCGCGGCGGGCGCCCTGACGCCAGGAACCCGAGGAACACGCCCATGAACTCACGGCAGCGCCGCGGCATCCTGCTGCTGCTCGTCTCCGTCCTGTGCGCCGTCGCCGCGTTCGCCGGCGTGCTGATCGTCATCGGCGACGTGGACTCCAAGGTCGGCCCCGAGGTGACCGCGTACGAGCTGGGGCAGGACGTGGCGCCCTATACGCCCCTGAGACGCGACCAGTTCACCAAGGTGACCATGCCGAAGCGGTGGCTCTCCCCTACGGCCGTCACCGACCTGTCCCAGGTGGACGGGAAGATAGCCGTCACGCGCCTGGACAAGGGCTCGCTCCTGCAGAACGACATGATCGTGCCGAAGCCGGCCCTCGGTCCCGGCGAGGAGGAGATCGCCATCATGATCGACGCCGAGACCGGGGTCGCGGGCAAGATCACCCCCGGGTCCCGCGTGAACATCTTCGCGACCTTCGCCGGCGACGGGAAGAACGGCAAGGCGGACACCAACCAGTCCCGCATCATCGTCAGCGGCGCCCGCGTCATCGACGTCGGCAGCATCACCGCGCTCCAGCCCAAGTCCGACAACCGCGCCACGGGCCCGGAACAGGCCGTGCCCATCACGTTCGCGCTCACCGCGAAGGACGCCCAACGCGTCGCGTACGCCGAGTCGTTCGCCGAGCATGTGCGGCTGGCGCTGCTGCCCGACGGCACGCCGTCGCCGGTGCCGTCGGGGCAGAGCGTGTACACGCTCGAAGGGGACAAGTGAGCACGGCATGAGCACCCGCATCCTCCCGGCCGTCGCGCACCCCGACGCGGCCCGGGCCCTCACCACCCTCCTCGGCCAGCTGCCCGACGTCGAACCCGCCGCACCCGTCGGCGACTCCACCGCCCTGCTCGACACCCTCGCACGGCTCGCGGCCGAGTCCGTCGACGCACTGCCCGAGGTCGTCCTCGTCCACGAACGCATCGGCCCCGTACCCGCGTTGGAGCTGGTACGGGAGACCACCCTGCGCTTCCCCACCGTCGCCGTCGTCCTGATCAGCTCGGAGCCGGGCCCCGGCCTCTTCTCCGCCGCCATGGACGCGGGCGCGCGCGGTCTCGCCGCGCTGCCGCTCTCGTACGAGGAGCTGGCCCAGCGCGTACAGGCCGCCGCGGCCTGGTCGGTGGGCGTGCGCCGCCACCTCGGCCAGGGCCTCGAGCTCTACGGCGGCCCCGGCGGCAGGGTCGTCACCGTCAGCGGCGCCAAGGGCGGTGTCGGCACGACCGTCGCGGCCGTCCAACTCGCCCTCGCGGCCTGCGCGTCCGGCATGTCCACCGCGCTCGTCGACCTCGACCTTCAGTCGGGCGACGTCGCCTCGTACCTGGACGTGCAGTTCCGCAGGTCGGTCGTGGACCTCGCCGCCATCCAGGACATCTCGCCGAGCGTCCTGCAGGACGCCGTGTTCCTGCACCACACCGGCCTCGGCCTGCTGCTCGCACCCGCGGAGGGCGAGCGCGGCGAGGAGATCAACGACCGGTCCGTACGGCAGATCGTCAGCGCCCTGCGCAGCCGGTACGAGGTCGTCGTCGTCGACTGCGGCACCCAGATGAACAGCGCCAACGCGGCCGCCATCGAGATGGCGGACACCACGCTCCTGCTGACCACACCCGACGTCGTCTCGGTGCGGGCGGCCAAGCGCCTGGTCAGGCTGTGGGAGCGGCTGCAGATCCGCAAGGCGGCCGAGACGGTCGCGGTCATCAACCGCCATGTGCGCACCAGCGAGATCCAGCCGCCGCTGGTCGAGCGGATCACCGGCACCAAGGTGTCGCGGACGGTGGTGCCCGCGCACTTCAAGGAACTGCAGGGCGCGGTCGACGCGGGCCGCATGCAGGACCTGGACGCCAAGTCGACGGTCAGGCAGGCCTTGTGGGGACTGGCGGGCGAACTCGGCATCGTCAGGGCGCAGGCGGGGGAGGAGACCGGCAGGGGCGGACGGTTCAGGGGCGACCGCGGCGCGGCGGGGGCCTCACGGCGCTCCCGGCAGAAGCCATGAGCGGCACGACGAACGGCCCGCGCCCGCGCGGCAGCGCGGGACGAGCCGAGGCCGAGGGGGCACGGTGAGCCATGGGTACGCATCTGACAGCGGCGCGCGGCAGGAGCGCCTCCGGCGTGGACGCGTCCGGTAGGGGTGCTTCCGGTAGGGATGCGTCCGGCGCGGGCGCCTCCGGCGTGGACGCGTTCGGTAGGGGTGCTTCCGGCGCAGGCGCAGGCGCCGGCGCTTCCGGCGCGGGCGAGGGTGACCGGCGTGCGCCGCGCGTGGGCTTCGGCGGCGGCGCGCGCCGCGAGCGACGCGGTGCCGCACGCACGCCCCGTGTGCGGGTGCGTGATGTCCGC